>CAZVFQ010000061.1:0-18744 GCA_964626455.1 uncultured Desulfobacteraceae bacterium | reverse complement strand
AACCTGCGGCACATGGATTAGGAATCCATTGCTCTATCCACTGAGCTACGGGGGCATCAAAAACTGCTGGCCGATTTAATAACACAACCAAATGCGGCTTTCAAGTATCGAATCTCTTTATTTGTGATTTGCGGGGAGGTTGTTGTTATTTTGGTATTATTTGGGCAAAATTCGACAAAAGCAAAGAAATCGGGTAGGGTGGGTGAAAAAACAGGAAACGTTTACAATACGGAGGTAAACAGTTATGCCGGACATTGATGTTGATGCACCCGGAAAAACCCTGATGCTGATGGGCAATGAGGCGATTGCACGCGGGGCGATAGAAGCAGGGATAGGATTTGCCGCGGCCTATCCCGGCACACCATCCTCGGAGATTCTGCCCACCCTGGCCGGGGCAGGCAAACGCAGGAATATTTATGCGGAATGGTCGATAAATGAGATGGTGGCCCTTATGAATGTCGCTGCAGCATCTACTGCCGGGGTTCGTGCCATGGCCTCCATGAAGCAGAACGGAACCAATACGGTAGTGGATTTTATATCCACGCTTATGTCCAACAGTCTTCGGGGCGGAAGCGGTTTGGTGCTGGTTAATGCTGATGATCCCGGGCGCAGGGCAAGCCCCAATGAGCAGGATACCCGGCATGTTGCAAAAATGCTTGATGTCCCCATGCTTGAGCCAGGAGACTTTCAGGAGGCCAAGGACATGACCAGGTGGCTGTTTGACCTTTCAGAGGAGCTAAACTGCATGGTCATGTTGAGAACGGTTTCCAAGATATCCCATACACATGGTAATGTCACCCTGGGCGAGCTTCCGTTAAAAGAGCACAGGGCGCATTTTGATCTTATACCAAGGATTCCGCCTGCAGACCGGATGGAGCTTCACGCTCGGGCCCATGACAGGCTGGCCATGGCCATGGAAAGATTTGAAGCTTCGCCGTTTAACCGTTATATCGGCCCTGGCGAACCAGAGCTGCTTGTCATAAGCTGCGGGGCATCATTTCTTTATACCATGGAGGCGGTCCGGATACTTGGTCTGGATCACAGGGTGGGGGTATTAAAACTAGGCACTATCTGGCCTCTGCCTGAAAAGTTGGTTGAAAAATATCTTAACAAAACACAGCAGGTCCTTTTTATCGAAGAAGTCCATCCGTTTGTTGAGCAAAGCGTTATGGAAATGACAGCAGGGCTTGGACCGTCTGGTCCCCGTCCCATGTTCTTCGGCAAACGCTCGGGCCATATACCCGCTACAGGTGAGATTACCCCTGATGAGGCATTAAAGGCTATAGCCGGCCTTACAGGGGTTGATTACCAGGCCCGGGACACGGAATATACCGAAAAAGTCACAGCCGCCTCACAGGAGGAAGTTGTTTTGCGGCTGGGAACCTTGTGCCCGGGCTGTCCTCACAGGGGCAGCTACTGGGCGATTCATCGCGCGCTTAAACTCGACGGACGTGACGGCTTTGCAACCGCTGATAACGGGTGCATGAGTGCGGGCTACGGTCCGGGCGGTTATTTTGCCGCCAAAATAGGCGGTGCAATGGGCGGCGGTATCGGGCTTGCAGACGGCTACGGAAAACTGGCACGTTTTGGTTTTGATCAGCCGGTAGTGGGAGGAATTGGGGATTCAACATTTTTTCATGCCGGAATCCCGGCGCTGATAAATGCCGTCTGGAACGGATCCAATGCAACCTTTGTGGTCTATGACAACAGCGCTACTGCCATGACAGGCTTCCAGCCGCACCCGGGCACGGGAATGACTGCAATGGGGGAGCAGGGAAAATCGGTTTCTGTTGAGGATATCTGCAGGACACTCGGCATAAGGGTTGAAATATGCGATCCCTTTGAAATTGAAAATACTACCAGGGTAATGCTCGATGTGCTGGCAGATGAGGACAACGGCCCCAGGGTCGTAATCATGCGGCGGGAATGCGAGCTGCAGAGGGCCAGAAGAGAAGGCAGGCCTTATGAAATGAGGGTTAACCCGGATAAATGTCTTGGTGAAAGCTGCGGATGTGATCGTTTATGCGTCAGAATATTCCGCTGTCCCGGACTGATATGGAATGAACAGGCCGGCAAATCGGAAATAGACGAGGATCTTTGCTGCGGATGTGGATTGTGTGCCCAGATTTGCCCGCAGGGAGCTATTGAAAAAACACCGGTAAGTCAAAGCAAACAAAATAGCCGGGAGGCATAATAAACCATGGAAGAACTGATCAAAGACCCTTTCAGCCTGATTGTTATCGGGGTTGCCGGCCAGGGCAATGTCATGACTTCTTTTCTGGTGTGCAATGCCCTGATTAACCAGGGCTACAAGGTTACTTTTTCCCAGACATATCCCGCCCAGCAGCGGGGAGGCTCGGTTATCAATTATATACGGATCTCAAAAGACATCCAGGCAAGTCCCATTGTCCCGGAAGGGCGGGCGGATGTCATAGTGGGAATGGAGCCCATGGAAACCATGCGCATGCTTGCTCAATACGGGAACCCCGATGTAAGAACCATTGTTAATCCCAGGGCGATACAGCCCATGGATACAACCGGCCAGGGGATAAAATATCCGTCCGTGGACAAGCTCATAGAAGACATAACAGCGCTGTCTGCTAAAACATGGGTGGTGCCGGCAACAGAAGAAGCGCGTAAACTTGGCAATCCGATTATAGCCAATGTTATACTTGCTGGCGCTCTTGCCGGAGCCGGCGTTGTTCCCCTGGACCGGGAAGTGATGGAACCGGTGCTGCGCGAGCGTTTCCCCAAGGCCTTTGATATCAATATGAAAGCTTTTGATAAGGGCCTTGAACTCGCGGGGCGAAATACGGGATAAACGGTTTGGGGGGCAGGTCGATTTTTAAGGATTATGGCGGGATTCTGCCGCAGTGGCGCGGAACCGATAAGCCACAAGCTGTTTTTCAACTGCATTTATAAAATCCCGGGCATCGTCAGGAGGGGCAGTCAAAAGGCTTACTGCGATAAAAAGGACCACGGTTATGCCGCCGCCCCATACCGACGGCCACCACCCCAGCGGATAGAATCCGGCAAGATACATTGCCCCGGTTGCAATTGCTCCTATGATCATGGACACAAGAGCGCCTGCAGCCGTGGCACGGGCCCAGAAAAAAGCTGCAATAATCGCAGGCGCCATCACCAGAAGGCCGCCCGAGGCCATGCTTGATATAACCGTGATTAGTCCCGGCTGAAACCAGGCAAATATCATGCAGGCGACCAGCAGAAACAGTATTACAACTTTTCCGAGGCTGCGTTCGGTTTCTTCTGATATTTCCGGATTGAGGTTTCTGGCAATATCGCGGGCAAAAAGAGAGCCCAGTGTAAGAATAATCGATCCGAGAGTTGAGGTGGCAGCGGCAAATATGCCCACAAATATTATGATGCCCAGCAGCGCCGGGACCTGGCCGAGCATGTGCGGCATTGCTTTGTCCGGATTTTCAAGGCCGGGAAAGATTATGGCCGCCTCCAGGCCGAAAAGAGTGCTGATAATTGTATATAAAAAGCCGAACAGGGCAAAATAGATTACCATGCGCTTTAAGCTGACAATGGACTCGGGTATATACATGCGCTGGGATACCTGCGGGTTGGTAAGGGCGAAAAAGGCCCATGGAAGGGTCAGGCCGATAAAGAATTCCGGCGACCAGTCAAACTTTAAAAGTTCAGGGATTTTTTGTTCTGCTGCGGCTGCAAACAGGACCGGAGAGCCGAAAAAATGATAAAATGTAAACAGCAGGGCAATCACGGAAGTTACCATCATGGTCACTGCCTGGAATGCATCCGTCCATGCCACCGAGCGCATGCCGGCCCAAAGCGCTGAAAATCCCGAAAGAGCCGCCATAATAAAGACCCCGGCCATAAAAGGTATCTGTCCGCCGGTGATTCCCTCCACCAAAAAACCCATCCCCATCAGTTGAACCGATGCATAGGGTATAAGCATGAAAAAGGAGACAGCCGCGGCTACTACAGCCACCCACCTGTTTTTGTAGCGGTTGGAAAGAAGTTCCGGCGGGGTTATGTGGCCGTACCAGTTGCCTACTATCCAGAAACGGGGCCCGAAGGTTATCAGAAAAAGCACGGTAAATATAAGATAGGTCATTTCAAAGCCCAGGGCCCCGACTCCCGAGCGATAGGTTAAGCCCACAAGACCAACGAGCATGAACGCGCTGTAGGTGGTAGCCGCATATGTCATGCCCGAAACAAAACCCCGGAGCCTTCGGCCGCCTATGAAAAATTCACTGGCTCCGGGTTTCATGTTTTTTCTTGCAGCAGCAGCTATCCACAGGGCCGCGGCTGTCCAGCCGAGCATTGCTATCCATACGTACAGGGGTTTCACGGTCTTTTACCCCACTGGCTGGTGTATATGACTGCAAATATGATTACCAGGGATGTCAGCACGGTCCAGAACAGAAAGCTTGCCCGCAAAGATGGGATGTCGCCGATAAGGAAATACGGGACAATAAGATCAACAGCGGTGATCAGTGTCAGAATTATAAGAAAGTGACGCCCGTGCATTTTATGCAAAACCGTTTTTCAATAATGTCTGCAGAACCGGATTATTCCGGATTATTCAAGATAAAGGGTCTGGCCCGGATAGATGCGGGAGTTTTTGCTCAGGCCGTTTATAGAAAGAAGCTGCTTAACATTTATATTGTGGCGTTTGGCAATGGTATATGGTGAATCGCCTTGTTTTACCTGATAAGAGCTTTTCTCTGCTTCTTTTCCAGAGGGTATTTTAAGCTTCTGGCCTATATGGAGGTTCACGGAATTCAAATTGTTTAACTCCTGGATTTTCCCGGTAGTTGTGTTATATCGTTTTGCCAGCACCCACAGGGAATCTCCGCGTTTGACCCGGTAATCTGTTAAACGTCCCTGTTCCTGGGGCTGGCTGCGCGAAGCGTAGGCTCCCGGTTGCGGAATTTTCAGCAACTGTCCGGCCACGATATAGTCTTCCATTTCAATATTGTTGTACCAAGAAATTTTTCTTGCCGTGGTATTGTATCTGGAGGCGATTTTTGACAGGGTGTCTCCTTTTCTTACCCGGTGATACAGGATGTTATGTGGGCTTTGATACTGTTCTTCTATTTCGTCGAGCTTTGCGAGCAGGGTTTCTTTGTTTCCAGACGGAATCCGAAGGCTGTAGCTTTCATTGGGCAGAAGTTTGTATCTGAGTTCCGGGTTAAGCTGCTTGAGTTTGTCCTCCTCAATGTCCAATACTTCTGCAATGTCTTTTAGCGCAGCCTGCTTATCTATCTCCACGGTTTCAAATTCAAGCTCCGGTTCCACCTCGATTTCGTCAAGGCCATACTGCTCCTTGTTGTTGATTATATGGAGCGTGGCCATGAATTTGGGCACATAGCTTGCGGTCTCCATGGGCAGCCGCTGGTAAAGATCCCAGAAGTCGTCAAGATAATTAATATTCTGGGTGCGTATTACGGAAAGAACCCGGCCTGCGCCGCAATTGTAAGCCGCAAGTGCTGTTTTCCAGTCCCCGAAGATTTCATGGAGCTCTGTTAAGTATTCGATGGCGGCATCCGTGGATTTGATAAAATCCAGTCTTTCATCAATGTATCGGTTTCTTTCAAGACCGTACTTGCTGCCTGTTGAGGCGATAAACTGCCACATTCCCAGGGCTCTTGCCGAGGAAAGCGCATTGGTCTTAAAGCCGCTTTCCACAAGAGGCAGCCAGGACAGCTCTTCAGGCAGACCTGCTTCCTTGAGTTTTTTCACGATATAAGGACGGTACATGCCGGATCGCCGGTAGGAGTTTATAAAAAATTTTCTGGCTGGGCCATCTGTAAAACGCAGGATTTCTTTTTCCACGTTCTCGTTGTCTGATGAAAGGGGAATTGCGTTATGGTTCCCCTTGACCGTTGTATAGCGGGATGCATAGATTTCAAGAATGCGCTTTGAAATCATAAAGCGCAGGTCGTCTTTCTGTTGACTGAATTTGGGCTCATCCACGGTTTCGGTGTTGACTATAAGAGCATATGCATTGTCCAGGGCTTCCAGTGCTTTTTCAAGCTCCCCCTGCTGCCAGTAGTCCTGGGCGGACTGGTAGAATTCCAGAGACTTGTCAAAACGGGATTGTATGCGTATGGTCTTGTCTTCCTCCTGGGTCTGTTGCTCTGAATCCTCAGGTATTTTTTTCATTGGCATGACCGGTAAGTATTCAACCTTCTTTTCCCGGTCTTTTTCATCTTCAGCGGTTTTCTCCTTCTCCTCTTCTTGGCTTTCTGCCTGCTTATCATCAGAGACTTCCGGTTCTCCGTCGTCTTTGATCAAAGGAAAAGTTTTATCCGCCCATCCCGAAATGGATGCGCATCCGGTTGTAAAAAAAGGTATTGAAATTATAGTAAAAAAAGCTATGGATAGTTTCAGAATACCGAGTTTTTCATTAAAAGAGAGATGTTTTTTCATATAAACAGTTTTGAGCCTCGCCGCATGGGTTTATGATTTTATTATATAAATTCAATTAAATATAAAATTATGTTTATAACACCTGACTTCATATATTGTCAAGATTATTCACGGTTTCTGTCAATGGACGTGGCTTGACAAGCGGAAATTTTATCTATATATTATACTTCAGCGATATAAAATGTCATTGGAAGGCCGGTGCGGCCCGGGGTAGAAAAATGAAAAAATTCACCAGAGTAATGAAGGCTTTGTCAGATCCCACGCGCGTAAAGATACTTAAAATGCTCCAGCGCAGGCAGATGTGCGTATGCGAAATACAGGAAGCCCTGGGAGTCGCCCAGTCCACTGCCAGCAAGCATTTAAAGATCCTGGAGGAGGCCGGGCTGGCAACATATAAGAAAGACGGTCTCTGGGTTAACTATACCCTGTCAGACGGCTCTGAGAGCCCTTATGCAGCCTGCATGCTGGGCAACCTCCATCACTGGCTCGAAGACGACGCGGAAGTCACGGAACTGACCGGCAGACTTCCGCATGTCCGGCGCGAAAATATTTGCCGCCTCCAGGCTCCCAAGGCGAAAAAGACCGGGGCTTGAAGAGGCAAATAAATTATTATATTCAAATTTGACGAAATATTGAATCGGTTCATCATTCCCCCGATTTACAAGAAACATCATAAAATCAAAAAGGAGAGCAATCATGGAAATCAAGGTTTTGGGACCCGGGTGCCCCAAATGTCAGCAGACAGAGGAAAACGTCAAACATGCCGTCTCCGAGGCAGGCGTGGAAGCAAACGTGGAAAAAGTGACCGACACCATGGAAATCGCCAAATACGGTGTTTTCGGCACCCCTGCAGTGGTGGTGGACGGAGAGGTAAAGATTGTGGGCAAAATCCCCGGTAAAGACGATATTCTGAAATGGATCAAGTAACAGGGCAGGAAGACACTTTTATATTAGATGAGGAAAAAGCAAAATGCTGCTTCAGTCCTACACCAAAGACATCTTCCGGCCGGAATGCAACCCGAGCTTTGAATCGGTTCACTGCGTTGCCCGGCTGGATCAGGACATTTCGGCCGCCCTGCCTTACCTGAATTCAGAGCTGGGAGGCACACAGTATTTTAAGGATCCGCCAGCGGTTATGCTCCATGTCTTGCGGGATTTAACTTCGGGTAAAAGCCGTAAGCCAAACATATTTTTTATACCGACAATTCAGACAAGGTACCTATGAAACCAAAATCAAAAAAAATCATTATAGTTGCTGCGGCAGTTGTTGCAGCCGCAGGAGTATTGGGATTGCTGCAGGCAGAAACCCTGTTCCGATCTGCTTCTCAATCCGATTCGCAGGAGACCGCGGGAAAGTCGCCTGCTCCCGGCAGTGCCGTCATGCTGGATCTGGGTGCGGACAAGTGCATGCCCTGCAAGATGATGGCCCCGATCCTGGAGGAATTGAAAAAAGAGTATGAAGGACGGGCAGAGATCATTTTCATCGATGTGTGGAAAAAACCCGAAGCTGCAAAAAAATACGGCATCCGCGCCATTCCCACCCAGATCTTTTTCAATGAAAAAGGAAAGGAGATCCGGCGCCACACCGGATTTATGGACAAGAAAACAATTGTCAAAAACCTTTCCGATCTCGGGGTGGATACGCCGGAAAAATATCAGGACCTGTGAGCCGGCAGCAGCCAAAAACAAAAGAACCTGAAACAGGGGCCTCAGAAAATATGGAACCAGGCAGGGCAAGGCTGATAAAGGCCATGGGACAGGCGGCGGCAATAATCGCCGCGGCCTGCATACTTGCGGTCTGCGTAAACCTGGTGCGCGAAGACGGCATAGCCTTTGTGGGTGACTGGTCCACGGATTCTCGCTTTGCAGATGATTCAGGACACAGCCTTGTGATCAGCTTAAAAGAGGCCAGCCGCCTGTATGCGGAAAACGAGGCCGTGTTCGTGGACGCCCGCCCCAAAAGCCAGTATGACCAGGGCCGCATCAAAGGAGCAGTAAGTCTGCCCTGGCAGGATGTAGATGAGCGCTTCATGGAAGTCGCAGACCAGTTGGAGGGCGGGAAAAGCATCATTTGCTACTGCGACGGGGAAAGCTGTGAACTTAGCCACGAGCTGGCGTTATTTCTTGCCGATATGGGGTTTGAAGACGCCCGTGTACTGGTAGACGGCTGGACAAAATGGCAGCAGGCAGGGCTTCCCACACAAACCAGAGACCATGGCAATGAATAAGGCGCATTTTTTAAAAACAGAGAAAACCTGGTTTGCTGTTGCAAGAATTTTCATGGGCGTGGTGTTTTTGTATGCCAGCTATGACAAGATCTTAAATCCGCAGGCTTTTGCAGAAGCAGTCTACAACTATCAGATTCTGCCCGATTTCGCGGTCAACCTCGTTGCCCTGGTTCTGCCGTGGGTTGAACTGGCAGCAGGACTTTGCCTTATTACAGGAGCCTGGCTGCCCGGGGCCGCACTGATCTGCGCACTTTTGATGGCAGCGTTTACAGCAGCCCTGGTATTTAACCAGATCCGGGGATTAGATGTTCACTGCGGCTGCTTTTCCACCCAGGCCACCCATGGCCCGGCAAACCTGTTGACCGTGATCCGGGATCTTTTCTTTTTTGTGGTGTCGGTGTACCTGCTGGTGCGCGCCGTGTTTGCGCCCCTGAAAAAACAGGCAGCATGTCTGGCAGGACGGCGTGAAAAAAATCCGTGCTGCTGAAAAATTCAAAAGGATTTTAACCGCTTTGACCAAAGAGGCGTATCAGGAACAGAAGTCATCATACAGCTTTCTCAGACAGGTTGTAGATACTTGTGCGGACTGTGACACCTGCCGCTTTTTAATGGATGAAAGCTGTCTGTTTTTCCCCGAGCTCTACAGGCTTTATGACAGGGAAAAACAAACCGGCCTGCCGCCTGCAGAAAAAGATCTGCACCGGCTGGCAGATTTGTGCACCCTGTGCGTTCTGTGTCCGTGTACAGACATCCGCGCCGGAATTGTAAGGTCCAAGATAGCCCGGGTCAGGGAAAAGGGCCTGCCCCTGGGAGCCCGCCTGCTGGCCGACCTGCAGAACGTCGGTCGCTGGAGCCGAGGCTTTCCAGGGCTTTTCAACACCATGTGCAACGCACCCGGGGCGGCCAAAACACTCAAGCGCCTGGCCGGAATTGCCAGGGACCGGGAGCTTCCCCGGCTCCCGAAAGAGGATTTTTTCTCATGGGCAAACAGGAAAGGATTGGCCAGCCAGCCTGCTGGCAATCCGAAGGCTGCCTATTTTGCCGGATGTACGGCCGCATACCTGTTTCCCGAAGTGGCCGGGGCCGCAGTTGCTGTACTAAAAAAAAACGGAATTGCGGTATATGTGCCGCCCCAGCAGTGCTGCGGCATGCCCACCCTGCTGGAGGGAGAATACGGCCTGACCCGCACACGGGTAAGCAAAAACCTGCAGTCACTTCTGATTGCCGCGAAGTCGGGCTGCGATCTGGTGTGCTCATGCCCTACCTGCGGGTTTTTCATGAAGGATCTGCTCGAGGAAGGCGCTTATTATTCCAGAGCCTACCAGGAATCGGTGAATGCCGGGGAAGATGAAATCAGGATTCCGGATAAAAGAGAGGGCATCAACCGACATGTTTCGCTTCAAAAATCCGTATATGGAAAAATTCTGAAGGACGATTCCTGTTTTTCTGATATCGATCCGCTGGCGCGCATAAGCCTTTCTGAAAAAATCCGGGACATGGGGCAGTACCTGGAGCACCTGCATGAAAAGGGGCGTCTTGACACAAATTTTGGCCCTGCCAATGCCCGCATGGCCTATTTCGCGCCCTGCCACCAGCGTGAGCAAAACATTGGCAGCCCCTATGAAAGCCTGCTGTTTCTCATTCCCGGACTTGAAATTTCGCGCGTGGGCGGGGCCATGGACTGCTGCGGCATGGGCGGAAGCCTGGGATTCAAGGAAGGCTTCCATGAAGAATCCATCCGGCTCGGCAGTCGCCTGGCCGAAAAAATCAGAGCAGCCTCCCCTGAGGCCATTGTGACAGAGTGTCTTAGCTGCCGGCTTCAGTTCCGGCACCTGCTGCCTGAGATCCGGGTGTTTCACCCGCTTGAAATACTGAAAAAAGCTTATGATAAAAAGGAGGATCAATATGACTGAAAACTGCTGCGAGACAACAGGCACCACCGCCATGCTGCTGCCCTGCTCGGGCGGATCCAACGTTGGCCAGCTTGCAAATCGGGCCGCCGTGGAACTGACCACGGAGGGATTCGGCAAAATATTCTGCCTTGCCGGAATCGGCGGCCGCATCTCCGGTTTTGTCCAGTCTGCCAAAGACGCTGAATCCGTGATCGTCATAGACGGATGCGAGATCGGATGCGGCAAGGCTACACTGCAGAATGCGGGTGTACCTCTTCCCCGGCACAGGCGCCTGGTGGTAACGGAATACGGCATCGAGAAAAACAAGGACTTCAACCTGGATGCCGAAGACCTCGATATCGTCAAGCAGGCTGTGAAAAATACGATTTTTAAGCCCGACTCCTGGGACAAAAACTTTTCCGGTGCCACTCCCCGCATGCCCGGGGGCAGCTGCTGCTGCGGATAAAAAGAAGGCTATTTAGAAAGCAGCCTGATTGATTCGTAAATTGTTTAAAAACAATTTGTTACGATTCTATCAGGCTTCTTTTTGGGCAGCCCTGTTGACAAAACAACTTTAATTCATATATTCCGATATAGCGATATATATTCATAATCATATAAATCAGGGAGAATTACAATGAATATCAAGGAACGCTACAAACTCCTGCTGCTCGTGGTCTTTTTCCTGGTCGCCTATTATGTGCCCTGGAATCATGAAATCATACGCCAGTCAGGCCTGGAAGCTTTCATGATGCTGCAGGAATATGCCCGGGAACACGTATTGACCTGTTTGATTCCGGCTTTTTTTATTGCCGGGGCCATTGCGGTGTTTGTATCCCAGGCATCTGTGCTCAAATATTTCGGCGCCCAGGCAAACAAATGTCTTTCTTATTCCGTAGCCTCGGTTTCAGGAACCATTCTGGCAGTGTGTTCCTGCACGGTTCTGCCGCTGTTTGCAGGCATTTACTCCCGGGGCGCCGGCATCGGGCCTGCTACGGCGTTTCTGTATTCCGGCCCGGCCATCAACGTGCTGGCAATTGTTTTCACAGCACGGGTCCTGGGCTGGCAGCTTGGTCTTGCAAGGGCTGTGGGCGCCATATTTTTTGCCGTCATTGTGGGCCTTTCCATGCATTTTATTTTCCGCAAGGAGGATGAAGAACGCCAGGCCGCCCAGATGTATCTGCCGGACGAAGAAGACGCGGGGCGATCCCTTGGCCAGGAATCCCTGTTTATGCTGGTGCTGATCCTGATTCTTATATTTGCAGCTTTTGTCAAGCCCACGGCGGATGCGGCCGTGATCTGGAAAACCATATTTAATCTCAAATGGATCATTACCGGCGGTCTTCTGGTAATTCTGGGCTTTATCCTTTATTCCTGGTTCAAACGCGAGGAACTTTCCCAGTGGGTGGACTCCTCCTGGGATTTCATGAAACAGATCTTCCCGCTGCTTTTTGCAGGCGTTATTTTTGCCGGGTTTTTCCTGGGACGTCCCGGGGAGACGGCCCTGATCCCTGAGCGCTACATTGCCGACCTGGTGGGCGGCAACTCAGTGCAGGCAAACGTCATCGCGGCCCTTGCCTCTGCGCTTATGTATTTTGCCACCCTTACCGAGGTGCCCATCCTGCAGGGACTTCTGGGATCGGGCATGGGCCAGGGCCCTGCCCTGACAATGCTTCTGGCAGGTCCGGCGCTTTCGCTTCCAAACCTTATTGTCATCGGAAGCGTCATGGGGTGGAAAAAAACCGGCACCTTTGCCGGAATCATAGTTGTGCTCTCTGCCATCGTGGGCATGTCTTACGGGGCAATTTTCGCATAGAAAGCATTCGGCCCGCAGCGGGCAGGAAAACCTCTTGAAAAAGGAGTAAAGCGAAATGCGGCGGTCTGTTCGCATCGGAATCCCGGTGCTCGTAGTCATCTGCCTGATCGGAGGCGGTTTTTTCCTGGTCAAGCAGAAGAAAAAGGAACTGGGGCAAACCCCGGCCTACGGCGCCAGGCCCCGGCCTGTAACCGTGGCTGCTGCTGAAAAAGGGGACCTGGCCCTGGAAAAACAATACCTGGCCGTGGTGGAACCTGCCAGGCAGACCCGGATTTCTGCCCGGGTGACCGCGGAGATTGAAGAAGTAAAAGTCGATGAAGGAGATCGTGTAAAAGCCGGCGACATTCTTGCCGAACTTGATGCCAAAGAGGTTGAGCACGCAATTGAAGCGGCATCAGCCCGCATTGAACAGGCCGAAGCCGAGCTTGCAGGCAACCGGGCTACCGTAGAAGCGCTTGAAAAGTCCCGTAATTATTGGCAGGCAGAGAGAAAACGGGCACTTGCACTTGCTGAAAAAAAGGCCCTTTCCGAGTCCGAAACCGAACAAACAGAAGAAAGGCTCTCAGATATCCTGGGAAAACTGAGTGCTGCCCGTGAAAAATCCCGGGCCATTAAAAAACAGATTAAGGCCCTGGAAAAACAAAAGGCAGAGCTTTCCGCCCGGCGCAACTATTACATTTTGAAAAGCCCTTTTGACGGAGTTGTCACCCGGCGCTCGGCAGACCCGGGGGACATGGCCGCACCATCGAAAAACCTGTTCACCGTCCAGGACCAGTCAAAGGTTAAACTCGCCTTTGACGTGCCGCAAAAGGATCTGCCCCGGGTAAACAAGGGAGAGCCGGCTGTTTTTAAGGTAAACAACCGCACCCGCAAGGCTGAAATCACCCTCATGTATCCTGCCATAGACAAGGCAAAAATGATGCGCGCCGAAATCCTGCCAAAAGGCGAGGCAGCAGCCGATCTTGTGCCGGGAGCCTATGTGGAGGTAACGGTAATTGCCAAGCATCTAAAAGACGTGGTAATGGTTCCGGCCTCAGCGCTCATAGAAAGCCCGGAGGGAAAAACCCACGTGTTTGCAGCAGACGGCGACAGCATTTCGGCAGTTTCCGTTGAGATATTGGGCCGGTCCGGGGACAGGGCTGCGGTTAGCGGAATTGACGCGGAAACCAGGGTGGTCGAAAACACCTACCTGGGCTGGACCACGCTATCATCCGGACAGAAGGTCGAGGTTGTAGAATGAATCCCACCCGGGCGGCGCTCAATCACCCATATGCCGTAGCCGCAGCGGTCCTGCTGGTGGCTGCCATGGGAGTCATAGGCTTTCTGCGCACACCCTCGGATCTTTTTCCTGACACTTTTCCGCCCCAGGTGGTGGTGGTCACGGTACAGCCCGGGGCTGCGGCAGACGATGTCAGCGACAAGATTACAGAGGTCATTGAAAAGGAGATCAACACCGTAAGCGGGCTGGAAAGTATCCGCAGCACCAACCGCGACCAGGTCTCGTCCGTGATGGCCGAATTTTCCTACTCCAAGGACCCGGGCCGGGCCATCCTGGACGTGCAGAACGCCATTGCACGCATCCGCGCCGACCTGCCGGAAAACGCGCAGGAGCCCGAACTCTACCGGCTAAGCGACGCCACGGCCCGCCCGCTTCTCACCCTGGCACTGAAGCCTGAACAAGACAGCCGGCGGAACCTCTCAGAAATACGGCTTCTGGCTGAAAACCAGATACAAAACAGGCTCCTGGCAATAGAAGGGGTGGCTGACATTGACGTGTTCGGCGGGCACAAGCCGGAAATCCTGGTGCGGGTTAACCGGGATGAGCTGGCAGCCCACGGGGTTTCAATCGGCGAAGTTATGGGGGTGCTTGCCGAACAGAATATTTCTGCGCCTGCAGGCAATATTTACCCGGGCGACAGCGAGTACCTGGTGCGCATCGCAGGAGAATTCAAAGACCTAAGCGAAATCAAACAGCTACCCGTCCGCCGCCCCGGCTCCGGCCTGCTGCGGATCTCGGATTTAGCAGAGGTGGAACTGACCGAACAGGAGCCGCGCTCCGCCTATAACGGAAACGGCGAGCAGGCCATAGCCATGGGGATTATCAAGCCCGAGGGCGGCGACACCGTGGCCGCCATTAAACGGGTCAAATCCTTTCTGCCCGAACTTGCCGCCCTTTACCCGGACATTTCATTTGAAATCACCCAGGACCAGCAGCCGTTAATAGATATCAACATGCGCGGCATGCTGCTTTCAATCATCCAGGCCGTAATCTTTACCGGCATTGTAATCTTTTTTTTCCTGGCAGACACCCGGGCTGCCATGGTGGCGGGCATAAGCATTCCGCTTTCGTTTCTTTTCACCCTGGCAGTGCTCTGGTTCACTCCTTATACATTAAACATGGTCACCCTTTCTGGCCTGATCGTGGCAACCGGCATGGTGGTGGACGCCTCTGTGGTGGCTCTGGAAAACATTTACCGCCACTTCCGCGCAGGCCGGGACCCGGATGAAAAAGGGAGCCCGCCCGGGGCCAAAACCGCTGCAGAAACCGGGGCCCGGGAAATTTCCCTTGCAGTTACCGCAGGCATGCTTACCACCGTGGCGGTTCTGGTGCCCATCATCTTTATCGGCGGCTATCCCCAGCGGACCATCGGCCGGCTCAGCCTGACCATTTCCCTGACCATGGTGGCCTCGCTGGTAATCGCTCTGACCCTGGTGCCGCTTTTGACCTCGCGGGTTCTCGGCCGGAAAACAGGAAAAAAGAATATCGCGGAACGCGCGGCCGGCCGGGTTGAGACCTGGGTTAACAGCGTCCGGCGCTTCTATGTATTTATCTTAAAAGGCACCCTGCGCTGGCGCGTGATCACCCTGATCCTGGCAGCAGCCTTTTTCGTGGTCACGGTCCGAACCATCCCCCCGGTTATCGGAGGCGACCTCATGCCCCCCATGGATACGGGCGTTGCAGTTATCGAATTCGACCTGCCTGCCACAGACGGCATAGGGCGGGTAAAAAAAACCCTGAAACGGGTGGAAGACATAATCTATGCCCAGCCGGGAATCGAAAAGGTTTCTTCTGCGATCGGCTCAGAGCCGGGGGCCATTTCCTTCGGCACCGGCGGGGCCACCACACACTCGGCATCCATAACCGTGGAGATGGTGGACAGGACCAGGCGGGAAAAATCCATCTGGGAAATCCAGGAAACCTGGAGAGAAAACCTGCGGCAGATACCGGGGATCAAAAGCTTCCGGGTCAGCGAGTACGGGGCCACGCCCATGGCCACCACCAAGGCGCCGGTGGATATCATTATAAGCGGACAGGATCCAGAGATCCTTTCCCGTCTGGCAGACAAAACCATGCAGCGCCTGCAGGGCGTCCGCGGACTGACAGATGTGCGAAGAAGCTGGCATTTTGATCAGAAACAGGTGGATGTGCGCGTGGACCCCGCCCTTGCGCGCATGTACGGCACCTCCCCAAAAGAAGTCTCCAGACAGGTCAGCGCAGCCCTGCAGGGTGTGCCGGTTTCCTCCATGCGGCTTGAAAACTTCCTCGATATTCCCATCCGGGTGCAGTACGGCCTGGCTGATCGCAACAGCCTGTCCGCCCTGGAGCATATTTACGTGGGGTCGGATTTCGGACAGATACCGCTGCGGGCAGTGGCAGAGGTAAAAACGGGAACGCAGCGGCCCTTTATCACCCGGGAGGATCTGCAGGCCACAATTGATGTCACAGGCGTCAACCACGGCATGACAATCGCACAGGTCACGGGCATGGCCAAAAAGGCGGTTTCATCCATAGACGCCCCGGGCGGCTACAGCATCGAGTTTGCCGGAACCGCATCGGACATGAAAAGCACGCAAAAGCAGCTGCGCCAGGCCCTGGTCATCGGCATTGTGCTGCTCTATTTTCTGCTTCTGGCCATGTTCCGATCCTTTGCCCATCCCGTAACCATTATGGCAGCAATTCCCCTGGCCGTGGCCGGCTCCATGTGGGGGCTTCTCTTGTTTGACAAGCCCATGAGCATGCCCGGCACCATGGGCATGATTTTCCTGGCGGGAATTATCATCAACAACAGCGTGCTGCTGCTTGATTTTATCATAAGGGCAAGAAGACAGGGAACAAAGAAAAACGACGCCATTGTCGGCGCCGTGGAACTTCGCATCCGGCCAATCCTGATGACTACCTTTTCCACTGTTATCGGCCTTTCACCCCTGATATTTGAAACCGCCGTGGGCCTGGAGCGTCTGAGCCCGCTTGGCATCGTGGCCGGAAGCGGCCTGCTGGTGGGAACATTTATGACCATGATCGTGGTGCCGGTGGTCTATTCCAGCATTGACAGCGCAGCACAGGGACTTTCCCGCCTGCTGGCGCAGCAGAAGGGTTCAGAATAACCGCAATATGATCGTTTTTCCTGAAATAGATCCGGTGTATAATAAGGGTCAAATCTTTATTTTTGACAAATAAGGAAGAATAAAGATACTGGCGATTATTGGATGCCGGAAGATCTGATTAAAAAAACTGACAATCCCTTTAATTGGTGAACCCATACTGGCAAGGATTTTGAAATGAATAAGCTTTGGGATTTCGACGATTACGTAAATCATCTGATGCACAGAAATGGAATCGTACGACGCTGGGCGCTTGAAGCTTTGGACAACCGATTTCCTTATAAATATGCGGACCAGGTGTCCTGTCTGCTAAATGATGAAGACGAGCATTTGGTCTGCCATGCATTAAGATATCTTTCCCGTCATCAGGCTGTCCATCATGCACCGGCTATCCTGGAAAAATTTCAATCAACCCAGGGAATTATCTCCAGCAACAGCGCTATCACTCTTGCAAAAATGCATTATGAGCCGGCAACAAACGTTATCCTGGAAAAATTTACCAACCCCGGAACAGAAGAAACATTTCTGGGAATCCTTGATTTCCTGGGCATGATGCGCTCGGAGAAATGCAGGGCTACGCTTCAATCGGCTGCCAATCAGATCAGGGGGCCTCTTTTTTCGGGCGCGCTAATCTACAATTTGGTGCGTCATTATAATCCGGAAGACGTGAAATTGATCATGGATATATATCTTGATCCGGACAATCGTGACGGCGCTCTTTTGCGGTATATATTGTCTCCTTTAGGCTGTGATTCATATTTTATTTATCTTACGGAGTGCGGTGAAAATGAGATTTTATCCAAGCCGGCAGACACGTTAAACAATCTGTTAACCAGTAACCCACAGATTCAAATTGGGTCATCCATGCTGGATGGTCTGATCCAATCATTGAAAAATGGCGAGCATAAAGACTTCGTATCATCAATCATTTCTGATGCCGGCAATATCATCAGCCAGCGTTATTCCAGGAGCAATTCGGACGATGAGTTAAAAGATCTGTTTGAAAAAGATACATTGTGTATGACTTTTTTGGAGGATCTTTCCAAGCGCTCTGCTTTATGGAAAGAAGCTGCGGAGTTTTCATATGTAGGTTCTGAGGTTATCGCTTTTGTTCTTTCAATTTATTTCGGAATCATGGAGCGTGGCGCATATGTAAATGCTTTTTTACAGAATTGGGAGAAAAAAGATCTTATCCATGCCATAGAAAACGCTGGCCCCAGTCTGCCGGCAAAAATTAGGGAAAAAATAAAAGAGCTTGCCCCGATACCGGAGATCAAAGAGGTATTAAAAAAAGGATACGAAACCTGGGGAGGCATCTGGGCGGTGAGAATGATGGCAGATATTGGCGATCCAGCCTTTGTTCCTGATTTAATTTATGTTCTTTCCAATTCAGACAGCCTGGATTATATTCACGATCACGCTATAGGAGCAATAAACGCGCTGGATGAATCAGCGGACAAACCCCTCCTTACTGCTGTAAAAAATCATGAGCTGGAGATCTGGGAGAGTCTTTTCGTGCTTCAATATCTGCCATATTCAGAGGCATATGATCTTGCTGTCGATCGCTGGGAGGCAGAATCTGACTATGATAATTTGGATCTCTGTGAAGCTTTTGCCGGATGTCTGAAAGGAATCGGCGACAAAAGAGGAATTGAAACATTGCAAGATATTTATGCATATATGGTAAACGATTGCCCTGAGGTCGAAGATTCGCTGGAATGCCTCAGCGAATTACATCAGGTGGAACTCCCGGAGCTCCCGGAAATAAACAATAGCCGAAGAAAGCGGTATGAAAGACAAAAGGCTAAGAAGAGAAGATTAAACAAACTGGCAGGAAATTATTCAAGACAAAGAAAGCAGCAAGGCTTAACTGGAAAACCGGGACATGCAGTCGCTTTTAAGAGAAACTCGCCAAAAGTGGGACGAAACGAGCCCTGTCCATGCGGAAGTGGTAAAAAATATAAAAAATGTTGTTTAAACAAAAACGAAATTTAGGGACATATAA
>CAZVFQ010000060.1:4055-18751 GCA_964626455.1 uncultured Desulfobacteraceae bacterium | reverse complement strand
TTGTAGAAAGTGCGGCCGCAGAGGTTATCGACATCGTCGACAAATTTCCGAGGTCCTGGATTTCAACCAAGCCCGTTGTTTGCCTGGCCAAGGGATGGGCGTTGTTTTTTCTCGGGGACTGGCACAAATCTTTGCACTTTTTAAAAAAATCCCGGTATACTGCCGGCAGAACAAAACATACAGGAGTACTGGGATGGTCAATACTGTTTGGCGCCTATATATACTTCAGCCAGGACAATTATCTTAAGCTCGTATCATTTCTCAAAAAATGGCTTCAAATTTTCCCGCAGGACAACCCCGTCTATCCTGACATACTTTTGATGCTTGCCCTGGGTCTCGGCCAGCTCGGCTGCATGGATGAAGCCGGGATTCTCTGGGAAAAGATTGAAAAACATCCTTTTGTGTTTAAAAACCCTCAAAAAAGCCAAAGAATAAAAGCTCTGAAAAGCTACAATTATTCCTTCCTGACCGGAGATTTGCGCCAGGCCGAACAAGGCATGGCCAAGGGAGTGGAACTTTTGCAAACCAACGACCACATGGGGATTTATGCCAGAATATTGGGTTATTACAGCTCTCTTAAATACGTTCAGGGATTTTTTGATAAATGCAGCGATCTCGTAGAAAAGGCTGTTATCGAATGCGAGAAAATAGAGCAGGTATTTGCATACAGGCCGTTTTTATTGCTCAGGGCCATAAATGCCATGGACAGCGGCCAGCCGGAAACAGCAAGAAAAACTCTAAAAAAATTCAGACAAAATGAACCCCACAAGTCTGTGTCTTCAAACGCACAGGAACAATTCGCCTGGAAGGGCTATCTGGCAGATACAATTGAAGCCGCACTTGCAGAACACGAAGGCAGGCCTAGACAATTTGTCCATTATGCAGACAAAGCCTTAAAGGCAGTCGCCCGCAAACAAGGCTTGCTGGATATCTATTTTACTTACACATTTCTGGCACGCAGATTCGCAAGACTGGAGCGGTTAGAGATTGCACAAAAACTCCTGGAAAGACTTGATGCCTTTCTCGCCCCCCTTGAAACCCCATATTTTAAAGCTCATACACAGCTTCTGCTCGCATCGGTCCTATACACAAGGGGCAAAGAAAATTCTGCGCAAATTTTTTTGAGAAAAGCTGTTCATACAGCCAAACAACATGATTACGATTATCTTTTTCTTTATAAGGAAAAAAACCGTTGCTTGCAGCTTAAGCCCGTCCTTATGGACGAGGAAAAAAATTTTGATTTTATCGCTCATATTCTAATCAATCTTGACAGCTCGTTTTGCAAAAAACTCGGCCTTGTTCTGCCAGAGGAAAAACCGGAAAAAAAGATATGCATAATACAAGCCCTGGCTGCAAATGCCTGCCGGGACGCTGAGAGACAAATTTGCGCCTGTTTTCGCGACGCTGACAGCAATGTGGCCAAAGAGGCAAAAAAAGCCGCTGACAAACTCAGAAACCTGCCCTCCCTGCCGCTGATTGTGCATACGTTCGGCGGCTTTACCCTCAGAATCGGGGAGCGGCAGATAAAGGCAGGCGACTGGAAAAGAAAAAAGGCGCTGAGTCTTTTTAATTATTTTATAATGCATCCGAATAAGGAAATCACCCCGGAAAAACTCATGGACACATTTTTCCCTGAAGACAGCCCGGAAAAAGCCAGGATACATATCCATACGCTGATTTCCCATCTGCGGCGCATGCTTGAGCCCGGCCTTCCCAATAAGAAGGACTCAAAATACATTAAGGCAGAAAACGGGGCATATATTTTTGTGCTTCCCGAAGACTCATATGTTGATGCCTTAGATTTTGAAAGACTGTTAAAAAAAGCCGAAAAAAACAAAAGAAATAATGACGGCTACAAGGCCTTTATCAAATACCGGGCCGCGGCCGGGATCTATCGCGGCGATTTCCTGCCTGAAATTTCATACGAAAACTGGACTGAAGCCTATCGCAGATATTATGAGGAACAGTATGCCAGGATACTCCATGAATTGGCAGAACATCATTTTTACGGGCAGGAATATATTTTGTGCGAAAAATACTTACAAATTCTTCTGTCCCGCAATCCTTTGGAAGAAAACGCATATTTACTGCTCATGAAATGCTTTGCAGCCAGGGGCGACAGGCTGCGGGCTATAAAAACCTATCTGCAGTGCCGGGATATTCTGGAAAAAGAACTCGGCATCTTTCCGGGCAAAACCCTCACCGATTTTTACAAAAAACTTTAATCCTCAGCTGCATTGATTTTGCAAATTTGTAACCTAAATTGAGCGATTTTCAAGTTTGCCGTATATACAAGGAAGATGCAGACTCGCTATAGTGAGCTATGCGAGACTGCATCTGACGCAGTAGATGCGGTAAAATTGAAAATCCCGGAGGGTTTCAGATTTTTAAAATAGAAATGGGTGTTATCCTTTAAAATAAATTGCTTTTAAAAATCTGAAGCGCTCAATTTAGGTGTAAGTAAATTGTAAGTGCGAGCATGTACTCTTCCTGCGTTGGTTTCCAGATCCGAAAATAAAACAGAAAAACCAAGGGAAATAGTCATGTTTGCTTGACAATCGAGTCTGAGTCCTGCTCCGATGATGATGATGGCGGTGGTGGCAGCTCCTCCAGCAGCGGTGATGATGATAATGAAGATGATTCAACCGGCTGCTTCATAAGCAATATTTTAAAATAATCTTTAAAGGCGATGGATTGATTCAAGGTGCCCTGCGGTTATTTCCGCAGGGCATGATCAAGGTCTGCCGTGATGTCGTCAATGTGTTCCAGGCCCACGGACAGACGTATCATGTCCGGGCTCACGCCCGCGGCCATCTGCTGCTCGTCTGTCAACTGGGAATGGGTTGTGCTTGCAGGGTGCAGGGCCAGGCTTTTTGCGTCTCCCACGTTTGCAAGATGGGAAAACAGCTCCAGGCTGTCTATAAACCTGCGCCCTGCCTTCCGTCCGCCTTTTATCCCGAATACCACCACCGAACCGAAGCCTTTTTCAAGATACCGGGCGGCTGTCTGATAGGAAGGGTCGTCTTTTAAGCCAGGGTACCTGACCCATGCGACCTTTGGATGATCTTGGAGCCATTTTGCCACAGCCATGGCATTTTCGCAGTGACGCTGCATACGAAGGGGAAGCGTTTCCATGCCCTGCAGAAACATCCAGGCATTGTCCGGCGATATGCAGGCTCCAAGGTTGCGAAGAGCAACCATACGCATGCGCATTGCAAAGGCAATCGGGTTGTTCTCCCCGAGGTCTGTTGCCATACGCATATTAAAATTACTTGGATCAGGGGTGTTAAACATTTCAAATTTGGGATCAGTCCAGTCAAAATTGCCTGCATCAATTACAATGCCGCCGATGCCTGTTCCGTGTCCCCCGAGCCACTTGGTGGCCGAATTTACAACTATGTTTGCACCATGCTCGATTGCACGCAAAAGATAAGGGGTTGTAAAGGTACCGTCTATAATCAGGGGAAGATGGTGTTTTTTTGCAATTTTTGCCACGGCTTTAATGTCTGTTACATCAAGCGACGGGTTGCCTATGGTTTCAGCGAACAAAGCCCGGGTTTTTTCATTTACAGCAGCATCAAAGTTGTCCGGGTCGCGCGGGTCCACGAACCTGGTAGTTATGCCGAACTGCGGCAGGATATTGTCAAACATGGTATAGGTGCCGCCGTAAAGGTTGCCTGCTGAAACAATTTCCTGTCCCTGAGAGCAGACGTTAATCACTGAATAAAATATCGCGGATGTGCCTGATGCCAGTGCCAAAGCGGCTCTGCCGCCTTCCATGGCAGCCATTCGCTGCTCCATAACCTCCTGGGTGGGGTTCATCATACGGGTGTATATGTTTCCGGGTTCCTGGTAGGAAAAAAGCCGGGCCGCATGATCCGAGTCTTTAAATACATAAGAGGTGGTGCGGTAAACAGGCACTGCCCTGGCGCCTGTGGCAGGATCGGGAACCTGACCGGCATGAAGGCATTTTGTTTCAAACCTGTGTTTTTCAGACATAAAGCCCCCTATTCAAACAATTCAGTGCTTATATAGCGCTCTCCCGTGCTTGCAAGAATGGTAACAATGCGTTTTCCCGCAGATTCCGGTCTTTTTGCCACTTCCAGCGCCGCCCACACGGCAGCTCCCGAGGATATCCCGCAAAGAAGCCCTTCCTGTTTTGCAAGCTGCCTGGCAGTGTCAAAGGCCTGATCATTTGTGACGGTTATGACCTCGTCAATTACGGACTGATCCAGATTCTTTGGTATAAAACCCGCGCCTATGCCCTGGATTTTGTGCGGCCCTGAGGCGCCCCCTGAAAGCACTGCCGATTCCGCCGGTTCCACCGCGATTGCCCGGAAATCGGGATTGCGGGATTTTAAAACCTGCGAGACCCCTGTGATGGTCCCGCCTGTTCCCACCCCGGCAACAAAAATATCGGCTTTTCCATCCGTATCGTTCCAGATTTCCTCGGCGGTTGTAAGGCGGTGTATTTCAGGGTTAGCAGGGTTGGAAAATTGATCAGGCATAAAAGCGTTCTTATAAGTGGCAACCATTTCCCTGGCTGTCTGCATCGCGCCTTTCATGCCGTATTCTCCCTGGGTCAGCACCAGCTCGGCACCCAAGTGAGAAAGAAGCCTTCTCCTTTCCATGCTCATGGTCTCCGGCATGGTAAGGCACAGCCGGTAGCCCCGGGCGGCACACACAAAGGCCAGGGCTATACCGGTATTGCCGCTTGTGGGCTCCACGATCAAAGAGCCCGGCGATATAAGTCCCTGCTCTTCGGCGGCATCTATCATTGAAACCCCGATGCGGTCTTTTACGCTGCTCAAAGGGTTGAAAAACTCGAGCTTGGCATAGACATCTGCGCCTGTGCCTTCAACAGCCTGCCGCGCGATCCTGTTTAAACGAACCATGGGAGTCTTGCCCACGGTCTGTAAAATATCCGTATAAAGATTCATAGCCTCGGCTCCGGATGATTTTATACTTCAATGCCGCTTTTTCTGTATATCAGACGAGGGGTTTCCATTAACACCGTGGTGTCGGGCGGAACCGACTCTGTCAGCCAGACATTGCCGCCTATTACCGAGCGGGCGCCGATCACCGTGGAGCCTCCAAGTATGGTCGCCCCGGAATAAATCACCACGTCATCCTCTATGGTTGGATGCCGCTTGGCATTTCGCATCTCCTCTGCCCTGTCAGACGGCACCGAGAGTGCTCCTATGGTCACACCCTGGTAGATGCGAACCCTGTTTCCGATCTGCGAGGTTTCTCCGATGACCACGCCCGTGCCGTGATCAACAGTAAAACTCTCCCCGATCACTGCGCCGGGATGAATGTCAATGCCGGTAATTCTATGGGAATATTCTGTCATCATCCTCGGAATTAAAGGAACCGACAGAACATGAAGCAGGTGGGCAATCCGGTAAACTGTTATTGCAAACATGCCCGGATAACTGAAAATTATCTCGTCATGGCTCTTTGCCGCCGGATCTCCCTTGTATGACGCAATCACGTCTTTTGACAGCTTGTTTTGAAGAGACGGAATGGATTCCAGAAACGCAAGAGCTGTTTCAAAGCCCTGCTCACGGCAGTCAATACAGACCTTGTCGTACTTAAAGCATTCATAACGGAAGGCCCTGGTGATCTGCTCGGATAAATCGTCATATAACAGCGAAACATGGCGGCCCATGTTATATTCGAGGTTTACCGGATCAACTCTCTCTGTGCTGAAAAATCCCGGGAACAGGATTTCTCTGAGTTTTTTGAGAATATCTGTCACTTCCGCCTCGGAGGGCAGCGGCTCATAATCTATATGTGTATAGCACTGCTCGTTGCCGCAGCCCTCCAGGATACGATTAACAACACCGGTGAGCTTCTTTCTGTAGGCTGAATAATTTTTAACCTCGTCCTTACAGGTTTCAGGATCGGTTTTAGGATCTCTGGCTGTCATCTGGAACCTCTTTACTGAATCTTGCAGGAAGCGCCCTTCCAGAACGGCGACATCTGCCGCAGCCGCTCGTTAATGGAGGAAGGATTGCCATAGTAATCCGAGAAATACGGCAGCATTTCCTTCACCACTTCCGGAGCCGTACGGGTGGTGGCGTTATTGTCCATGTAAATTATTTCGCTCATTGCCTGACCTCCTCCACCGGGATCTCCGGGACAACAAATTCCCTTAGCTTTGGGCTATATCCTCGTTTGTGATCTGCTCTGCCTCCAGGATTTTACCGTCCTTATCAGGCCTGAATGCAAGTTTCAAAGCATCTCCGCAGGCCATGGACCCGACCTCTCCCACACCGTCAGCATTCTCGATTTCACCCACGTTTCTGGGGTTTAAAAAATGGTCCTTTACCTTGTCAGTGTACTCCCACATGGTTTTCTCCTGCAAATAATCAAATATACTCCGGTCCTTAACCAAAAGCTGTATCATATACGCTGATCGGAAAATATCAATATTTTTCCTTCTGCAGGAATCCTTATACATGATAAAATCAGCCGGCGCGGGCTGTGCATAAAGGCGGCATCCCCCTCATATTGGCGGTGCAATTGTGACCAGCACCCGCATGTCGGTTTCGGCGCGAATACCGTGGGGCTCGCTGATATCTGCTATCAGTACATCTCCCGGAACAGCCGGCATCGCCGTATCTTCAGCCCCTATAAATTCGCCTGTTCCCTCAAGCACTGTTATACTCAACTGGCCCTCGATGTCGTGGGAATGAACCGGCAGTTCCTGGCCGGCCCTGAAATTAAAATTTATCACCTTGAAATAAGGCGAATCATGAACCAGAAGTTTTTTAAACTGTTTGTCTGAAAAATCGTTTTCCTTAAATACTTCAATTTTTTTAAGCATAATTGTCTTCCTTTCCGGATAATGCAAAATTTTTCCGCCCGCGCCGGTCTGCGCAAACCGGGCGGATGCGGGCGAAGATTTTAAGCCCGCGCCCGCATCCCTTCCAGGAGGATAAACCGGTTTTAGCCCAGAATAGCCTTAAGATCTTCATCCGGCGTACTGATGGGTTTGATGTCAAACTTGTCAACCAGCACGTTAAGCACGTTTGACGAAACAAATGCCGGCAGGCTCGGCCCGAGCCGCATGTCTTTTATACCCAGGTACAGAAGCGTCAGAAGTATTGCAACAGCCTTCTGCTCGTACCAGGACAGCACCATGGAAAGCGGCAGATCGTTTACTCCGCAGTCAAATGCTTCTGCCAGGGCCGAAGCGATCTTTATGGCTGAATAGGCGTCATTGCACTGACCGATGTCAAGCAAACGCGGAATACCGCCAATATCGCCGAGCTTCTTGTCAAAGAACCTGAATTTACCGCATGCAAGCGTCATAACAATGCAGTCTTCAGGCACCTTTTCCACAAACTCGGTATAATAGTTTCTGCCCGGCTTGGCACCGTCGCATCCGGCCACAAGGAAGAAATGCCTGATATCCTTGTTTTTAACCCCCTCTATGACCTTGTCTGCCACACCGAGCACCGCGTTATGACCGAATCCCACCATAACAGAACCCCGGTCTGTATCGGAATCAAATCCGGGAAGCTCAAGTGCGCGCTCAATTGCGGGCGTAAAATCCTTGTCCGCAATGTGGGCCACCCCCGGCCAGCCCACAAGGCCGGTGGTGAAAATATTGTCATGATAGACATCCTGGGGTTTCTGGATGCAGTTGGTGGTCATCACGATTGCACCGGGAAACTCGGCAAACTCCTTTTTCTGGTTCTGCCAGGCAGTGCCGTAATGGCCATAGAAATGGGAATATTTCTTAAGCTCCGGATAGCCGTGGCAGGGAAGCATCTCGCCGTGGGTATAAACATAGATGCCCTTGCCTTCAGTCTGTTTTAAGATCTGCTCCAAATCTTTCAAGTCATGGCCGGATACCAGCAGGGCCTTGCCCTTTTTGGCGCCAAGGGGCACTTCCGTGGGCACGGGATTGCCGTATACACCGGTATTTGCAGCATCAAGCAGCTCCATGGTGGCAAGGTTTATCTCGCCGCATTTTAGCACCAGGCCCAGCAGGTCATCGACTCCGAGTTTGTCATCCAGGGTGGCTGCCAGACCTTCGTGGATGAAATCAAATATCTTGTCATCTGTCCTGCCCAGGATTGCGGCATGATCGGCATAGGCGGCAATGCCTTTGATGCCGTAGGTCAGGGTTTCTCTTAAGGAAAGAATGTCCTGGTCAAGGACATTCTTTTCGGCCTCAGGTCCGAAACTTTCCCCCTGTGCCACCAGTTCTTCTTTTGTGGAAGCAGGAATAAAAGTCGCAGGTCCGCTTGTGTAATCGCTCCAGCCGCCTGCGGACTCGACTTTTTTCTTGAGCTGCTCGCGATGCTCCACACATTTGTCGATAAGCTCAACAAACCGGTCAGGATCGAAATCCACGTTGGTGAGCGTGGAAAACATTGCCTCGCATGCAAAATGATCAATATCGGTGTCTCTTACGCCCACTTTGCGGCCCTCGTTTGCAACCTGGGCAAGGCCCTTTAACGCATAGACCAGCACATCCTGGAGTTCGGCAACATCCGGCTGCTTGCCGCACACGCCTATTTTTGTGCAGCCTTCGCCCTTTGCCGTCTGTTCGCACTGAAAACAAAACATGATATGCCTCCTTTTTTAAATTTTGGATTTTTCTTCAGGGTTTTAAAAAACGCTTTTTCAATATTTCGTCTTCTTTTTAACCCGGCGGGATGCTGCATGCCTTGACTTAGGTCAAGATATGGAAAATTTTTTCAACCAAAAAACAAAAGCCCCCGTTTATCCTATGCCAAAAGATAAAGCGGGGGCTGACTTTATGCAAAAAACAGGGGCTGCCTCTTTAAACCGGCCCTGTTTTAATCTTCACCAAATATCTGAGCCGGCTTCTTTGTGGAGCCTGTTGCGTTTGGAAAATCCGGAGCCTTATGGGCTTTTTCCCCTGTTTCCAAATGATGCCTTGCCTCTTTCATAAATTCATTGTAACGGTTTTTAACTTCGTAGAAGCCGTGCCACCATGTATAGTCAGGCGCCATCATGGCAGCTCCCATGCGCGCTCTTCTGCCCTCATGGTGCCACAGTTCGTAGAACTCGACCTCGAGCTTTTCGTCAAACATCTGTGAATCATCAACCAGGCCCTCTTCATACAGCCTGTCCATCATCTCCCTGGCGGGCTTGAAGTAGACCTCGTTGTATTCTTCAACAACCCTGTCAAATTTTTCATAATGATCATCCACCCACTTGTCTCCGTGACACTGCAGGCATATTTCCTTCATTTTATCCCGTTCCACATCCCAGTTGGTGTCTGCCGGAAAGGCCTCAAACTCGGAGGGCCGAACTGTGAGAGGCGCCTGGATTTCCCAGGAAAGACGCTCTGTTACGTCATGGGTGGTCCTGGTGGCACCTGCGCCCGACATATGGCAGGAAGCACACGTGGGGGCCCTGTAGTCCACGCCCGGAGACCATGTTCCGGGTGCTGCAGTCCAGTTATATTCGTCTCCGAAAGAATCATATATGGCCCCGTGCTTGGATTCCGTGTAGATTTCGATCTGGGGATGGTCCGGGCCCAGATGGCACTGGCCGCAGGCCTGGGGCTTTCTTGCCTCCATTATGGAAAACCGGTGCCGGGTATGACAGGAACTGCAGCTGCCCTTGCTTTCGTCAAGGTTTAAGCGGCCAACGCCCACGTTGGGCCAGGTTTCGGAGGTCAGCTCTCCGTCCTCGTCTTTTTCAAGCACCGTGCCGTGGCAGTAAAAACATCCGCTGGCACGCTCAAAATCACTGTTCATACCCTTGTTCAGCCAGGGATCTATTTTCCATATGATCTCAAGCGTATTTGCGTGCTTGCTGCGGCTGTACTGCTCTGCCTCGTCCGGGTGACAGCGGGAACAGTCCTTGGGAGTCACTACTCCTGCAACAGGGACCCGGTACTGTTTTCTTCCCCACTGGGAATCGGACTTTTCATACTGCTTGAAATGCTCCTGGCTCACATCAGGATCGGTCTTATCGGCCTTGTGACAGTCTATGCACGTAATATTTGCGTTTGCATGCCTGCTGTTTGCCCAGTCTGCAAAAATGCCAGGATGCTCCTGCTTGTGGCACTGTATGCAGGCAATGCCTTCCTGCGGGATGCTTCGCTCTATCCGGAACTCTTTTTCCCTGGCCGCATTTTCCTGGGCCTGGAGAAAGGCCGCTCCGGATAAAAGGAGCACAAGCACTGTTAGACCTGCTGATATGCATAAAAACGACTTTTTCATCCCACCCTCCCTGAATCTAAACAATTTTGATCAGTTGAACTGATATTGTTTATATCTATATACTTCCGCTGGATTGTGAACAAGGTCCCTGTGGCAGTCCACACATCTTTTCTCGCGTCCTTCAAGAGCGTATACCACGGAACGGTGGGCCAGCATGGCGCCCCGCTTGTCCGGAATGTGCAGAATGTTTCGATGGCATTTTTGACACTGTGCATTATCAAAAGACTCGTATGCTTTCTTCCGGTTTTTTTCCCGGTCGTATTCATCCATTGTAAAATGGACAACAATGTCCTTGATGCCGTGAAGAGTCTTGGTGTAGAAAAAGTCAACTGTATCATGGGGCGCCGGCAGGTGGCAGTCCATGCAGTCTGCCACGAATCCCTGCGCGTTATTGACATGGGTTGAAGTCTTCCAGGTATTGTAGGCGTATTCGATTTCATGGCATGATGCGCAGAACTGCGGGGTGGAGGTACGCACCATGGTATAATATGTTATGGAAAAAAGAGGAAAAGCAATGGCCATCCCAAGGGACACCAGCAAAAGGGCTTTCAAATAGGGACGTTTCTTTATCACGGGCCTGCCTTTTTTTTCAGGTGCGGTCCAAAGAAACATGATGCCGGAAAGATTTTTTTCTGCTATTTTTTTAATATATAAGAATTCAGGATTATGTCAAATAAGAATCGCAATTACTTGTCCGAAATAAACAAGAACCATGCGATGAAAAAACAACGCAAAGACAGCGGTGTTAACTGGATCATGCTTCTTGCCGGCCTTGCGGTACTTCTGGCAGGCACCCTTGTCTACCTTGTTGACAGGCCGCCGGATACCTATTTTGTAAAAAAGATGCTTCCTGATTTAAATCTTTACGAAACTGCGCCGACTTTTTTCGGAAAACTCGGCTCGGTTCTGCCCGCATTTGTGCACCCCTTTTCCTTCAGCCTTATTACAGCGGCATTTGCGGCAAAAACCATCCGCGGATGCCTGATAATATGCATGTTCTGGTTTGCTATAAACAGCGCATTTGAACTGGGGCAGCATTTTAAAGAGTTTTCATCCTCACTGGTTCCGGAATGGTTCAGTCATATTCCTTTTCTTGAAAACACCAGGGCCTTTTTCATTGCCGGTACATTCGATCCGCTGGACCTGCTGGCAATGTTTTTCGGCGCGCTCGGTGCCTTTTTTCTTACAATCCTGCTTTTGAGAAAAAATTAATACTTTTTTCATACTTAAGTAGTATTCCCTCCATCATCCCTGGCTGCTATTAAATTCTGCAGACATGAGCATTGATCAACATATTTTATAAAAATCAAGCCAAAGGAGATCAGGGATGAAAGGGACTTTCTTGAAGACACTTCGCTATACCGGCCTCATAATTGTGTTGTTTCTGGGTCTTATTTCCATAGTAGCCACAGGGGATAATGGCGACGAATTAGGAAACGGCGACGGAGCCTCAGAATCCGATTCGGTAAAAACAACTCAGCAAGGCCAGGTAGAAGGATATCTTGATGAAGAAACCGGTGTAATGGCCTGGCAGGGTATACCTTTTGCCAAGCCGCCCGTGGGAGAGCTGCGGTGGAAAGCACCCCAGGACCCGGAACCCTGGTCAGGAACCCTTGAGGCAACCCAGAGCGGCCCTCCCTCGCTTCAGTTTGAAATGGACCGGACATGGCATCAGACAGGAGACATAATAGGAAGCGAAGACTGCCTTTATCTCGATATATACCGCCCTGACTCTGATGAAACAGACCTGCCCGTATACTTCTGGATCCACGGAGGTTCAAACAAATTCGGAGGTGCAGCCCAGTATGCGGAGCACGGAGAGTCAATGGCAAAAGAACTTGAAGTGGTGGTGGTTATAACCCAGTACCGCCTGGGGCCGTTCGGATGGTTCAGGCATATTGACATGCGCGACGGCGATGTTGAAAACTACAGCAACTCTGGCAACTTCGGCACCCTGGACCAGATAAAGGCATTGGAATGGGTGCAGAACAACATCAGCGGGTTCGGCGGCAACCCGGACAACGTTACCATTGCCGGCCAGTCCGCAGGCGGGCATAACGTTATGAATTTGGTGATCTCACCGCTTGCCGAAGGGCTTTTCCACAAGGCCGTATGCCAGAGCGGAATCATGCCGGTAGTTGAACCGACAGATGATACAGCCGAAACCGTTATTACCGAACTGGGCATTGAAGGCGATGATCCTGTCGAGGATTTAAAAAATGCAAGCGCAGAGGAAATCCTGGAGGCAAGCACATCCATTCAATCTTTCAGCGCGTATGCAGACGGTTATGTACTTCCCGATACTGTGGTAAATGCGGTCCACCAGGGTGATTACAATTCCGTGCCAATCATTGTCGGCGTTAACTACAATGAATGGTTTAACTTCCTGCCTTTGTACGGACCGCAACTCCAAAAACCGGTTTGGGCAAATGCATATGACCTGTTTGACCCGGATTTTGATCCGGATCAAGAATGGACCTACGAGGATATCTTTCCCAATGAAAACGAAGAGGCTCTTTACCAGGCCGCAGGCAGATACCCTTCCATGGGCTACCGCGCCAAGTATCTTGACGAGCTTGCGACATATCTGCGCCAGCAGCAGGACGAGGTATACGGCTATGTGTTTGAATGGGCAGGCGGAGGAGTTGCAGAAATGGAGGAATTCGCCAAAGTATTTGGCGCGGCCCACAGCATGGAAATACCGTTTTTCTTCGGTCTTGACGACAGCCTGTTCGGATATTCCTTTATCCCGGAAAACGAGGCTGGCAGAAAAGATCTGCAAAATGCAATGCAGACATATCTTTATAATTTCATGACCACAGGAGATCCCGGAGTCGCTGATGACGGTACCCCCTGGGATCCGTGGTCAAATGAGGAAGGCTTTAACAAGGCCATCACCTTTGATGCGGATGCAAACGAAGCAATCCTTGAATATATCACAGATAAGCTGACTTTTGAGGAAGTATATACAGCAATGGAAGAAGAAATCGGCTCATGGCCTGCTGAATTCCAGGAAAACTGGGGCTGGCTGCCTGCATCCATGACAACTCAGGAGCCAGAATTCATACGGTTTTCACACCTGCTCGACTTTGAAGCTCTGGAGGGTGCTGAAGTCTACAGCGGTACATACGGCTATGACGTGGATCAGTGGTCAGGCTACCAGGTTGCCGGCTACAGGCTCGAAATCCCCGAGGGATGGGACCCCGGCACAGACGGGCTGGTGCTGTATTGTCACGGATACCGTGGGGACAATCCGCAGCTGAGCATCTCAAACGCCCAGCCTCTCAGGCAATACCTGCTTAACACGGACTATGCCTGGGCTGCCTCCAGCTACGGTGAAAACGGATACAACATTGCAACCGGCGTGATCGGCACCCGTGTGCTTCTGGATCTTATAGAAGCTGAATTCGGAGAACAGCCTGATCCTGTCTATATCATCGGCCATTCCATGGGCGGGCATATCACGGCCCGGTCGGTCACAGAATACCCGGACGCCTATGACGGGGCAATGCCAATGTGCGGAGTTGTCGGCGGCGCCATAGAGCAGTTCAGCTCATCGCTGGACTGGACGCTTCTGGCAAATTACTTTTCCGGTCTCAATTCTGAGTTGGCCTTTACAGAAGAAGAAGCCGGAATTTTTCACGGCACTGTCTTTGGAGAACAAGGCGACGGGAACGGGGATTTTGGATACATACCCACCTATGAAGAAATACAAGATTATGATGGCGAACAAGCGGAATTAAACTCAACAGGGGAAACCTTTAGAGACGCCACCATGTACCGTACAGGTGGACAACGACCGATGTATGAAGAGGCGTTCTCCCAGATGGCCTACTTCCAGACCGGCCAGCAGGGGTTGAGCTTTGCCATGGACCCCACGCGCGGCGGAGATCGCGGAATAGCTGTGGATAATCAGGAAAGGACATATCAGCTTGACGGCGATTCCGGACTGACCCAGGAAGAAGAAGACCTAAACGATGGCATACAGCGAATAAGCCCGGATGACGATGAAGTTGACTTTGATTTCGAGGATGTGATGTTCCCTGTCCACGGCGACATCACTATTCCGGTGCTAAGCATGCATGACATCGGGGATTATTTTGTACCTTTTGAACATGAGCGGATATACGCTGAAAATGTCGAAGAGGCCGGAAACAGTGATCTACTGCGTACCCGTATATACAGAAGCATTGATCATTGCGGATTTACGCCCCAGGAAACCATCCAGGCCTTTGTCGATCTTGCAGCCTGGGTGGAAGCCGGAATTGTGCCCGAAGGCGACAATGTGCTTGACCCGGCTCAGGTGGCAGCAGACGACTATGGGTGTGAATTTACTCTGGAGAAGCGCGATGCAGACCAGTATACAGACGGCGAAGGCAACTGGATCTGTGAATAACAATTAACAATTAACTGAAACATTTTAACAAGCACGCATGCCCGGCGGACCGGGGGTTATAAACAAAAAATAGACAACCCCCT
>CAZVFQ010000060.1:0-3955 GCA_964626455.1 uncultured Desulfobacteraceae bacterium | reverse complement strand
TTCACATCTGTCCCGCCCCTGTTTTTTGGCCTCGTAAAGGGCTTGGTCCGCCCTTCTGACAAGTTCATCAGGGGTGTCGTCTTTTTTTAACTGGGAGATTCCAACACTGACCGTAATTTCCCATTGAGGATCGTCCAGGATATCCGCTCCGGCAAGTGTTTCCCGAAGTCTATTGCCGAAAATCATGGCCATGTCACATGGTGTATGCGGCAAAAACGCGATAAACTCCTCGCCCCCGAACCTGGCGGGAAAATCCTCAGTGCGGCAATTTGTTTTCAGGATTTCGGCAAACGCGGCAAGTACTTTGTCGCCTGCGCTATGTCCCAGGGTATCGTTTACCTTCTTGAAATGATCAAGATCCATCATTACTACTGACAGGGCAATTTCATGCCTTTGGGAAAGGGAAAATTCCTCTTTGTATCTTTCATTAAAATAACGCCTGTTTGCAAGGCCGGTGAGAGGATCTGTCCTGGAAAGCTCGGTTATTTTTCTGTGGGCTTTTTTAAGCTCCCGGTTCTTTTTTGAAAGCTCCCGGCTGAGAACCGAAAGTTCATTGTTTAAAAGGGACATTGTTTCCAGGACTTCGTTTTCTGTTCCCCCCACGCGGTCGCCCAGGACCAGAAAGCCTCTGTTGATCTGAAACGTATAGCATTTGTACAGGATTTCCGTATGGCAGAGCTTAAACATTTGCGGAGCCAACCCGCCGTTCTCCATGGAAACCAGCAGGAAAAACTCCTCTTCTTCCAGGGGGCAGACTACATCTCCGAGATAGCGGCCCAGAGGCTTTTCCGGTGCATGCAGGGTTCTTCTCAGATTATCATTACAGGCTGAAATTACATGGTTTTCATCGGTTACAACAGCCAGGGCAGTGCCGGATGCCTCCAGAAAAGCCGATAAAATTTGCGGATTGTTTTTTACTGCATCAAATAATTTCATGCTGTTTTATTCTTTATCCATGTGTCTGCAAGCTCGGCGGCCTGCCTGCAGTCTGCGGCGCATCCGTCTGCACCAAGCTTGTCTGCGAGTTCCGGGCTGTCGATAAAAACAAGGCCGCCGACCATTATCCACGGTTGCTTTTGGCCGGACCATGACCGGATGCGATCTATAACATCTTTTATATATTCCAGGTTAAAGACCATGGTGACCGAAATTGCAACAATATCAAAGTCACGGCCTGAGATGAATTCCAAAAAATCGCTGGCAGGCGTATTTGCCCCAAGGTAGGCAACTTCCCAGCCGTTTGCTTCCAGCACATTTGCCACCATGGTGGAGCCTATTTCATGAAACTCATTTGCCCCGGCTGTTATCGCAACCTTTCCCTTTAATTCGTCAGGTTCCTCCATGAACTCAAGATACTGCACAGACATGATCCGGTTTACGATTGCAGAAGCAAGATGTTCCGAGGCGACACTGATTTCGCCTGTCTCCCACTTTCTGCCCACCGCATACATGGCAGGCTGAATGACGTTTAAATAAAAATCGGCAAGGCCAGCCGAAGAGCTAACAGAGCCGGCCGCAATATCCCTGCACGCCCTGCGGTCTCCGCTGAGGAGCTTGTTTACAAACTCCCGAAAGACGTCCTCCCACTCAGGGGCAGGCCCGGGCAGAACCGGAAAAAAATTCTCAGCAGCATTTATAAAATCTTCATGTTTTGACAGCATCCATTCATAAACAGCAAGAAGAGGCGCTGCGTCATTGGGGGAAAGCAGCTGCTCAAGCGCTTTCTGCCAGGCATTGAGATGAGCGGAAAAATAGCCGTAATCAAATCCGTGATTACGGTATGTCCGATACACCCACGGCACTGTCTTTATCAAAAGCCCCCAGGCGCCCAGGAAAAACACGTTGCTCATAAAAAGGGCATGGTTCTTGTGGTTATCCAGCATAGCGCCTGCAGGATTGTCCCCGATTAGCATCCTGATATCCGATCTTGAAAGCATCAGGGAATTAACCTTTTCCACAAGCTCGCCAAGGCGCTGCTTGTAAACCAGTGCACTTTGTTCCGGTATTTCGGGAAAATTTTCAATCTCCTGCATCAAATCTGTATTCATAATTCCTCCGGGGAAAACACCTGACTCAAATCCAAATAATATGATCATTTTTTAAATATAACATTGATTTTTCCGCTTGACAGCATAAAGATGCGACACATAAAAAGGCTGTAAATAAACATACAGGGGGAATCGATTAATATGGAGCTCAGAGACGATATCACGAGGCTTCTCGCAGACAGAGCACCGGCATCTGGTTTTGCACCAGTGGAGCGCTTTGCAGATGCTCCGGACAAACATCATCCTGCAAGAATCTGCAAGGATGCAAAAACAGTGATTGTCTTCGGTATTCCGATTCCGCGGGGGATTCTGTTCTCACCAGACTATGATCTATACGGCATCCACAGGTCCTATCACACGGTCTACAGACAGTTGGACGAAACCGGCCTGGCACTGTGCAATTTTATCGAATCAAAAGGCTCCCATACGGCCGTGCCTGTGCCCAGCTATGCGCCAATGGTATTTCACGGCCCAGAACCGTGGGGACTGCTTTCTCTTAAACATGCAGCGGTTAATGCAGGGCTGGGAGCTTTCGGCAGAAGCGGGCAAATGTATCATCCCGAATACGGATCGCTGCTGCGCCTTGGCGCGGTTGTTACCAGCGCGCAAATCAAGGGAGACCCGGTAATTGAAGATGACCCGTGTCCTAAGGGATGCAATGCCTGTCAGAAAAAATGCCCTGCAGGCGCATTTTCCGAATCAGGAGAATTCAAAAAAATGGTCTGCCTGCCATATTCTGTCAAGCATGCCATATATCCCCTGGCGTTAAAAGGCGCGGACGCGCTCAGATACATTGAAAGGGTGGTAAACACCGCAGGGCATGATTACTGGCTTGCATGTGACGAATGCCTGAAAGCGTGCCCGAACAACAGGGCTGAAAAAAAGAAAGGGTAATACCGGAAAGCTTTTTACTCCTCTGTATCATATCTCACCGGCGGTGTTTTTTTCAACAGGACCGAGAAGCAGGCCCCGCCCAAATCAGAATCACTGATTTCAACTTTTCCGTGATGGGCATTGGCACAGGCCCTCACTGATAACAGACCCAGGCCGTTTCCGTTTTCCCTGGTGGTGTAAAACGGTTCCATAACAATCTCGCGCAGCTCTTTTTCAATTCCCGGGCCGTTGTCATGGACCTGGACAACCGCGTAATCGCCGCGTTCAAAAATGCGCACCGCAATCCGAGCCTGAGAGCCGGCCGCCTCTGCGGCATTCATCACCAGGTTAATAACCATCTGATAGATCAGCAGCAGATTTCCCATGAACATAAGCTCATTGGGGGCATCCAGGTTAATGCTGGTGAAACGAAGCCTGCGATGCCTTCCGGCAAAACCCAGTGCATCCTTTACCGCAGAAGACAGATTAATAAGTTCCCTGCTCTGCTCACCCATGTGCCTGGACACATTGCCCAGACGCCTGGCAAGGGTATTTAACTTCGTCCTGGCATCGTTGACCTGCCTTACAGCCTCGACTTCCTTCTCACCTGTCGCGTCTTCCAGTTCGCTGCAATAAAATTCGACATTCATAAGTACATTGCCGATCTCACGGGATACGGAATCTGCAAGAACAGCCGTAGCAGCCCTTCGCTCGGCTGCAATCAGCCTGTTTCCGAAATTTAAAATCCTGCGCTGCTGCCGATCAATCTTGATCATCAAAAAATAAATGACAAAAAACAAAAGCAGGGATGTAAAAACAACAAACATAAACCCCTTGATTTTTTCAATGGAGGCAAGATCGGGTACAGTGGCTGCTGTAAGCGCGGCAATATGACTGGAGAGAAGAATATAGAGCACCCCTGCGGCAAAAAAGACCGCTGAAACCAAAAATGCGATTTTAAAAGGCTTGGCCTGTGATTCAATCATATCCGGTTTATTTGACAAATCAGATAAAATCCGCCCTGTTGTCATACC
>CAZVFQ010000059.1:0-19059 GCA_964626455.1 uncultured Desulfobacteraceae bacterium | reverse complement strand
GAGAGTTTCTGCAGACCTGGGACACCACCGGCCATGGAGATGACTTCCGTAAAGGGGCCCTTGAGATCTGCCTGGGAATAATCAATGAAGACGAACGCTACATTGGCATGTTTGAATTTGCATGCTGGTATCGTGAGCTTCTGGACAGAGAAGGCCGTGGGAAGTTGTAGCAGGGAACATATCTTGCACCTCACCACCGGCTTTACAGCCAGCCGGAAAACTATTTATAATGTTCCGTATAATTCTTATTTTGTTGCCAGCCAGACAATTACTGGCAGGAGCACTGCGAAAATAACCAGTAATCCTGGAGGGGACAAATATGGTTTATACCAGGGCTCGTTTTTTATCTTTGATTTTTTTACCTCTGCCAGGAACCAGTTGCCGAGAATTCCTGCTGCAGCAAGGACGGCAACAGCCTTAATTATTCCAAAAACAGTCAAAACATTACCTCGCTTTATATTTTATTATATAGATCGCCCAAACAGCTCTCAGGAGAAACATTTAGCCCTGCCTGACGCCCCAACGCAGAAATTGTTTCACGTGAAACAGTTGAGGGCTTAGTAAAAAGTCCAATATTTGCGTTACGCGTGATTCCTCATAATTTCACGTACGCAAAGTACGCTGCATTCTTCGGAATCGCGCAAGCCTTGATCTTGAACTTTTTACAAAGCCGTCAGATCAAGACTTCCTTCCTGTAAAAACCTCAAATGAGGTTGGAAGCTTTTTACGAGTGCATCAAAACTTATTTTCTTGAAAGATTTGCATGGGGTTCGGTTTTAGCGGATTATAGCGTGTTTGACAGTTTTTGCAATAATGGATCGAAAAGTATCCATTTCTTCTTTCGTATAAAGCCGGTCCTTGTCGCCTGCAAAGAATTCCGGGGATAGAACAGAATCGGTTCGGGGCTGCTGAATTGCGTGAAGGTCGGCTCCTTTGATAAGCTCAGCGATAATATTAATGGAAGACTCGTCAGTAAATGGTCTGACACAGGTGGTTCTAAATTCGTGGGAAATTCCCGAGGAAAGTATTCGTTCCGCGGATTCACGAATGGCGGAAGCCACGGGTTGGACTGTTATCAAAGGCGAATAGTTTTCAGGAGATGTTTTAATGTCCATGGCGATGTAATCGGCAAGTCTCTTATCTATAATTTTTTTTACAATATCAGGGTGGCTGCCGTTGGTATCAATTTTCAGGGAAAATCCCATGGATTTGATCTGTTGGCACATATCCATCAGATCGGGCTGCAATGTGGGTTCGCCGCCGGAAATTACGACCGCGTCAAGGAACCTTCTGCGTTTGGAAAGAAATTCGTAAACTTCTTCTATATCCAGTGCCCTGGTGTTTTTGCCGGGTGCGGCCAGTTCCGGGTTGTGACAGTACGGACAATGAAAGTTGCACCCGGATGTAAAGACCACGCAGCTTAACAAGGCAGGGTAGTCTATCAGTGAATATTTCTGTAGTCCTCCGATATTCATGTTTTGATAAGATTTTTAATTATCAGGATGCTACCTGAAATGTCCGGCGAAGATCAAATTCCTGCTGTTTGCCGTTGTTCCACTGGTGTACGGGCCGCAGATAGCCAACCACCCGGGAATAAATTTCTGTTGCCTCGCCGCAATTAGGGCATTTTTCATGATGACCGCTTAGGTACCCGTGATTGGTGCATACGCTGAAGGTGGGTGAAATCGTAAAATACGGCATTCTGAAATTTGAGGTGATTTTGCGCACAAGGTTTTTGGCTGACTCAAAATTGGTCATTTGTTCGCCGAGGAATGCATGAAAGACTGTTCCGCCGGTATAACGGGTTTGTAAATCATCCTGGAGTTCCATAGCCTCGAACAGGTCGTCGGTGTAATTGACTGGAAGCTGGCTGGAGTTTGTATAAAAAGGATCAGCCCCTTTCTGGTATTCGGTTTCGTTTGCGCAGAGAATTTCCGGATAGGAGTTTTTGTCGAGCATGGCAAGTCGGTATGCAGTTCCTTCGCCGGGTGTGGCCTCAAGGTTAAAGTATTCTCCTGTCTCTTCCTGAAAATCCTGAATAAGGCCGCGCATGTAATCAAGGGTCTGTTTTGCAAATTCCTGGCCTTCCTCTGTTCCTATGTCTTTTCCAAGCAGGTTAAGACAGCTTTCGTTCATGCCTATAAGGCCGACAGTTGAGAAGTGGTTTGCCCAATAGGAACCGGTCTGTTCCTTTATTGCACGCAAATAAAACTTTGAATAAGGATACAGGCTTTGCTCTGTGAATTTTTCAAGAACCTTGCGTTTAATGGTCAAGCTCCGGGCAGCGATATCTGTTTGCTGCTTGAGCCTGGAATAAAAATCATCGCGGTTTTCCGAAAGATACCCGAGCCTGGGAAGGTTAATGGTTACCACGCCTATAGAGCCGGTAAGGGGGTTTGCGCCAAAAAGCCCGCCGCCGCGTTTTTTAAGTTCCCTGTTGTCGAGCCGAAGTCTGCAGCACATTGACCGTGCGTCTTCCGGGGACATATCGGAATTAACGAAATTTGAGAAATAGGGAATACCGTATTTACCGGTCATTTTCCAAATATAGTCAAGGTTTGGATTGTTCCAGTCAAAATCGGCAGTAATATTATAGGTCGGGATCGGAAAAGTAAACACGCGGCCTTTTGCATCTCCGGCCATCATGACTTCAGCAAAAGCGCGGTTAAATGTATCCATTTCCTCCTGGAAGTCTGCGTAGGTTTCCTGCTGGTATTGCCCCCCGAGAATAACGGGTGAATCTTTGAGAGTTCCGGGGACGTTTAAATCCAGGGTTATGTTGGTAAAAGGAGTTTGAAAGCCTACGCGGGTCGGGATGTTGATGTTAAATACAAATTCCTGCAAAGCCTGCTTAACATCCTTGTATGAAAGCCTGTCATATCGGATGAACGGGGCCAGAAGCGTATCGAAATTTGATACTGCCTGAGCGCCGGCTGCTTCGCCCTGCAGGGTGTAGAAAAAGTTTACCACCTGGCCAAGTGCAGAGCGCAGGTGTTTAGGAGGCGCACTTTCCACCTTGCCCGGCACACCCATGAATCCCACACGCAAAAGGTCCTGCAAATCCCATCCCACGCAATAAACTGAAAGCAGGCTCAGATCATGAATGTGGAGATCTCCGCTTTTATGGGCATTGCGCACTTCCGGGGGATAGATTCTGTTAAGCCAGTATTCCGCTGTTACGTCAGAGGAAATGTAATTATTGAGCCCCTGGAGGGAAAAGCTCATATTGCTGTTTTCACGGATTTTCCAGTCCATCTGCTGGACATAGTTTTCCACCAGTTCCACATTTGCCACGGTGGTGATGTTTCGTATTTGTGCGTGCTGCTCCCTGTAGAGGATGTATGCTTTAGCTGATTTGTGAAAAGGCGATTCTATCAGCACTCTTTCCACAATGTCCTGAACCTCTTCAACCTCGGGCGGAGAGGAAAGCTGCATTTCATGGGCAAGCGTTAAAACGCGCAGCATCAGCTTTTTGGCCATTTGTTCGTCGAATTCGCCGGTAGCGCTACCGGCCTTGGCGATTGCTGCCGTGATTTTGGATGCGTCGAACTCAACAACACGCCCGTTGCGCTTTTTAATGTGGGTAAACATGACAGCCTCTCCTTGGTTAATTAAGCTCATTTTTACGTCTCCGTTCGGGCCCGGTGGACTTATAAATTAAAATATAACAATATATAGTAAGCTGTCAATAAAAAATTCAATATATTGTGTTGGACAATAAAAATATCAATGCGGAGAATCACTTGATGACGGCGGGGTCACCCAGATATAATCGGCTTCCTGCAAGTCATGCTCCCGGCCGGCAGAAACCGGCATCACGGTTTTAAAAGAGGCTTTGGTACGGGAATAAGCCCGGTCAGGTATGCCGTATTTATTGGCAATATGGCCGTTGCCGGCAAAGACTATCATAGGGCCTCCTTTTAGATGAAGGCTTATGGATTCTGCCATGATATCTTCCCACACGCACTGGGCCTGGTAAAAATTTTCAAACTCGTAATTTCTGCGGGCAAAACCGTGCTGTTTAAATATTTTTTTCACATATTCTCTGTGGTCCGGGTCAGACAGGTTTACCTTCCGTGGCAGATAAAGAGCATCTTCCGGAAGAAGAGACTTTATCCCCCCGGCGGCGATTTTTGGCGGGATATGAAAGGCAATGTTAAGAGCGTAAAGAGAAATCCGGTTGCTGCGGATAAATTCTAAGAGCTGCTCGTAGAGCCCGTAGTCGTATTTCCAGTTTGCATACCAGTGAACTCGGCGCACAAAGGCCTGTTTTTCGATCCGGCCTTCTTTCCACTCATCGAGCACTTGCTGGTATGGCCTGGAAAACATTTCCATGCCAACTGACAGATCAGGATGAAGCAGGTAAAGGGCTTTAAGGATACGCAGTTGTATTTCATGGTGTCTGGCATTAAAATGAGATTCGCCCACATATACGACTCTGGCTTGTGAAAGATCGGTTATCATCTCATCAAATGAAACAGGCCCTTTCTCAGAAGAAGACAAGATCGTCTCAGGCGGAAAAGTTTTCTGCAGGGATGGCACGCGCAGGTACCCGGCATTTTTAGGAGCGCATCCCGAAAAACAGACAAAGCTGAATGCAGCGGCAAAAATCAGAAAAATCTTTAAACACCACGCGGCAAAATAAGCAGATGCAGCAGGTCGTAAAAAAGATTTAAAGGACTCTTGATTAAAAACGTCATAAAGGTTAGTCATATTCATATGCAGGTATCAAAAAACCCTTGGTTTCGCAGAGAAGAGCAGCCCTGGTACAGAAAGGCACTGATGTATGTGTTTGTCTTTCTGATCCTGCCTGCGGTAATTTTCCTGGGCGTTGTCGGCATAGACGTGGCAGCCGGAGAGAAACAGTACCGCGAACACCTGTGGTTTCCCGGATTATTGGTTTTCTGTGCTGTACTGCTTTTTTCCACGGCAATCCTGCGGCTGATCAGGCGCAAAAAAGCAGATTCAGAACGATAAAAACACCTCTCATCCATGGCCTTTTGTCGTATAATCCTCGTTTTATTCACGCTTTTCCATAAATTCATCAAACTGCATGCTTTTATAATCTTCCGCGGAGACATACTTTAAAATATGAACCATCATGGCCGGAGGTATAAACCCGGGCTGATTTCCAATCGGGTCATTTTTTTTGCTGATAAACCAGTTGAACGGAAACTGGTTGGCCCCATATTGTCTGGCTATTTTGGGTTTCTTGTCAGCATTGACCTTTATTGATACAAAATCCTCGTTAAGATCAGAGATCACATCACCGTCTGAAAAGGTTTCTTTTTCCATTTTTTTGCAATAGCCGCACCAGTCGGTGTAAAAATGCAGGTATCCCTGTCTGTCGCTTTTTTTTATCTTCTCAATTCCTTCCTCATAAGAATACCAGCGAATACCTCCGCTTTCTTCGCCCTGTTTGCTGCCGGAAAAACAATACCCGCCGCCGAGCAGCAAAACACAGACAACAATAGCGGCCGCGATATAAAATGCTTTTTTATTCATATTTCGATTCCTTATTTTTAAGAAAATGAATTGCTGCGGTTATTGGATGCAGCAATCTGATTGCAGTATTTATTCAACTTGTGACAAAATATTTTTAAAAGCAGCCGGGCTTATAAGGCCGGCAATCCGTTCGGCTATGTTTCCCTCCGAGTCCAGAAGAACCATTGTCGGCACACCCTGAACATTGAATCTTTGTTGTATATTCATGGTCTCCGGATTTCCGGCATGGGTCATATCGACGTGAAACACTTTGAATTTCTGTAATTTTTCAGCCGCGCCCGGGTCTGATAAAGTCTGTTTTTCAAGCTGCTGGCAAGGTAAACACCAATCAGCATGAAAAACAATAACCATTTTTCTGTTATTTTCCAGGGCCCCCTCGTAGGCGGTCATGGAAAATTCTTCCCAATCGGGTTTAACATTGCCGCCGGGCATCAGTGCATATGCTGAAAGAACAATAACAAGTGTGCTTAAGACGAGTTTGAAACCTTTGAATCCGGGTGCCTGGCCGGCAGTTTTATCAAAAAAGAGCAGAAAAACAGCCGATACAAGGCCGAAAACCGGCAAAGCAGCGGTTTTTAAAAAACCGGGCAACAGCGGGGAAACAAAGAAAATCGCAGCGCCGATAAGCACCAAACCGAAGATATGCCGTACTGCCTGCATCCATTTTCCGGAACTGGGAAGACTTTTTATTTTGCCGGAAAACAGCGCAAGGAAAAGATACGGCATGCCCAGGCCCAGGGCAAGGAAAAAAAATAGTAAAAATCCCTGTACAGGATCGCCTATCGCCGCTACATACGCCACAAGCCCGAGGACCAGGGGGCCAATGCATGGTGCAGCAACGATTCCCATGGTTAATCCCATAAGCATGGCGCCAATAAAACCAGTTCGGGCGATTCCTGCAGCGTCAACCCAACGTTTTGGGAGTTTGAATTCATACAGACCAAACATGCTCAAAGCCAGGAGAATAAAAAAAACAGCGATAATAACCAGAACGGCGGAATGCTGAAGAAGGCCGCCGAAAACAGATCCTGTCAGTGCGGTAATCACCCCTATAAGTGAGTATGAAACAGCCATGCCGGTTACGTAAAGCAGGCCGAGAATAAAAAGTCGCGCGGTGCGGCCCTCGCTTTGGGCGCCGAAATAACTAATGGTTATCGGTATAATGGGATAAACACAAGGTGTTAGATTAAGAGCCAGGCCGCCGACAAATACCAGCAGCAATCCCAGCAGCAATCCTGCGGATTCAATGCGTCCGGCAAAATTGTCCCATAACCCTGTCTTTGATGGAGTATAATCTGCATCATCTGCGCCTTTAACAATTTCGTTTTCAACGTCAGCAAGCGGTTGGCCGGTTACACGGATGTTGGCAGTGTAGCGAAAGGTTTCTGGTTTAAGGCAGGAGCCCGGTGCGCAGGCCTGATAAGTAAATTCAAGGGGTAGTTTATAAGTGCCGGGCTCAAGCTCATGGTCAGCACGGATGATCCCGGTTACAGAAAAACCGTCTTCAAATACGCTCACAGGTTCATCTGCAAAGTCAAACTCGTATTCCACGGACTGCGGGTATTGAATCGACTCAAGAAAAAAAGAATCGTTGTTTGCAAGCCTAAGGCCAGAGGGAATTAAATAATCGCTGTTGGGCTGGTTTGAGTTGATATGCCAGCCGTCTTTTATCTCCGGCATAATTTCGAAAGCAAAGCCCTGGCCTGGACGGATTTCGTCGGGCAGCAGCACCGGTGCAATATTAAGAACGTCTGGATTTTGGGTGTTCTGGCAATACAGCTCCGAGGGGAAAACAGATAGAAGAAAAATCAGGAATAAAATAATTTTACGCATCTTTATGTAAACTAAGCTCCCTTGACCGACGGGCTGCAGCAAGCACGGCTTCAACAATACGGTCTTTTACATGGTGGGCTTCCAGAACCTTAATGGCCGCCTCGGTGGTGCCTCCGGGTGAGGTGACCTTTGATCTGAGGGTTCCGGCGTCTTCATTAACATGCTTAAGCAGTGCGAGTGCACCTGAAATTGCTCCCTGCGCAAGTTTCGACGCGTCCTCGCTCTTCAGACCCAGTTCCCGCCCTGCCTCAATCATGGCTTCAAGCAGGTAAAATCCATAGGCAGGCCCGGAGCCGGAAACAGCGGTAACCGCGTCCATTTTATCTTCATCAAAAATAAGCACTTCTCCCATAGAAGAAAGCAGAGCCGCAGCATGTTGGATATCTTTATGCACCGCCTGTGAGTTTGCACACATGCCAGACATCCCGGCACCAACGAGTGCGGGGGTATTTGGCATGACTCTTATTATGGGCATGGCGCTTTTTTCCTGGTCTGTGCAGTTGGCGTAAATAATTTGTTCGAGGCTGGAAAGTTTGATGCCGGCGGCAATCGAAATAAAAAGCCTCCTGTGTGATTTTATTTTAAAGCATCCTTGATCAGCAAGTTCGGTTAACACTGTATCAATAATCTGGGGCTTGACAGCCAAAATAATAATATCGCAGGCTTCTGCAGCTTTAAAATTAGATGCTGCGGAAACAACATCGTATCTCTCTGAGATTTCCTCTCTGCGGGCAGCGCTGGCATCACTGATTATAATCTCGTGCGGCTGTCTTAGCCGGGAATTGAGGATCGCCCCGATTATGGCCTCTGCCATGTTGCCTGCACCTATAAACCCGATTTTTCGGTATTCCGGCATTTTAACACCTGAAGTTGGCTTTTTGCCAGGGATTATACTGACATTAAATTATTAATCATCTCCTTATATTCATGCAAACCTGAATTGTCAATGCCTCCAACCCGGGCGCCGAAATCAGGGGCAACCAAGACAGCCGGAACGTTTGTCCCCGGCAATGACAACTTGCCGGATAATTACAGGAAGCATCCTGAAATCCCTTGACATCAGGTATAATTTAACATACTAGACTTGACGGCTTCTTAAAAAGTCCAATATCAGTGTTAGGGTTAGGCTTCATGGGCCGGAAATTGCCGTCTTACGGGGGCCTCAAAGGGAATGTTTCTTTTGTTGAAATTTTTAAATATTAAATTAAAATTCAAATAGTTGGGAGAGTTTTAAAATGGCAGTACCAAAGCACAAGGTATCGAGATCCAAGAGGGACAAACGCAGGACCCATCAGAAGGCAAAAGCACCGGGCCTGACAAAATGCACCCAGTGCGGCGAGGCGGTGATGGCACACCGGGCATGCCCGGAATGTGGTCACTACAGGGGACGCAGTGTAGTTGAAATAGAAGAATAGATGTGTTAGTTGCGAAGATTAGAGTTAACTCCAAGGGTTTGAAGATATGAAAATTGAAGACAAGATAAAGAAGCTCATTGCGGAAAAGCTTGAGGTGGACCCTGAAGACGTTGTCCCCAAAGCATCGCTCATTGACGATCTGGGTGCGGATTCACTGGCTATCGTGGAAATGATAATGACCATGGAGGAAGAATTTGATATCGAAGTCTCGGATGAAGACGCAGAGCAGCTAAGAAAAGTAGAAGACGCCATTGAATATATAAAGAAAAAAACCCAGGCTTAAAACACGGTGAGCCGAATGCAACCTATTGCCATCGGATGTGATCATGCCGGATACGAACTCAAGGAAATTATAAAACAGCAGCTTTTAAGTATCGGCCTGGAAGTTCGGGATTTTGGCACCAGCGGCCCGGAGTCGGTTGATTATCCTGACTACGGTATGATGGTAGCCCGGGAGATAGACAGGGGTGAATATGAGCGCGCAATATTGATCTGCGGCACCGGTCTGGGAATGTCCATGGTAGCCAACCGGTTCTCAGGCGTACGTGCCGCACTTTGCAATGACCTGTTTTCCGCCATTATGAGCAGGCGTCATAATGATGCCAACATTTTAGTCATGGGCGGCAGAATGATAGGCTCTGAACTGGCCGGAGAAATTGTCAGGGCATGGATAGAAACCCCGTTTGAGGGCGGACGGCATAGGCCGCGCCTTGAAAAATTCTGCAATTTATAATTTCCTGCATCCACGCCTTCTGCAGCCTCCCGGTTCCGGAAACCTACAAACAACGAGGAAAGACAATTGACCGATTTTACAGATAAGAATGCTACAGCTAAAGACCTTGTACTGAAACTAAGTACCGTGGAAAAAATCGATCCTAAAATTGCTGAAGCAATTGCCAGGGAATATGACAGGCAGAAAAACACACTGGAACTGATTGCCTCGGAAAACATAGTACCAGCGGCTGTTATGGCCGCCCAGTCCAGTGTTATGACAAACAAGTACGCAGAAGGATATCCTGACAAGCGTTATTACGGCGGGTGCGAATATGTTGATGTTGCTGAAACACTGGCCATTGACCGGGCTATGGAGCTTTTCGGCGCAGGCTATGCAAACGTTCAGCCGCATTCAGGCTCTCAGGCAAACATGGCGGTTCTTTTCGCCCTGCTGGAACTCGGAGATACCATACTTGCCATGGATCTTGCACACGGCGGGCATTTGACTCATGGTGCGGCAGCCAGTTTTTCCGGACGATTCTACAGGTTTGTGCATTACGGTGTGGACCGCGAATCAGGAATCATCGATTACGAACAGGTAGCAGCGCTTGCCGAAAAACACCGCCCGAAAATGATCATAGCAGGCGCCAGCGCTTATTCCAGAATTATTGATTTTGAAAAATTCTCTTCCATAGCCAAATCAGTGGGCGCCTATTTAATGGTGGACATGGCCCATATTGCGGGCCTTATAGCCGCAGGAAAGCATCCTTCTCCCGTACCATACGCAGATGCTGTTACCTCAACTACTCACAAAACCCTGCGGGGGCCCAGGGGGGGATTAATACTTGCCAAAACCGATCTTAACAAGGTGTTAAACAAGGAAATTTTTCCGGGTATTCAGGGCGGGCCACTTATGCATGTGATTGCCGCCAAGGCAGTGGCTTTTAAAATGGCAAAAACACAGGCTTTCAGGGATTACCAGGCCAGGGTAATTGAGAATGCGCAGACTTTGGCCCGGATCCTTCAACAAAACGATGTTGAACTTATATCCGGGGGAACTGACAATCACATGATGCTGGCGGATCTGAGAAATCTGGAGATAACCGGCAAAAAAGCCGAAGAAGTTCTTGGTATTGCCGGAATTACAGTAAATAAAAACTCAGTACCCTTTGATACCCAAAGCCCGTTTGTCACAAGTGGAATTCGTATCGGTACCCCTGCAGTTACAACGCGGGGCATGAAGAAAGCTGAAATGGAGGAAATCGGCCAGTATATTGTTGATGTTTTAAAACATCCGGATGATCAGGATCGGTTGAGCCGAATCCGACAGAACGTGGAAAAACTCTGCGCCGGATTTCCGCTGTTTGCCGCAGTCCAATAACCGCAGGACAACAGCAGGTGCATCATTATGAAAGGGCAAAAATACAGCATGCCCCGAACCGGCCAAAGACCTAGCTGGGATACCTATTTTATGGATATCACCTGCCTGGTGGCAAAACGCTCCACCTGCCTTAGACGGGCAGTAGGTGCGATAATTGTCAAGGAACACCGTATTCTTTCAACAGGATACAACGGCGCACCCGCAGGAATCCGCCACTGTGCAGAGGTCGGCTGTCTTCGCGAAACAATGAATATTGAGTCCGGTCAGCGCCATGAGTTATGCCGCGGCATTCATGCGGAACAAAACGCCATTATTCAGGCGGCCTACCATGGCGTGCCCATACGCGGCGGGACCCTGTACTGCACGAACCTGCCGTGCGCCATATGTACCAAAATGCTGATCAATGCCGGTATGGTTGAGATTTGTTACAAGGATGGCTATGCTGACGAGTTGTCCGCGTCTCTGCTCAATGAGGCCGGCATCGCTTTGCGGCAGGTAAAAGGAGGGAGCTGATGAAGTGTCCTTTTTGCGGAGAAAACGACAACAAAGTCATTGATTCCCGTTTGAGCAAGGAGGGCAACGCCATCCGGAGAAGGCGGGAATGCATCGGCTGCGGCCGGCGGTTTACCACTTATGAAATTGTCGAGGAAATGCCCTTGATGATAATCAAGAAAGATAAGCGCCGGGAAGTTTTCAGCAGGGACAAGGTACGCGCGGGAATAAAAAAAGCCTGTGAAAAACGCGAAATCAGTATGGATGCAATTGAATCATTTGTAGAAGAACTCGAAAGGGATCTGCGGGAAGTCGAAGAAAAAGAGATCCCTTCCCGGGTGGTCGGAGAAAAAATAATGGCAAAACTCCACGAACTAGACAAGGTGGCATATGTCCGGTTTGCCTCGGTCTACAGGGATTTCAAGGACGTCCACGATTTTGTCACCGAACTTAAAACCCTCCTGGATCAGCGGTAAGCACTCCTTTCATGCAGCATGCAGACACAGATTACATGAAAATCGCCCTGGAGCTGGCTGAAAAGGGCCGGGGCCGCACTTCTCCCAACCCCATGGTCGGCGCGGTTATAGTAAAACACGGAAAGATCATCGGCCGGGGCTGGCATGAAAGTGCGGGCGGAGCCCATGCAGAGGTAAACGCCATTGCCGGTGCTGCCGGACAGACACGCGGGGCGACCTTATATGTAACCCTTGAGCCATGTAATCACCACGGCCGTACTCCGCCTTGTACAAAGGCAATTCTGGATGCTCAGATTAAAAGAGTTGTCTGTGCAATGGCCGATCCGAACCCGGATGTCAAAGGAGGAGGGGCTAAGTACCTTGCATCGTGCGGGGTTAAAGTTGAAACCGGTATATGCGAACAGGAAGCCAGGCGATTAAACGAGTCTTTCATAAAATTTGTCACCACCGGCCGGCCTTTTGTCATTTTAAAGTCTGCGGCTACGCTTGACGGCAAAATCGCATCAAAAACAGGAGACTCCAAATGGGTCACCGGCCCGGCTGCAAGAAGACATGTACACTTGATGCGGCATTTTTCAGATGCCATACTTGTGGGCATAAATACCGTGCGCGCAGACGATCCGAGCCTGACCGCGCGTCTTGAAGACATCGAAGCAAAAGACCCTCTCCGGGTTATCCTTGACACCCGGCTTTCTATCCCGGAAAATGCGCGGGTGCTTACCCAAAAATCCCCGGCGCAAACCGTAATAGCAGCAAGCGGGGCCATTGATCAAAAAAAAGCCGGGCGTCTTGAAAAAAAAGGTGCACGCGTGCTTTACCTGCCTGCCACTGACAGGGGGGTGGACTTAAATGCCCTGGCCAAGGAACTTGGAAGAATGAAAATTACCAGCCTGCTGGTTGAAGGCGGCAGCCGTGTCTCGGCAGCCTTTCTTGCGGCCGGGCTCGTGGACAAAATTTGCTTTTTCTATGCCCCCAGGATCCTGGGCGGAGACGGAATTGCCATGTTAAGCGGACCGGGCCCGGAGCGTATGGCATCTTCAATTCAGGTCAGCGATATCAGCATCCGGTGTTTTGAAGAGGATATCCTGGTGGAAGGCTATATTTATTAAAACGTGTTTGTATTTATTGCCAAACTTGTGTAGTTTGTTTATTTTATATATTAATGCCCCGAATGACGCGCCGGCTTCGCATGCGGGGCCGTAATGCAGATATCCTGGGGGGATAAATGTTTACCGGCATTATTGAAGGTCTGGGGACAATATGTGATATCCGTCCTTCCGGGTCCGGGCGAAAGATGATGGTCAGAGCTGACTTTGAGCTTGGCGGGAGCCGGGTAGGCGACAGTATCGCGGTGGACGGGGCGTGCCTGACAGCCGTGGAAATATCAGGAACCGGCTTTACAGTGGATGTTTCGCAGGAAACCCTGGGGCGAAGCAGCCTGGCAAACGCAAACACGGGCAGACGCGTTAACCTGGAAAGGGCATTGCGCCTCTCAGACAGGCTTGATGGCCACTTGGTATCCGGCCACATTGACGGCAGGGCAAAAATTTTATACAGAAAGGATATTGGCGGCTCCCTGGCAATTGGATTTGAGGCGGGAAAAGAGCTTACCCGCTACATGATTCCCAAGGGCTCGGTCGCAGTAGACGGTATCAGCCTGACAATAAACACCTGCAGTGCAAGCGGTTTTGAAATTGCCGTGATACCGCATACTGCTGAAATAACAACAATCGGGTTGAAAAATCCCGGAGACGTGGTCAATATTGAAACCGATATGATCGGCAAATACGTTGAAAAATTTGTAAAAAGCGGAAAAACCCAAGATCCCGGAAAAAGCGGAATAAACATGGAGTTTCTGACAAAAACCGGCTTCTTGTAAAACGCAAATACCAGATTTCGAATTTATGATCGACACGCAACAACTTGATTTTTTTGAAAAAAATACGGTTTTCGTATTTCACGGAATTTATGGAGTAAAACATGGGACACCTAACTATTGAAGAAGCAATAAAGGAAATCCGGGAAGGCAGGATGGTGATCCTGGTCGATGATGAAGACCGGGAAAACGAGGGAGACCTCACCATGGCGGCAGAAGCTGTCACTCCCGAAGCAATTAATTTCATGGCAAAATACGGCAGGGGGCTGATATGCCTTTCACTTACCCCGGAAATGGTCGAAAAGTTGGGCCTTCCCATGATGGTACAGCACAATACTTCTCAGTTTGAAACCGGTTTCACTGTGTCCATAGAGGCAAAGCATGGTGTTACAACCGGTATTTCAGCAGCAGACCGTGCCACCACGATAAAAACAGCCATTGCAGACGATGCAGCCGCTGATGATCTGGTAATGCCGGGCCATGTATTTCCCTTGCGGGCCCGAAGGGGCGGGGTGATAGTTCGTACAGGGCAGACCGAGGGTTCGGTGGACCTGGCCAGGCTGGCCGGCCTCAAACCCGCGGGCGTAATCTGCGAGATAATGGATGATGACGGTACAATGGCACGCATGCCATCGCTGGAAGAATTCAGTCAACAGCACGGCATAGGGATATGCACCATCGCGGACCTGATCGAGTACCGCATGCGCACGGAATCGTTTGTGCGCAAAGTTGTGGAAACAAATGTTCCTACCAGCTATGCCGGAGATTTTAAGGTAATGGTTTATGAGAACGATATTGACGATTTCCAGCATATCGCGCTTGTAAAGGGTGAAATCGATTCTGAAAAGCCGATCCTGGTCCGGGTACACTCCGAGTGCCTCACAGGCGATATCTTCGGCTCCCAGCGCTGCGACTGTGGTGAGCAGCTTCATAATGCCATGAAGATGATGGAAAATGAGGGCAGCGGGGTTTTGCTCTATGTCCGACAGGAAGGCCGGGGTATCGGACTTGTAAACAAGCTTAAGGCATATGTGTTACAGGACCAGGGATATGATACGGTTGAGGCCAACGAAAAACTTGGATTTAAAGCCGATTTGCGGGATTATGGTATCGGGGCCCAGGTGCTTGCAGACCTTGGCGTGCGCAAAATGCGGTTGATTACCAACAATCCGAAGAAAATAGTCGGGCTGGAAGGCTATGGTTTAAGCGTGGTTGAACAGGTTCCAATCCACACAGAGCCAAACGAATACAACCGCTGCTACCTGGAGTGCAAACAGCTTAAAATGGGGCATTATCTAAGTGTGGCCCCCAAGGATAAATCCAAAAACCAGGGGAAGAAGGCCCATGCCTAGAATCATTGAAGCAAACCTGATTGCAGAAGGAAAACGGTTTGCCATTGTAGTGAGCCGTTTTAACGATTTTATCTCCGAAAAACTGCTTTCCGGCGCCACCGACGCTCTGCTGCGCAGCGGGGCAACGGATGAGGACATCGAAGTGATAAGGGTGCCAGGCTCTTTTGAAATCCCTCTGGTGGCCAAAAAGCTTGCCCAGCAGAAAAATCATAACGCAGTCATCTGCCTTGGAGCGGTTATCAGGGGATCCACGCCTCATTTCGATTATGTCAGCGCAGAAGTGTCCAAGGGAGTCGCGGCAGCAGGCATGGAAACGGGATTACCTGTAATCTTTGGCGTAATTACCGCGGACACTATCGAACAGGCCATTGAGCGGGCGGGCACAAAAGCTGGAAACAAAGGCTGGGATGCAGCGATCGCAGCTGTGGAGATGGCGAATCTTTTTGACATGATCCATTAACGGGCTTCTCTTTGGATTCAATGAGTATCCGCCGAAAATCAAGAGAAATGGCCCTGCAGGTTCTTTTCTGCATGGATGTGCTTGATGACTGTTCAGAAGCTCTGACCGAAGAGCTCTGTTTGCTGCTTGAACCGTCGGAAAAAGTTCGTCCGTTCGGACTGGAACTAGTAAGGGGCGTTATCGGGCATAAAACAGAAATCGATGCCGGCCTTGCAGAAGCTTCCAGCAACTGGAAGCTTGCCCGGATGGATTACGTGGACCGCAATATAATAAGGATTGCAGCCTACGAAATATTGTTCTGCGAGGATATTCCGCCAAAGGTTGCCATAAACGAAGCCGTTGACATAGGCAAAAAATACGGTACTGAAAAATCAGGGGCGTTTATAAACGGAATTCTCGACAGCATCCGGCAGGGATACGGAAAAAGGGAGGCTGAAACAGAAGGCATGGCAGGGGACGAATAGAGATTTTTACCACAGGGCTTATTTTGCACGATTAACACAAAAGGAGCACTTGATGCGAACAAGACAGATATTATTAAAACCCGAAGAAATCCCAAGGCAATGGTACAATATCCTCGCAGACATCAGGATAAACCCGCCGCTGGGCCCGGACGGCAAACCCGTGACCCCCGAACAGCTTGCACCGGTATTTCCGATGAACCTTATTGAGCAGGAAGCAAGTACCGACAGGTGGATTGATATACCCGAGGAGGTGCTGGACGTTTTGTCCATATGGCACCCCACCCCTTTGGTAAGAGCCCGCAACCTGGAAAAAGCTTTGGGCTCTCCGGCCAGAATCTATTTCAAAAATGAATCTGTCAGCCCGCCGGGAAGCCATAAGCCCAACACGGCAGTCCCACAGGCTTATTACAACAAGGCCTTTGGAATCAAAAAAATTACAACCGAAACAGGCGCCGGCCAATGGGGCAGCGCCCTGTCGTTTGCCTGCTGCCAGTACGGCATTGAGTGCAAGGTTTTTATGGTGCGAATCAGCTTTGATCAAAAGCCCTACCGCAAAACCATGATGGCGGCATGGGGAGGCAATTGCGTGCCCAGTCCCAGCAATGAAACAAAGGCCGGCCGGGAGGCTCTTGAACTTAATCCTGACACCCCGGGAACATTGGGTATTGCCATCAGCGAAGCCATTGAAGAGGCCGTGGCGGACAAGACCGGTGAAACACGCTATTCCCTGGGAAGCGTGCTGAACCATGTCATGCTTCACCAGACCATCATCGGCCTGGAAGCAAAAAAGCAGCTGGAAAAAGCCGGCGAGTACCCTGATGTGGTTATTGGATGCGCCGGGGGAGGAAGCAATTTTGCCGGATTGGCATTTCCCTTTGTTTACGACAAAATTCACGGAAAACAGATTGATATCTACCCGGTGGAACCGGCCGGATGTCCGACACTGACAAAGGCGCCCTTTGTCTATGACCACGGGGATACCGCCAAATACACTCCGCTTTTGCCTATGTACAGCCTGGGCCATACATTCGTACCACCGCCGGTTCATTCCGGAGGGCTTCGTTATCACGGCATGTCACCCACGGTGAGCCAGCTTGTGGACGAAGGAATTTTTCAGGCAAGGGCCGTGACCCAGGGAGATACCTATGCAGCAGGAGTTTTGGCAGCACGCACAGAGGGTATAATTCCTGCCCCTGAAACCTGCCATGCCCTGGCTCTGGTGGTGGAGGAGGCAAAAAGGGCCAAAGAGGAAGGCCGGGAAAAAGTGATCCTGTTTAACTGGAGCGGCCACGGTTTACTGGACCTGGGGGCCTATGAGGCCTATTTTGCAGGAAACATAAAAGACATTGAACTGTCTGAAACAGACCTGCAGGCTTCGGAAAAGGTATATGCGGATTATCCGAAACCCGAGCATTTAAAAAACCTATAGACCATGAACAAGCCGGAAAAAGATAATCTGAAAATTCGCTGTCCCAGGCTCGGCAGTATCATCCCGTTCCGCTACTGCCTTATCAGCGGAGAAGACAGCATGCCCTGCTTTAAAATTATGGACTGCTGGTGGGAAATTTTTGATGTGGACAGTTATCTGAAAGAAAATCTTCCAAAGGAGATCTACCAGAGTCTGGCCGCTGCCAGGCCAAAATCCAAGGTAGCCTCCATTGTTGAAATTGCCGAAGAGGCCAAAAAGAAAAATACATAGATTCGAATACCGGGTTTCGGGTATTTTTGAAAAACAGCCCGGAAAACGCGAGTTCGTGTCCGGAAATTATTGTAAATAAGGAGGTTGATTTTGATCTTAAAAGCGCTTGCCGTAGGTCCAATAATGGCAAATTGCTATATTCTGGGATGTGAACGCACGAAATCGGCTGCAGTAATAGATCCCGGCGAAGAGGCTGACCGGATATTAATGAAGCTTGCAGACGATAAACTCACTCTTAAATATATTATAAACACTCACGGGCATTTTGATCATGTGGGCGGCAACGCCGGGCTCAAAAAGGCCTCGGGCGCCGATCTTTTGATTCATAAGGCAGATGCGCCCATGCTTGCCGAGCTGGGAAGAACAGCTGCATCCTTCGGCCTGCCTGCGGAAAACTCACCTGCACCGGACCGGACCATTGACGAGGGGGACGAAATCTCCTTTGGAGATATCACCCTGAAGGTAATTCATACTCCCGGGCATTCACCAGGAGGCATATCACTGCATACCGACAAAATGGTATTTGTCGGTGATGCTCTTTTTGCTGGGTCAATCGGCAGGACGGATCTGCCGGGCGGTGATTACAATACCCTGATCTCAAGCATAAAAACCAAGCTTCTGGTCCTGGATGATGATACGAAGGTTTATACCGGACATGGTCCAGCCACAACCATTGGCCAGGAAAAGCGCATCAATCCGTTTTTAAGATAAAAGAAAGCTTAGAAAGCTCCGAGCTGACAAGGTTTGATTTTGATTCCCAAAGTTTCACAGGCCCCGCTGATATCCATTTTCCGGACTCCGAAGCGCTCTGCCAGGGCAAAAGCCTCTCTGCAGGGCAGCCGGCCGTTGGCAAGGCGTTCAGCGACAGCCGCGCGCAGTTCGTCGGAAACTGTTTCACGGGGTTTGACAATCTTTTTTTCAGGCTCATAGCCGAACAGACCCAGCTGGCACTTTTCCAGCCTTATATCCATTGTATCGGCATAGGCTCCGATAGTGGCGGGAGAAACCCCGAGTTCTTCGGCAAGACCAAAGGCAACTGCACAGGGCAGTTTTCCATCCTTGCACCGCTCTTTCATTCGCTGTATTATTCGGGTATCATTATTTTCCATAACCTTACCTCCGTATTGCGCAAGCCTTGATCTTGAACTTTTTCCGGCGCCATCTAAAATCAGACTTTTTACGAGAGCATAATCCTTAGTGGTTCTGTTTTTGCAGTATCGCGGATATGAGAAAAATTGTCAATGCCTGCGGAAGCGACATTTGCCTTGAACAAAAAGTACCGCTTTGTTAGTTGTTTTAAATATCCGAATATTTGCGCGCCGGCCTATTGGCTGGCTATACATTTATTATTTTATATTTGCAACTGTTACAAAAGATGCCGCTTGCTGTAAA
>CAZVFQ010000058.1:0-19100 GCA_964626455.1 uncultured Desulfobacteraceae bacterium | reverse complement strand
TTGCACCTTGATTCTGACAATACGCACCAGTCCGGAATTCGCACTCCTGCCGGGGCATAGCCGTAGTCTGGATTTTCCTCACCTGAAAAAATTTTTCAAAAATTTGCACAAAACATTTGACATACGGGTTTTTTGGAATCATATAGAAATTATGCTAAAGCCAAACCAGTCGTGAGATTGGGACGGAAAGTCACGGGTCTTTTCGGTAGCGCTTTTCATTGTTGATTCGGTTTTGAGATAGCCGGACTGCCATTAATGGTGGTTCGGCTTTTTTGTTAGGCGATTCATGGATAAAGCAACGGAATCCATAATTTCGTACTTAATGAAAGGAGAAAAGCCATGACGCATGCACTTCTGTTATTATTCCCTCTCGGGCCAGGAATGCAGTCAACTGCTGAGAAACTCGGTGATCAATTTTCCCCTGTCCACAAGGCAGCAAAAGGATTCAAAAGCGAAACATTTCTAGCCGATGACATAACCGGAGAGTATGGTTCCCTGACCCTATGGGAGTCGAAGGAGGACATAGAGGCTTTCCGCGAAGCCGCAGCCCCCCGGCTCCAAGAGGCTTTAAGCGGTATCGCAAAGGGGCCGCCATCGACCCGATTGTTCGAAGTATATGAACCGAAAACCTAAACATATTTGATGGAATTTCCATACGGTTGTGTGGGTCGCCTCACAATTCGTACAAGAAAAAGAATCAGCTTCGATGGAGTAATATTTCATCAATTGCTATCCAGTTTTTCCGGCATCATATAAAGATTCTTATTGCATCTGCACAAAGGAGATGAAAGATGAAAGTCGAAAGATCAATTGAAATTTCTGCAAATCCGCAGGCGATATGGCCATTTTTAACAGATCCAGAAAAAATTGTTTTGTGGTTTGATACTTTTCAAAAATATGAATACACTGGCGAAACTCTAAACGGACTAGGAACGACTTACTATGTTGAAGAAAAGGTTCCGGGCCCACTTAGAAAAGTAAATTTCGAAGCTGTCACATGGGATGAACACGAACGATTAACCCTAAGAATGACTTCCGGTAAAAATGTAAGCAGCTATGAAATACATTGGGTCTTGGAACCTGGTGAATCCGGCACAACCTTTCATTTTACCGAAGAGGTGGGAATGCCTTTCGGTCCCATTGGCAAATTCCTTGGCAAATTAGGACAGCGAAAGGCAAATGGAATGGTTGAAGGGATGCTGGTCCAACTCAAGAAGTTGTCCGAAAGGCAGTGACAGACAAACAAACTTACGGCGTCTGTTTTAATTCAACAACATCAGCCTATGCTGAGATACAAGACAACTTGCCAAGGCATGATCAAGTGCGGCGCTCCGCAGAATCTGCACCTTGAATCCGCAATGTTTCACAAACAAGAAAACCGGACTTCTGTCGGGCCATAGCCTTAAGGTGCCACAACCCAACGCCAAAAATTTTATCCGAGAGTCGAAAAATTCTTGACGCCTATAAATTTATTAGATAACTTACGATTTTCTAAAATACAATAATTTACGGCAGAAGCCGTTGACCCATTCAAATTTCAAAGAATCCAAGTTATCTAATCCAAGCAAGATCTAACTACGATTTAGCATAAATTAGATAAACAATTAATAACCACGAAGGTTTAACAGGTAAGAAACCTGAATCCTTCGTGGTTTTTTTTGCTCAAAACAGCTTTGCATTAATATTATATAATTCCAATAATTTATTGAATTAGGAGGTGTGAAAAATGTGTCCGGCTTTAAAACGAATGCTGTCCGTTCTATTCTTCAGCTTTATTTTACTTTCTTCCTTTGTGGCCTTTGCAGATGATAATTCCACAAAAAATGCCAATTCCGGAACCGAAACATTTGAACTCGCCGATGTTATCGTTCAAGCAGACAAAGACGATGAACGCTTTTCTGCAGAGCTCTCTGAGTATGGCCACCCTGTTGAAGTAATCACTGGAGAAAAAATAGAGGAGGCCGGTTTTGTTGACCTGTCAAGGGCGGTTGAAGCCATGGTGCCTGGGGTTTTCATCAACTCGCGTCAAGGCAGAGGTGGCTGGACCTATTCCTATCTTCATGGAAGCGATGAAATATTGTGGCTGCTTGACGGCGTGCCCATTAACAATCCGCTCTATGGCTCAGACTGGTCAACGACGCTTAGTATCAATATAATTGACAGGATTGAAATCCTGAAAGGCGGAGAAAGTATTTTTTACGGCACCGGCGCCAGGGCGGGTGTTATCAATATTATCACCAAATCGGTTACCGATGAGACCAGCGGTGAGTTCGGTGCCGCCTATGGGGAAATGGATTATCGGGAGGTTTCCGGCCACGCCACAGATACGATCAACAATAATGGATTCATGGTGTTTGGCAGTTATGAAGCATCTGATGGTTATCAAGTCTGTGATGATCAAGCCTATAGGGATGCCCTGTACACGGACAAGAAACACGACGTCAGTTATGACGGGTCTACTGTGGGGGGGAAATACCGCAGAGAATTCGATTTAGCGGGCAAGGCTGTTTTTAAAGCCCAACTTCGAAAGCAGCAAGGCTATTTCGACTATCCTTATCCGCAATACAGAACCGCTTACAACGATTATGAAGAAGAAATCGGCATTATTAACTGGAATCACGACGTCAACAAACATTTTTCATATTATCTGAAGTCATATTTCCACACCTGGTGGGGAAATGTGACCTTTGTCGATCCGGATGGTTCCTATAGCTGGGGGGCTGAAAACAGCAACGCATCCGTATGGGGATATGAGGATTATGGCACAACCATAACAACCAGCACCCGCTGGGGAGAAGGCCATGAAATGATCTTCGGGCTGGACTACCGCAACTATTGGGGCAAGGAAGAAGTCATGAGCATTCCCAGTACCGACCGCACGCACAGTTATGCAGCATTTGCCAGCTACCGGCCCTACCTGTTTTTCTCGCCGGAAACCAAGCTGGCGTTCAGCGGCCGATATACGACCACTAACGAGGACGCGGACGTCACGGTCTGGGATTTCAGTGTCAGAACACCGATCATCGGGCATACCTATTTCCGTGGGCTCGTGGGGACTTCTTTTTCCCTGCCGACTTTAATGCAACTCTATGGGGATAATCCTTCAAGCGACACTTACGGCAATCCAAAGCTTGACCCGGAAGAAAGTTTGAACATAGAAGCCGGGATCGGCGGCAAATGGCAGTTCGCTTATATTGACCTGGGTTTCTTTTATCAGGATGTCGAAGATATGATTATCAGCGTAACGCTGGATAATGACGATTCATCCTACAAAAATGCAGATGGTACGACGCAGATCGAGGGTTTTGAAATCCGAACAGGCACAGGGAGCTATAGAGGTTTCTCACTGGATGCCAGTGCGACGTGGGTCGATGCCGAAAACAAAGAAACTGGCAAGCAACTGGAGCGGGTTCCGGAATTCTACGGGAACTTCAATCTGGGATACCGCTATTTGGCAGGTAAATATGGAGCCGACTTTACGACAAAATATATAGGCGATGTATACGAGCGGGGACTGGCACCTTTTGACGATGTGAATTACGGGGGTTATTTCACTGCAGATGCCTCTGTTTTTGCAAGATTCGGAAGGCAGAATCGCCACAAATTAACCCTGCGCATGGAAAATATTTTCGATGAAGAATATGCCACTCGCTATAACCGCGCCAGCAATGATAACGATGACGATTTCCTTTATCAGCAATACGGGTTGCCCCGGAACATTGTTTTGAAATACAGTTTCAGTATTTAACTATTGCTCGAACGAAAATCGTCTTTTTCGCCAATCTCTGCGGCCGGCTCAAATTTTAATCCTCAAAATACTTCAAGTATTCCTGCGGTTAAAATTTTCGCCGTCCTTGGCCTTGACGAAAAACCCTGGTTTTCGTTCGGGCACTAACGATACAGGTTTTGGAAAGAAAAAAATGTACCTTCGTATAAATTCAGCGGGATATAAACTTGGCATTTTGGTTTTATGTGTTCTTATATTCGCATACTCGGATTGCCGGGGTCAGCGATCATCCTCCGTGGTTCACAATGAACAGTCTCAGGAAAACAACGGGAATAGAGACCCTGAAACGATAAAAATCAAAGATGGCAATGGCAATCCCGTTAAAATCCGAAAGCCGGTAAAACGTATTATTGTTGAATACATGGACAATGCAGAGTTGGTTCGGATTTTGGGCAGAGCGGATCGTATTGTCGGTGTGGCGGGTTATGATTATGGGTTTCAAGAATGCAAACGCCAATTTCCGGAGATCAGAAAGAAGCCGTCTGTCGGCTATCCTTGGGCGCTGGATTACGAGGCCATACTGGGATTGAATCCAGACCTGCTGTTGACTTTTACCGGGGATAACTCATCCAAGCGGGCAAAGCTGCCCGGCGTTAATGTTGTCTTTCTGGGCCTCTACAACCCGGACCTGCTGAATCCGGAACAGTCAAGTTTTATAAAAGGCATCAGAAATGCCGGAAAAATACTCGATGCACAAGCCCGAGCAGACCAATACATCCGCTGGTATACGAATTTGATAAAACGAATTAAATGCAAAACCTCAAAAATTGAAGAAAAAAAAAAGCCAAAAGTGGTCGTCAGTTCTTTCCCGCAGTGCAATTCCGCCGCCAGCGGCTATTGCGCCTATTCTAAAAAGGATACGTTAACCCAGGCCAGCATCATCGCCGGCGGCGACAATCTGGTTAAGACCCTGCCCGAGCCGGCCAACGAGACGTCGAGCATTCCGGTGGATGTGGAATGGCTGATCAAACACAATCCTGATATTATCATCCTTCATGCCGTGGATGCCGTTGATCTGTATGGCTATGAAGCAGACAATCTTTCCGGCTTACGAAAAGCCTTGAAACGTTATCTTGAACACCCTGAACTCAAACATATCAATGCAGTAAAAAACAAAAGGGTCTACATATTTGATGGCCATTTTAGAAACGACGCCAGCGGCGGCGTACTGGCCGCGGCATACATGGCCCGATTATTTCATCCCCAACGATTCAAAGACCTTGACCCGGAGGCGGTGCATCAAAAATACCTCGAAATGCAGAATCTCAAATATAACCTGGACAAGCATGGCATATTTGTCTTTCCTCCGTTGAAATCGGACAATAATCTCATGGGGATACCGGAGCAATACAGGAAAGTATCTGACTAAATGCAAAAAACCGAAAAAACCAAAATAATTGAAGATTATGCCCGGCATAACCGGCGTAAAAACGCTTTTATCCTGTCTTTGTTTTTTCTGATTCTCTGTATCACGACAGTATCGTTGTCGCTGGGTTCATTTCAAATAAATATCCTGGAAGTCTATTCCATTATAAGCCGCTCGCTGTTTGAAGGCTATGATCCGGGAAAAGCCAAAGAGACAGTGGTTCTGATCCTCCGCTTGCCACGTGTTGCAATGGGTATATTGGCGGGTCTGGGGTTGGGTGTCGCCGGTGCTGTGATGCAGGGCATTTTAAGAAATCCACTTGCCAGTCCCACAACCATAGGGGTCAGTGCCGCCGCCGGCCTGGGCGCGGCCTTGGCGATTCTTGTAAATGTCGGCATTACTGAAGGAAAATTTCTTTTAATCGGAAATGCTTTTGTTTTTTCAATGATCCCGACCTTCGTCATTTTCCTGTTGGCGCGCTTAAAACAATCCACACCTGAAATGATGATCCTTGCCGGCATCGGGATGCTCTATATATTTACTTCTTTTACCTCGCTGCTTCAGTTTTTTGCCGCCGAAAATGCGTTAAAAAGCATGGTGGTCTGGATGATGGGGGATTTGGGAAGGGCGCAATGGCTCGATATCCTGGCTACATTTATTCTGGTGGCCTCATGCGTGGCCTTCCTGATCTGGAAAGCATCAGACTTAAATGTAATGAACGTGGGCGACGAAACCGCCAAATCCCTCGGAATCGATCCGGATCGAACCCGGGTGGTTCTCATGGCCGTCGCTTCCTTGATTACCTCAACCGTGATTTGTTTTACCGGCATGATCGGATTTATCGGATTGGTATCCCCCCATATCTGCCGGATCATCATTGGAAGCGACAACCGTTTCTTGATTCCCGCATCCGGTATTTTCGGCGCTGCATTCCTCTTGTTTGCCGATGCCGTTGCCCGGACCGTGATCGCGCCGGTGATAATTCCGGTCGGCATTATTACGGCCTGTGCAGGCGGCCCGTTGTTTCTCTATCTCATTATTAACATGAAAAAACGACACTGGTAGACGCCATAGGGGGAAAAATTGAAATGGAGCTGAAACTAAGAGATGTAAGATTTCAATATGCCAGTCAGCCCGTTATAAACCATGTCTCCATTGAAATCGCCGAATCGGAAGTGGCCGCGATCTGCGGCCCCAATGGGGTTGGAAAATCTACACTGATTAAGTGCATCAACCGCATCTTAAAGGCGGACGGCTCTATCCTGATCGGTGATCAGGCGGTCGGTGATATGAAAATGGTGCAAATCGCCAGGCATATCGGTTATGTGCCCCAGGATATCGCCAGCGTGTTTTCCGTTACGGTTTTTGAGATGGTCCTCATGGGAAGACGCCCGCATATCGGATGGAAAAGCAGCCAAACAGACGAAGCGTTTGTCATTGGTATATTGAAACTACTGGAAATTGAAGATATTGCCTTGCGGGATTTCAATGAACTCAGCGGAGGACAAAAGCAGAAGGTGATTCTGGCGCGCGCGCTGGCCCAGAATCCCGACATCCTTCTAATGGATGAACCCACATCCAATCTCGATCTTCGTCATCAACTCGAAGTAATGGAATTACTTAAATCCCTGGCGACCGAGAAAAACATTTCGGTGGTCATGGCTGTTCATGATCTCAACCTGGCATCCCGGTATGCGGATAAAATCATCATGATGAAGGAAGGCAGCATTTATAGCGCCGGTGATGCAGAAACCGTGCTGACACCGGAAAATATTTCCTCGGTTTACGGCGTGATTGCCGAGGTGAAACACGAATTGGGAAAACCTTACGTCATTCCTTTGAAACATATTGACAGGGAAGATGAAAAAAGCGCCGGCAAAGCCGAATAGAATCGCATCGGAAAAAATACACGATAAGGAGTGAATGATGTTTTTACTTTTCCTGGATGTACTGATCTTCGTTTTGGTTTTTGCAGATCCGGTCTTTGCCCATGATTGCTGGTTGCAGCCGGATAAATTCTATCTGGGCCTGGAAGCATTTCTTTTCGCCCGTCTGTTTGTCGGTCACAAACTGGCTCCGGAAAAGGAGCTGCCGCTTGAAAAAACCATGACCCCCAGGCTGGAGTTGATTCGAAAGGATGGCAAAATTGATTTGCTCGATCAATTGGCTGACGGCCGCAAAACCGCCATTGCATTTGATCCGGAGGCCGAAGGCAGCGCTCTGATCCTCATGGATCGAGATTTTACGATGATTACTTTAGATAATGAAAAATTCGGCACCTATCTATCCCATGAAAAACAAGAGCAATTGCTGCCCGCCATGAAAGCAAACCCCCGGGGGGAGCAAATCGAGCGGTATGCACGCTGCATGAAGGCGCTGGTCCAGGTCGGCGATCGTATCGATGAGGAAATCCCAAACCAGAAGACGGATCAAAAACTTGAAATCATACTGCATACCCATCCCCGATTATGCACGGGCAATTCGCCTTTGAAGGCAAGTGTCTTCTTTGACGGCGAACCCCTGGGCGATAAATACGTTGCCGCCTACCAGCTTCGACCCGATGGAAAGGTTTTCGAGCAAACCGCCTATACAGACAAAAGCGGAAACGCTTCTTTTGTCGTTAACGGGCCGGGGGTCTGGTTGCTTCGCTTAATTCACCTTTCCCCATACACAGGCAGCCAGGACATTGACTGGGAAAGCTATTGGGCTTCATTTTGTTTTGAAATACCTGGATAGGCCTTATGCTTTCAGGGCAATTAACCCATGTTTTTCGGTATGGCGCTTAAGGCGGAACGCGAATTCAAAGCAACATGATCGACAACGATGCCTGTATTTTGGCAGCTTGGGCAGGATCTATGAATGCATTTAAAGAATGGAAAGAACTGCAGGATCAATCAGCGCTTTATCGCGCCGTAAAATTTGACCAGGAGGAATCCTACTGGTCAAAGTATGCTGCCAATTACGACTGTAGGCGGCATTGCGGCAACGGGCTGCATGATGAACTCGAAATTGTTTTGCCCCTGATGAGCCGGTCCGCCCGGGTCCTTGAAATCGGTGCAGGCACCGGCGCTTACACGCTTGCCATGGCCAAAAACGTTGAAACGGTAACCGCGCTGGAACCCTCTGCCGCCATGGCCGGCATTCTCAAACAAAAAACACATGATCAAAACATCAAAAACGTCACGATATCTCAGAAGCGGTGGGAAGAAAGCAGAGTGGCCCCTCATGATATTGTCGTGGCAGCTGGATGCCTCTATGTATTCTACGATCTTGAACGTGTGCTGTCAGAAATGGTGCAATATGCCCGACAAAGCTTGATTCTGGTATGCGGGGTAAACAATTTTAGTCATATTTACGAAGAACCGGCGCGTCTGTTGGGATCAAAAAGCCCTCCAAACGGCCCGGATTATGTACATGTTTACAATGCCCTTTACCAAATGGGGCATCATGCCAATGCAAGCATCATCTCATCTCAACGCAGTTTGATTTATGATAACATGGATCACGCCGTAGAAACTTTTATTGATCGGATGCAGCTGCCTTCCGATAAAGCTGATTCTATCAGAACCTATCTTGCCAACCGACTGAAACCATTGCCGTCGGGAAAACTGACATTAGGCGATATACCCGAAAAAAAAGCGATCTTATGGTGTTATCCGGAGACGGCTGATTGGTCTTCGGCCCCTTCAAATTCTCAACAGACAACATAACTTGCCAGGACTTTTTCAAGTGCGGCCACTTGCCAAATTTGCACCTTGGAGCTGGCATTCCTCAGGGGGCCAGAATTCGCACTCCTGCCCGGGAATAGCCGGAATGTGCTTTTTTGAAAACAAAAAAAACCTTCTCTGAAAATTCCACGAGAATATCTGACACACAGTTTTGGATAGATAAAAAGTTTATGTACCAAGGAGAGGACTCGGCATTCGGGACTGATAAATAACTGTTAATCAGCAACGAGGACAGGCCGCGTTTATTCTAATTGTTCAGGTCCCGGGGCCAAGCTGTTTTTCATAGGAATCTCTGGCAATTGCCTGCTTTTCGGCAGTATATGAGGAGATTTCCTCATAATTTTCAAAAAGCACGCCTGCCATTTTCTGGCCGGTCTTGCGACGAGTGAGCAAGACAGAATCTTTTTCTATAATTATGGCTGCAGTTACAAGTTTCATAACAGATATAAAATCAATTAGTAATGATACTTGAAGGGAATTTCTTTTATATCAACAAAACCCTCGTTGGGGACCCTGTCAACACCCTGACACAGGGGGGTGCAGGGGTTTAAAAAGATCGTCAGAAAACATCCAGAATTTCCCATTTGTTAAGCCAGTTATCCAAACGGCTCTCCTCAATTGAGTGGTGGTTTGAAGAATTATTCACAGGCCTACGCCCATCGTGTTTGGCCAGGTATTGTTGGTGCTTTTCATGAATATTGTTGCGTACCCACCAGTCGGGAACGATCCAGAATCTGGGTTTTCCACCCATATCCACAAACACCCAAAAATTCTTTGCATTTTGAAGGGCTCCTTCTGGCTTGTCTGCGGCCTTGGCTTCATTGATAGTTGTGTGCCAATTACCCTTCCGCTTGGTTTTAACCCGAATCTCCACCGTCCGAGTGTGATCCGGGTTGGTTGCCTGCAAAAGACTTTTCCGCTTTCCTATAAAAGTTACTGATCCAGCACCGCGTTGCCGCAATTCAGCTTCCACTCTTCTTCTTCCTTCAAAACTAACCTCTTGATTGGTCATAATTTCCCCTCTTATCCGAGTAATCCTTCACCCAGCACAGCGCATTTACCAGAGCCACCTCTTCGGGGCGGGAGCAGTTAATAGACATAAGTGACGGATTGGCCACAAGTATTGCCAGGGATCTGGCTCTTGACAGGGCTACGTTAAGGCGGTTTCTGCTGTAAAGGAAGCCTATGTGTCTTGGCAGGTAGTCCTCGCCGGAAGTGGTCATGGAGACTATCACCACCTCTGCCTGCTGGCCCTGGAACTTGTCCACAGTCCCCACCCTTGCTTTTTCCGGAAGAACCCGTTTTAAAAAATTTACCTGCATGTTGTACGGGGCTACCACAAGTATGTTTTCAAGACCCAAATTATGTATTTTGCCTTCCCTGTCCCGGAATTGCTGGCCCAAAAGGCTCTCCACTAGCTGCCGGATAATTTCAGCTTCTACCTCGCTTTTCTGAGAGCATGCATCATGATAACTCGGAATAAAGCGAACCCCGGATGCAAGCAGTTCTGGATGTGCATCTTCTGAAAGGATCAATTCCTGGTTGATGTTTTTGGCCTCAGGCTCAAGCCTTCCGTCATAGATCATTTCGGATATAAGGGAGCAAACATCCGGATGCATTCTCCACGTCGTTTTTAAGAACACTCCGTGTTCAGGAGGGATCGTTGAAAGCCCGTTTAACAGGTATTCAAGAGATGACTCCCCGGATCTGCCCGGATGGATGCCCTGAATGGGCTGGCCCAGTTGCATCTGGTCGCCCAGAAGGACAAGATTTTTTGAGCAGGTCCCCATGGCAATCAGATTAGCCAAGGAAACCTGGCCCGCCTCGTCGATAAAGAGATAATCAAGAGCCTGGTTCATCTCGGGCCTTGCAAAAAGCCAGGCAGTGCCGGCAACAAGCTGGTTGCCGGAAGCGGCGGCCTCCTCGTTTTTAAATACGTCCCGTATTATCCTCCCGTTTAGCAGGCTGCTGTCATTACCCTTGGTGCTTTTCTTAACTCCGCGGAATGAAAAGCCCTGATCAGAGGCCACATCTTCAACCGCATACAAAAGATTGCAAATGGCCTTGTGGCTGTTGGAAGATACGCCCACCCGGTATCCCCTATTAAGCAGATCCGCGATAACCCGGGAGCCTGTATAGGTTTTTCCTGAGCCGGGCGGGCCCTGAATAAAAAGAAAGCTCTCATCAAGACCTGCTACAGCCTCTGTTACTTGAGGCAGAGCCGGGCCTTTTTCGTCAATTATGGGAGAGCCGCTTTTATGACCTTTTATACGTGGAGCTTCGTGCCTTAATATAGATTCTAGAGCCCTGTATTTGCGGCTGCCCTCAATAATGCTGTCTGCAAATCTGAAGATTGCTTCCCGCAGAGTCTCGTTTTTTATGGGTTTTCCCGGGCCTATGCAAAATCTTTCGGGAGGAGGATCAGATTTCTCTGAAATTGTAAATGAGACCCTGCCTGCTGCCTCATCAATTATCAGATTGCTCAGGGACTGTCCTGTATCGGCCCGGGACGCATTATCTGCGGTTTTGAGCTTTGTCTCCTGTTCAGGGAACGTGTAGGTATACTGGATCGATTTTTTAACCGGCTGCGAAGGATGCTCGGGATCACGCCTCAACCCTCCGATACATTCGATATCCTCGATCAGGTCTTCTTCACCCATTTCCATTCTGGAAAACATCGCCCACCACTGGGGCTTGTCTTCCCTGCGGTAAAAATCAAGAAGCTGCCAGGTAAGCTCCAATAACTGCTCATTTGCACCCCACTCGGACCTGTCTTCTGGAAGAGGCTCTACAAGTTGTTTTCTGTAGTTCTCAATCCTTTTTTCGTGTTCGGTCATTGCAGTGGCATCAGGATCACTGCCTTGCTCTTTTTCCGCCTCCTGAACCTCATTTGCCCATGCAAGATCTTCCGGCCTCAGGATTATCAGCCATTGTCTCAGCTCATATGTGGAGCGGACATCATCCAGGTTGTAGGCCCTAATTTTTTCAAGCAGATTCTTATCACCGGTTTCTTTCCATTTTTCATAAAAAACAATACTCGCACTTGCTGACTGCACATCTCCGGAGCGTTCTTCCATGTAGAAATGCTCCAGATTTTTTATTGAATACGAAGGCTCTGAAATCCTAAGGCCTTCACGTACCACCTTGTAGAGATCCACCAGCTTGCCTGCCCGTAATAGATTGTCAACTTCAGCCTCTCTGGTGCCGTGCATGGACATCAGCCTTTTAAGGGCGGTTTCCTCGTAGTGGGCATAGTGATAAATATGTGCGTCAGGATACTTTCTGAGCCTGCGAGTAACAAAATCAATGAACTGCTCAAAAGCGACTTTTTCCTCTTTCCGGCCGTGAGCCCAGAAATCCTTAAAAACGGGTTTGCCTTCCTCGAAAAAAAACAATCCGAAAAGATATTCCAGCCCACCTTCTTCAAAAGGGTCGCCTTCCATGTCAAAAAACATGTCGCCTTCTGAAGGACGGGGAAGCCTTGCAAACCCCCTCTTTTCTCCTTCGGCAAGCGGCAACTTTTCAAGATGGTTTTTTCCTGTCTCCCTGGCGGCAAGCTGGAGCCGGGCTTGCTGGCATATATTTTTAAGAGTCTGGCGAGCCATGCCCTCTACCGGGGTTTCAGGATTCATCCTGCCAAGGTCTTTCAGCGTATGTATCCCTGCAGCCTGAAGCTTTTTGATCTGTGTCTTTCTTATGCCTGCCACCTGCCACAGATGATCATCTTCAATTCGCTTTTTCTCACAAAGATCGAACCACCTGCACATATCGCAGTGATCCCTGGGTTCAGGATATGTATCCGGAACCATCCCCTCGCGCCAGGCTTTTACTTGTGTAAAAAAGCGGTCCAAAAGGCGGTCCAGGTATCTTGAGTAATCCTTGCAGACATAGACTCTTTCGGTCATATTTCCGAGCACCACACGCATATAGGCAGGCTCCACCCCCTGTATGGCCGCCAGGATTTTTGAATAAAAGGCAAGCTGTATGACAAATCTTGTCCGGGTGCTTAGCGCAAGCTTTGTGTCAAGCACCTCGTAGCTGTAATCTCCAAGATCAGAAGGTGTCGGCACCCGCAATAGAAAATCCGCGGTGCCTGAAAGACTTTCCTCCTTTAACACTGGTTGATAAATAGCCTCCGCGCCTGACTGCATTGCCTCCAGGCTTGCTTTAATCCTGTCGTCTCCGGCCCTGCTTATATCGACAAAGCTTTCATACTTTTTTCGCAGTTTTTCAGCATAGCTGCTTTCATGCAGATACCCTTTGTCCTGAATAAGGCGGAGTTCCTCATTTTCCACTGTTTTGGGAAGAGGAGTCTCTATATCAATAAGATCCAGGGTGGTATGGTGGGCACACGACAGGAAGTTTACGATATCGCCAGCCGAAAAAAGAAGCTTGTTTTTCGGGGTTCTCTGCAAGAGGACTCCTTCGGTTGTATTCCTTTAAATATTAAGCCGAAAGAATAAAAAAACCTTAACTCAAACCAGACTCTTGCCGCTTTGGGCTGCTATATTCAGCCTTTTCATCATCATGCCTATCCCGGACAAACCAGAAAGCGGCGCTTCAATTTTTTTATAGGGAAAAACCTTTCTTGCAATTAATACATATTGCTTGCCGCCCAGAATTGTTATCCGGTGTCTTGGGTCAAGAGGAATTCCTTACTGTGATAAAAAGGAGGTTCGCAAACCGATTGCTATTGAAAATATGTAATAATTTTCTAAATATTTATATCACTTCAATTATCATGGTCAAGCCTTTTCAAATCCTCTGAGTGTGTGTACCGGTCAATAATTTTTTAGACACATTGGGCGCTGAATTTATGCAGCTTTTTTCATATCACCCTTTGTAAATCCAGCTAAATCCTTTGACATTTCCTGAATATTTGGTAAATTGTAACTATATACGCCGATTTAAGATCCAACTTGCTGGGCGTTTCATAAATTCGGCTAAAGCGGATGTGGCATAAGAATCCATGATATGACCCCATTCGGCTTTTAGCTGAATGGGGTTTTTATTTGAACAGAAAGGAAATATCCATGGAACTTCAGGAAAATCAAAAAATTATTGAACAGATTATCCAGGCACCAGTGAGTTCAGAAAAAGATGAAAGAAAGGATTTCGATTTATTCAGGGATAATCTTGATCTGATTCTGGAAAGTGCTGATCTCATCATCAACACACCCGAACTTTATTATGCTTCATTTAATGCAGCAAATATAAATCTTGCATATCTTGGGGGGCATCAGGCGCCTATAGGAGTGCTTCTGCAGTTATGGAAGGACGGGATACTGATGGGTAAGTGCCCCAAATGTTATGGCAAGGTATATATATTCTGTGCCGGTGGTTCTCCATTGAGTGGTTCTCACTCCTGCTTAGGCATTTGCAGAGACTGCAGGAAAATATCCAAAATTCAGCTATCATCTGTAGGCCCGATCATAGAAGCACTAAAACATTTAAAGGCCAATATAAACAAAAGAAAGATCCTTAGAACTAAAGGTCAGTATTTTTCATGGGGAGACGGTTTGATGGGAGAACCTGTGCCGGATGAAATCATAGAGGAGGGAATTCAGCCACAAACAATTAAAGGATTGGTGACCATGCTGAAACAATATAACAACGAAATAAGAAATGGCGTTGAATAAAGAAAAGGACATATATGTATAATGTTTTTTCAAAAATCACCACATCTTGCCTTAATTCAGCCGAAAGAAAGATACTCGATTGGCTCGTCGACTCTGAGCATGAATATGGTGGTTGGTGCTTAAAGGATCGGGGGACTTCAAATGGTATAATACCTGAAAAATATATGCTCAAAGAATCAGAGTATTATGCGCCAGAAAAGGTGATTGAGAAAAACATTATTGATTCTCATGGTGTTCTTGTATTTTCAGGTCGCCACCCAAAAAATGATGGATCACTGGAGACTGAAAACCTCTGTGATAAACACGGCCGTCCCGTCTTTGTTTACGAGCTTTCAAAGGTAGAAGCTTATCTTTTATACCCTCCGCCAGAAATACATATCAGCAAACCTGACTATTATTCATTTCATGTGCTTAAAAGCTGGGGAATTGAGAACAGAATATCTATTTTATACGTAAAGGCTCCAAAGATACAGAGTCATGTTTCCAAAAAACACGATGGTGAGAACAGCGCCTGGCTCCAGGCCATATCCGAAGTAATAAAAGACGCTATAGCCATCTCAAAGGAAGGATGAAAAAAATGGATGAATTAAAAATGTACAGATCAGTGATACCCAAAAATGACGGGAAAGAACAATTTTGTGAGTACAAATCCACTATGCGCCCCCCGGGCAACGTACCTTATATCGTTGATAATTTGTGGGAATGGAAACGGCCTGAAAACTTTCCGTGCCGCAGGTTTTGTGCATATGCAAGTTCTGATCCCGAACTCGCCTTGAAATCAGGACCCGATGGAGGTAAAGTTTTTGTAATTGAATTTATAGGTGAACCTAAGATTGCACAACTGACGGGATGCTCAGACTCCAAATACCATCCAGAGTGCGGGGCTAAAACAAAAGGCAATAGCGAATACAAAAATTTAAAAAAATTAATGATCAACCTTCTAAATGAAGTAACTGATGGATGGTGGCCAAATTTGGATCGGGAAGAGAAGCTTCAAGCCGGTCAAATATGGATGCCATGTCTTAAAAAAAGCGAGGTCAACTATTTGTTTGAGAATATACCTGCCTTGCAGTTAATCAGGGATGAAGTTGCTTCTAATATAAGGTACTGGGATGATGTCAGGCTCTTTGGCCCAAGCGAGAATTCCCTTCCGGATGGGAACGGCGAAATATTTTTTGAAGCCAAGGATGGGTATTGGCTAAAACCTCTCGACGAGTTATCAGCATGTAATCATTAAAAAATTCCTTTTATTCTTTGGGGAAGAAATTGGAGGCTGCAGCGGTGATTTATAGACCAGCCTATTTTATATCGCCTGCAGGCGACATTATCAAAATAGAAGGGAGCCATATTGGATATGTCATAGATAATCCGGGTCTTTTCAATTGGACAATTGAGGAGATTACCCAAATTTGCCAGAAATACAAGGAACCGCTGGGTTTTGAAGGAGATGCAAGGCATGAAATTCTGGTTCGAATAATTGCGCAGGGGTGGGTGCGAATCAGAAGATATAAAGAACACTGGAGCGTCACGGTACATAATTTTAATGACAGCAAACGGGGTCTTAAAAAATGGGCCTTTCATATAGATGATTTTCCGTGTGCTCCGGTTTTAATAAACGAACTGGAAAGCAGCAAAAAATATTATTTGCCAAACGGCCTTCAGTTTTTAATTGAATAATTTAATCCTACAACGATAGCGTTCTTTGACAAGTTGTATAAGCGCTTTTTTCTCTAACCCAGAAAAAATCATAGCGCTATTCAAAACGGCACCACAAAAAACATTTGTGGCAAGCTTTATAGGACCACAAAAGTCAATCTTTATAATTGGGTTTAAAAAAACGGAATTGGAATTTGCCCAAGGAGGAAATATGCCTAAAACTAAAAAGAACAATTTCGATAACGTGTCCAAGGAATTAAATAAGTTCATTGCTGAAGTTAATGATCAAAGTGAAATATCACAATTGATTTTAAGGCAAGGTCTGAACGAAGCATGGTTTTCAGAAATGTTGAGCTGGCTGTTGGATGTTAAAGGCTCTCACGGTTTCGGTGTCAGGTTCGCTCAAGAATTTTTGAAGTATATTGCACGAATACGAACTGGTGAAGGCGGTAAACACAATAAAAATAGTAATTACAGCCACAGAAAAAAGTTTTTAAAATGGGAAAAGACCGCGATTGCAGGGACTCCATCAACACAATTCAGTTTAAAAAATTCTGCGGTTTTTACCGAGTATTATCTCTCAAAACAAAATAGTAAATATGGAAAAAATAAAGGCATTTATTGTGATCTCGTTTTTTTGGACCTCGATAGCTCGGATGGGCTTTTTGTATGTATCGAAAACAAGCTTTTTACAACTAACCATAAATTTCAGCTCGAAACATACCATGAAATAGTGGAAGAAAAGTATAAAAGGGCAAAGGTCATCGAGTATGTATATTTGACATTGAATGGTGAACCCCCAATATTAGGCCCTTCAGCAAGCCAACGGATTTGTAATAAAGTATGGATCAGAATGTCTTGGGTGGATCACATTCTTGAAATTTTGGAAGCTTTGAAATCCGAAAATGGATGGACCCCTAGAAACAATTATGCACGAAAACAATTAGATGAATTTATAAAGCTTCTCCGTTGGTTAAATTTAATATTGCATCCTAAAAATATACAAGTCTATGATCTAACAAAAAAACTTTTCAGGTGTTTGGTGGAAGGTGCTTCAAAGTGTTTGTTTGAAGAATTGAAAAGATTGAATGAAGGCGCCAGGGGCGAATGGAGGGAAAAACAAGGAAAGTCAAAATCAAAATTAATACATTCAAGCAAACCAAAAACGCCATTGTTTATTGGGGTCCTTCCAAATTTGTCGATTGCCGTTTATAGTGAAAAAAACAATAAGCAGCAATACGATAAACTTCTTATCCCCTTTGGCTCCAATCCTGACCAAATCTATAACTTAATGGATATAGCCGCCCGGGATCTTTATTCATTGCATTTTGGGAAAAATTATAAATTATATCTTGGGAATAGCCGAAGGCAAACAGCTACCGTTTCAGAAAACAGAAAGGCCTTCAGGGATTTATTTGATTTTATATACAGAAACAAGCTTGAGCTTCAGGTGCTTTTTACCCTTGCACGCCGTGAAGGATTTAAAGATATTGTCGACAACCCATGAATTGAATATGGGCTTGACCCTTCCAGAAAAGCCATAAATGGAGGAATGATAAACGCTTAAGGGCGTTGATAGCAGATCGAGCATGGTAAATTTGTACAAGGCAATGTATTCTAATGATGTTGCCTGACCTGCCGTTACAAAATAATGGCTGTCTTACAGTGAGTTGCATAAATAGGGGCATCCGGTAGAAGCCGGGATAAACTGAAACCCCCAAAACGTTGATCTAAGCCTCAAGCGTATCAGTCGTACCGGCCGCGCAACGGGCTTAAACTTACTATCGAAGATCTTTGGAGCCACGCTGCACTTCTTGCCAACATTGGTAATATTCCTGGGATTCCCCAAACTTGCACAATGGTTCTGGCATGTTATTCTTATTTTAAAGGGCCGCTTTGTGGTCCGAAAACTTTTAATCAAACCAAAAAGGAGGTCACCATGCTGCTTTCACAAGCCATTACCAATTTCATGGAGTACCAGAAAATGAACGCGGGAAAAAAATACGGTCAAGAATTACAGTCTTTTTCTGGCCCGGCTTGATACCCATTTTAAAGGCCGGGATGTTAACTCCATCACGTCCGATCAAATCCTGAAATTTCTGACCCAGGATACCGAGGGCCAGAAACAAACCACCAAGCGTTTCAAGTACACCCTTCTTAAAACCCTTTTCAATTTTATAAAAGACAACGAGAATCCGGCGCTGGTTAATCCCTGCGATTCACCGATACTGAAGAAGACGTTTCGCCTGGCCAAAGGCCGCCAGTGGAGCATCCTGGAAAAGGATGCGGTTGATGAGATCATTTTCAGGACCGATAACCCCCGAGACCGTTTGATGCTCGAGCTGATGGCCAGGGGCGGCATGCGCATCGGGGGAGTCCTGAAGCTTCGAATGATGGACGTGGATGACTGCAAATTGTTTTTGATTAGCCCCAAAAGCGGCAGGCAAAACGAGGTCGTTTATATCCCCAAGAAGGTGGCAAGCCGGCTCAGGGAATATATTCGGTCAAAGGTCATGGAGCCGGAAGCAAGGGTTTTCCCAATCGGCTACACTGGCGCCAGGCAAATTGTCAAAAAAGCCGGAAGAAAGATCGGAATCGAAATCAGCCCACATGATCTCAGGCGCCATGCGGCAACCTATGCAAGCCGGGCCGGGGCCCCCATCGAAATTGTCAGCAAGGTTATTCTCCGGCACGCAAATCTTTCGACCACTCAACGGTATCTTGGAAAAGTCAGTGACACCGAAGCCAGCCGCTGGGTGGAAAATATTTTCAGCTAAAAGTGAAAACCGGGGCGTCATATTTGAATGCCCCGGTTTTTCCAGCATGAAATCGAGATTGTTCACTGGCATCATCGCAACACTTGTGCCATGCAATAGCCGCAGTCCTCGCAAGCTTTACCCGAACCGACTGGCTATGTAGTTATT
>CAZVFQ010000057.1:13558-19669 GCA_964626455.1 uncultured Desulfobacteraceae bacterium | reverse complement strand
CCTCTCTCTCCGCCATTTATTATATAAAGGGCATTTTTACAAATCGGAACCAAACCCTCCGTCCCCACTTTTGAAATAAAGGAATAATACAGGCTTGCCATGGCATACCTGGTTTTTGCACGCAAATACAGGCCGCAGCAGTTTAACGAGGTAATAGGCCAGGGCCACATCACCCGAACCCTGGAAAATGCTGTAATCTCGGGCCGCCTGGCCCACGCCATACTGTTTTCCGGCCCCCGGGGCACCGGCAAAACCACAGTGGCGCGTATACTCGCAAAATGCATAAACTGCGAAAACGGCCCTTCTCCAGTCCCCTGCGATCAGTGCCGATCCTGCAGGGAAATCACCATCGGCAATGCGGTGGATGTCTTTGAAATTGACGGTGCTTCAAACAACAGGGTGGAAAACGTAAGGGAACTGCGTGAGAACGCAAAATACATGCCCGCCTACAGCCCGTACAAGATCTATATTATAGACGAAGTCCACATGTTAAGCGACGCCGCATTTAACGCGCTTTTAAAAATCCTGGAAGAACCTCCCGCCCACGTGCTTTTTTTCTTTGCCACAACAGAGCCCAACAAGATACCCGTAACGATTCTCTCCAGGTGCCAGAGGCACGACTTCAGGCGTGTGGAAATAGATGCCATAATTGATCACATGGAGTCCATCTGTAGAAAAGAAGACATTGACATTGGCAGAAATGCCCTGGGGCTTATAGCCAGGGAGACTGACGGCAGCGTAAGAGACGCCCTGAGCCTTCTTGATCAGATTGTGACCTGTGCGCAAGGACAGATAACCGAAGAACAGATAACCGACATCCTGGGCATTATAGACAGGCAGGTCGTTTTTGATTCTGCGGACGCGCTTTTCAGCCGGGACATGGACGCGCTTCTTTCCATCTGCGACAGGCTGTACAGGCAGGGCCGTCATCTGATAAGATTTTATTCCGAGCTGATCGAGCACTTCAGAAACCTTCTTGTCATGAAAATGGGGGGAAGTCAAAAAGCCCTGTCATCAGTTCCTGCCCACGAAAAGCAGCTCATGGCCAGGCAGGCGGAAAACACTTCAGAGCCATGGATTACCCAGATATTAAACACCTTGTTTGAAGATGAGTGGAGAATCCGGCAGTCAATCTCTCCAAGGCATGCCATGGAAATGACTTTTTTCAGGCTTTTCCAGATCAAGCCTGCCCTGTCAATAGACCAGCTCATTGAAAAAATCGATCTTCTCAGACAGGCTTATTCAACCGGTGAGCCCGAAGAGCAGGCAGACCTTCCCCCACGGTCGGCTGGCGCTGCAGCCGTTTCAGCAGCCCAACCGGAAAAAACTGAAAAACCCGGGATCCCTGCAGCCGAAACCGAATCTTTGCAGCCGCCGCCGCAGCCTGTTTCTCAGGAGGAATCGCCCGCTGATCAAACAACCGAAGAAACAGATATCCAGTCTTTGTCAAAAGAAGAAATCTGGGAAAAACTAAAAGAAAAAATTGCAGAAAAATCCCCCGCCCTGGTAGCATGTCTTTTTGAAAGCGCCCTGACTGAACTCGCAGAAAACAGCCTGCAAATCCGGATCAGGGCGGCGGGCACAAACGTGAATCTGCTAAAAAGCAAAAAAAACATCAACACCCTGCAAAACATCTGCAGCGAATTCCTGGGAAGAAACGTCAAGGTCAGCCTCGACATACAGGAAACAAATCATAATCCCATAAACCAGAAAAAAGAGGCCAGGCAGTTAAAGCAAGAGGCTCTGGACCACCCGCTGGTTGGTGCCGCGGTTAAAACGTTTAACGGCAAGATAGTGGATATAAAGATACTACCTACAGGAGGCAAATCACAATGAAAAATATGGGCAAATTAATGAAGCAGGCCCAGCAGCTTCAAAACAAGATGAACAAGCTGCAGGAGGAAATGGCGGACAAGACAGTGGAGGCAACAGCAGGCGGCGGAATGGTCAAGGTGGTGGCAAACGGAAAACAGCAGATTGTATCAATAAGCATTGAAAAGGAAGTAGTAGACCCCGAAGATGTTGAAATGCTGCAGGATCTTATTGTCGCCTCTGTAAACGAAGCCCTGACAAGGTCCCAGGAAATGGTCTCAGAAGAAATGAACAAGCTTACAGGCGGCATGAATATCCCGGGGCTGACATAAAGACATGAACCATTATCCAGAAGCTATTGTCAAGCTGATCCGGCACCTGTGCAAACTGCCCGGTATAGGCGAAAAAACAGCCGAGCGGTTTGCTATGTATATGCTGGCAGCCCCGGAACAAGAGGTCGCAGCACTTGCAAAAAGCATTGCAGAGCTTAAAAAAAAGGTAAAAATCTGCAACACCTGCTTTTGCTTAAGCGATGCGGAGAAATGCAGCATATGCAGGGATCCTTCCAGGCAGCACAGCCTGGTCTGCATAGTGGAAAGCCCCGCGGACATGGCTGCCATTGAAAAATCCGGGGCATATCCGGGTGTATATCACGTACTCCAGGGACTTATATCGCCCATAGACGGCATGGGACCCGATGAAATCCGGATAAGGGAACTGGTTAAAAGGGTCTCCTCGGGCACGGTAAAAGAAGTGGTAATCGCCACAAGCACAAGCGTGGAAGGCGAGGCAACCGCTGATTACATATTCAGATCGCTTAAAACCTATCCGGTTAAAATAACAAGGATAGCCTCGGGCGTGCCCATGGGAGGCGAACTTAAGTACATAGACCAGGTAACCCTTAAAAAAGCCATGGAGGCCCGCCGTGCCATCTGATGCACCCGGGCCGGAAGATCTCTTTGAATGCCTCCAGTGCGGAGAATGCTGCCGCGGTTTCGGGGGCACATATGTTTCTGCCTCTGATATTGAAAACATTGCCGGATATATAGGCGTTTGCCGGGAGGAATTGATAAACAATTACTGCGCCGTTTCCGCAGGCAGATACGTTCTTTGCCAGAAATCCGACGGATACTGCATATTCTGGAACGGGCTGTGTGAAATTCACCCGGTAAAGCCCCGGATGTGCAAAGCCTGGCCCTTTATAGAAAATCTTCTCCACGAACCGTCAAGCTGGGAGGCAATGGCAGAGGCATGCCCGGGCATGCGCAAGAGGGTTGACAAAGTGGATGTGCTCCGCTGTGTGCGCCAGAAACTTAGGGAACTTAAACAAAAGCAGGACAATCCAACCCGTTACCATAAAACCGGCAGCATCTCATGATAGGCATATTTGACTCAGGCATAGGCGGACTTACAGTGGTCCGGGCAATCATGGATGCCCTGCCTGAATACGACATCGTATATTTCGGCGATACTGCAAGAACCCCTTATGGCAACAAAAGCGGGCGCACCGTTGTCGAATACTCGCTTCAAAACACTGAATTCCTGGCATCCAAGGGCGCCAAAATAATTGTTATGGCCTGCAACACCGCATCCAGCGTTGCCACAGAGGCGGTGCAAAGCAGATTTGACCTGCCTGTATATGAAGTCATAACCCCTGCCGTGGATCTTGCTCTGGAACAGACACGCAAAAACACAATCGGTGTAATCGGCACCAGGGCCACGATTGAAAGCGGCATATATGAACGCAAAATCAGGCAGCTGCGCCCTGATGCAAAAATTTATTCCGCCGCCTGCCCTCTTCTGGTCCCACTGGTGGAAGAAGGCTGGGTCGCAAAACCGGAAACCCGCATGATAGTCAAAAAATACCTGCACCCATTGAAAGTCAGGCAGATTGACACCCTGATCCTGGGCTGCACCCATTACCCGGTCTTAAAAAATATCATCTCACATAAAATAGGCAAAAAGGTCAGGATAATAGATTCTTCCACTGCGCTTGCAGGACAGATAAAGCAGTTTCTGACCGATTTTCCGGAGGTGGAAGCAGGACTTAACAAAAACAGCAGAGCAGATTTTTACGTCTCAGATGTTACACCCCAGTTTGAGAAAACAGCCGGAACTGTTATAAAACACAACATTGAACTAATCCCCGTGGACCTTTGAGGTGCCGTGGCAAATCTTCTAAATTGACCCGCGGTAATTCGGCCCGACGATAAGCATTGAATTCGGGCACACGGATTGCACTGTCTCCATTGTGTTTCCGAATAAAAGCTCCCTTATAAGACCGTGGCCGTAAGCGCCAATTACAATAAGGGCGTCATGAGGGATTTCATAGAGATTTTCCTCGAACCGGCCGCTTTCAAATATCCGCCAGCTCCGGACATATTTTTCCATTTCAGAGGCCAGACCAGCCTCCTGAACACTCTGCTCATATTCCTTTTGTTTTCGCTTTTCTTCCTGAGTAAATACATCCAGCGGGAGCCCCGAAATCCTGCTCAGCCGTATGCCAAGCCTCAATGCCTTTACCGCATTGGCCGAACCGCCGAACAGCACCGCAAGGCTTTTCCATGGCTTATATACCGAGCTTGGAATCAGCACCGGGAAGCGCGCAGACTGCACTATCCTTCGAACGCGCGGCCCTATATAGCCGAGTCCTATCCTGGATGAAAGATCTGTAATGCTTCTGGGGCAGCACATGAAATCAAAATTTACCGGGATATCGGGCAGTGTTGATGCGGTAAAATGCTTGGGCTCCAGGAACTTGGGCTCCGGCAGACCCATTTCTTCGACTATCTCGGCGGCATGTTTCCCGGCAGTGGCCGGAGCCCGAAGATATGAACTGTCCAGGTCCACCTGAACCACGTCATTTTCAAAATACATAAGAAATTTAACAAAACCCGGCGTATAGATCACAGGCAGGATATCGAGCCGCCCGCAGAAATAGGCGCTCTGCAAAAGCGTCTCCCTGCCAAGCGGTGTGTTTCTGAAAATATGCAGCATTTGCATTTGCATTGAAAACCTCCTTTGACTTCTCTACAGTCGTTATATGCTTTTCAGATCAATGCTGCGTCTGAACTATGAGTTCATGACGGTATCTGTCCAGCAGGGTGGCCTTTGAAATCATGCCGACAAAGTGTTTATTGGCTACCACCGGCATACTGAAAAGGCCCCTGACATCCATTTTATCCAATACATCCGACAACTCCTCGTGAATATCAACAGCTTCAACGTCGCTCTGCATGATCTGCTCCAGAAATACAGTTTCATAAAGAAGCGGATCAAACAGGTAGGGCCGTATATCATCCAGATGAATCATTCCTCTGAGTTCCCCTGTTTTTTGGTCCAGAACCGGGAAGTAATTCCTGTGCGACTGCTGTATTACCTTTATGAAATCGCCAAGAAGCATGTCCTGCCGCACTGTCATGCAGTCTTTTTCAACCAGCTCATCAATGCTCATGTCAGCTAAAACCTTGGCGTCTGTCCGGGGCCTTAAGTAATGGCCTCTTTCAATCAAATCCTTAAAATAAAAGGAAGCAGGCTCCCAGGCATGGCACATTGTGGTGGAAAGCGCGGAAACGAGTATCAAGGGCAGTATAGTTTCATATCCGCCTGTAATTTCAATAATTAGAAACATGCCAGTAAGCGGTGCCTGCAAAATGCCGCTTACCAGGCCAGCCATGCCCAGCAAAGCGAAACAGCCCTCATTTACCCATGAAACACCAGGCCACAAAAACTCCACGAACCGATGATACATCAGCCCGGTGAAACTGCCTATCACCAGGCATGGTGCGAATATCCCTCCTGAACCGCCCCATCCGAGGGTAAAAGCGGTGGCTATTATTTTGGCGGCGACCAGCAGCACCACAAGGCCGAGTCCTTCTGCAAAGGCTCCTTCCACCATTTTCTGTATGGAATGATACCCCTCCCCGAGCACCTGGGGCAGCATCAGGCCTATTGCGCCCACCATGCACCCGCCCATAAATGCCCGCATCCACAGGGGCAATGCAATTTTACCGGAAATACGATGGGAATATCGCAATGCAAGGGTCAGAGCAATTGATACAGCCGCTGCTATAACCGCCAGGCCAACTGCTGCAAGTGTTGTGGTCACATCCACGTCAAAACGAAGATGGGTAAATGCGATCTGGTTTCCCTGAAGCAGCCGGCTGGCCTGGGCCCCGGCCACTGAAGCCACGGCAACAGGAACAATAGTAAGTGCGGACCATTCTCCCAGAATGATTTCTATAGTAAAGACCATCCCTGTTATCGGGGCATTAAATATAGCAGCCAGGGCGCCTGCAG
>CAZVFQ010000057.1:0-13458 GCA_964626455.1 uncultured Desulfobacteraceae bacterium | reverse complement strand
AAACACCTTTTTGTTTCCGACCCTGGCTCTTAAAAAGCTTTTTACATCCCCCGATGTTTTTACAGGAAGGAAGCCCTGCCTGCTTCGCAAATTCAGTATTGCTGCAAAAAGCAGGACCGCCCTTGGCCCCGTGTAAGTGCAAATTGGCAAAAATAATAAAACAATCCTTTCAGATCAAGAATTTTTTTTACTTGCAAAATGCCTTATTCCGAGTATTCCTCCATCCACCAGGAATCCCATCTGCGCTGGCAGACCTCGTCTGCAATATTTTTTCCAACCTCTGTTTTAAGCCTGCTTCTCACGACCGGCAGCCATCTTTCAGGGCTTCTGCCGCCCACATCTGAAATGGATTTCAAGTCAAGAATAAAGGCAAGCTGATCCGCGTCATGGGCAAGCTTTGCCTCCATGGTTTCCTGGCGGTTGAATTCGTCTATAAGTTCGCAAACCGAGTCACCAAACGGTACATTTTGCGTGGCATCTTTAATGGCGAGCTTTTCATCAGCAGTCACGTATTTTTTCTGCACGTAATTCAGGTCCCCGATTCTTGCCTCAGGCAGGTCATGGAGCAGGCACATGGTAACCAGGCGATGGGCGTCTGCCTCCTGCACCATCTGCGACATTACGTATGCAATAAAGGTGGCGGCAAAACAATGCTCAGCTACAGACTCGCGTCCGGCACCGAGAAACGCAAACCCCGCCCTTGGGATATCCTTTAAAATTTTTGCTTCAAAAAGCAGATCAGCAATCGCTTTCATTTAAACTCCTTTAATGACCTGAACTTTCAATGCATCCATATTCCGGCCGCCCATGCACCCGTGAGAACCGCAGCAGCAATCCCCAAACAGATCGCCTGACCGGCTGGCCGAAGTGTCTTGTTTGCCATGGCATATCCGATTCCGAAAAGAATGCCAACCACAAATCCGAACAAATGAGCCGTAAGATCCACATGCTCACCCGTGCCCAGAAAGCCGAGAAGCGCCATACCGCAGGCAAGCGGCAGCCAGGCGGCAGCCTTCTGCCTGGTGTTTTTGCGTTTCTGTAAAAATTGATAGCCGGACAATATCCCGATCGCACCGAACACCGCGGTTGATGCGCCTATTGAAAGATGGCCGTGTTCATAAACCCAGGCATTGACCATATTTCCCCCCGCCCCTGTAAAAAGCACCATCAAAATGCCCGCCCCCCAGCCTGACACGTGGCATACCGCCGTTGCAAACACTGCAAGACCTGCCATGTTTCCAAAAAGATGAACCGCATCCGCGTGCAGCAGCAGAGCTGTCACAACGCGGTACAACTCTCCCCCGGCGATCCTTTGTGCAGAAGCCCCGAAATCAGACCAGACCGAATGAACGTCCCCGGTACGCGCAACCGCGGCATATACCAGGGCAACAAAAAGGGCCGCCCATATGCCGGCATAACCGTGATCCCTGTATACGGCAGAAGTATCGGCTTCAGGAGCCTGACCGCGATTTTCGCGAAAATACTGCTCAACTGAATCACGCGCACGCCTGTAATCGCGGGCCTGTACCCATATGCCCCATCCGCGTCCCTCGCGCCTTGTCCTGAAGGGAATATCAGAGGCCTTAAGGATCAATGCGCACAGATTGGCAGAGTCTTCCGACATGTTCTCATAGATCTGGATCATGGGTTGACAAATCCAAAACAAGCCTAATTTTATGGACAAAAAAATATCGCTTCAAAGCGTTTTCCCCCTCTCGGGTTCCGGATGCAGATCTTAAACAAATATTAACATAACATAAACAGGAGCAGAACATGACACCAAAAACCGAAACCTATGAATTTCAGACCGAAGTAAAGCAGCTGCTCAATATTATTATCAATTCCCTGTATTCCAACAAGGAAATTTTCCTGCGCGAACTGATTTCAAACGCCTCTGATGCAATTGACAAAGCCAGTTTCAGGGCCCAGACCGACCCGGATATTCTGGGAGATGACACTGAATTTAAAATCAAGCTCATTGCCGACAAGCAGGCCCGAACCCTTACCGTATCAGATAACGGCATAGGAATGACAAAACAAGAGGTCAAGGAAAACCTGGGCACTATCGCCAAAAGCGGTACTGCGGCATTTCTTGAGGCCCTGGACAAATCAAAACAGGAAAACGGTCTGACTCCAGAGTTAATCGGCCAGTTTGGTGTGGGTTTTTACAGCGCATTTATCGTGGCTGACGATGTCACGGTTATCACCCGGGCCGCTGGCGAGCAAACCGCCACAAAATGGGAGTCTGCCGGGGACGGCTCCTACACAATCGAAGAAACCGAAAAAGCCGGCCGGGGCACCGATGTTATCCTGAAGCTTTCACCCGAGGTTCAAAAGGAAGATGATTTTACTGATGAGTGGACCATTCGGCGAATCGTAAAGCGCCACTCAGACTTTGTGCGCTATCCTGTTGTCATGGATGTGGAGCGCGAGGAGCAGGAGACCGATTCAGAGGGAAAGCCCATAGAAGACGGGGAAAAGAAAAAGGTGATCCGCGAGGAGACTCTGAATTCAATGAAGGCCATATGGGCCAAGAATAAAAATGAAATAACAGACGAGGCATACAATGATTTTTATTCTCACATAAGCCATGACTGGAATCCCCCGCTGGATCGCATGCACATAAAGCTCGAAGGGGTCACGGAATATACAGCCCTGCTTTATATCCCGTCACAGGCGCCTTTTGATCTGTTTAATCCTGAGCGCCAGCACGGGGTCCAGCTCTACAGCAGGCGGGTCTTTATAATGGAGAACTGCAAAGAACTTCTGCCCGAGTACCTGAGGTTTATCCGCGGGGTGGTAGATGCCCCGGACTTAAATCTAAACATAAGCCGCGAGTTGCTCCAGCAGGATGTGCTCGTACAGAATATCCGCAAGAATCTGGTGAAAAAGATCCTCGAAAAACTCGAGCAGATGGATCAGGAGACCTATGCCAAGTTCTACGATCAGTTCGGCGCGGTGCTAAAAGAAGGCATCTACATGGACTGGGAAAACCGGGATCGTCTTACAAAGCTGATCCGCTTCAAGACCACGAAATCAGAAGACCAGTGGCGGTCTCTTAAAGACTACGTAAACGACATGAAGCCTGATCAGGAAAATATATATTATATTACAGGCGACAACATGAGCGCGATGCTAAACAGCCCTCACCTTGAGGCGCTCAAGGAAAAGGACTATGAGGTGCTGTTGATGACAGACCCGGTCGACGAGTTTGTGGTGCAAAGCGTCACGGAATTCGAGGGCAAACCGCTTAAAAGCGCGGAAAAAGGGGATCTCGGGCTTGATCAAAAAGAGGAAGAAGAATCCGAGGCCTACTCCGATCTTTTCAAAAAGATCCAGGAACTCCTCGAAGACAAGGTCAAATCTGTCAAGCCATCGTCTCATCTGAAAAACTCGATTTCCTGTCTTTCGGCAGACTCTTATGACATGAGCGCCTACATGGAAAAACTGCTTCGCGCCTCGGGACAGACCGTTCCCGAAACCAAGCGGATTCTTGAATTAAACACGCAGCATCCTGTAATGGAAAAAATCCGCAGCATTTACGAAAACAACGGGGATGAGGAATCGCTGAAAGAATACAGTCGGCTACTCTATGATCTCGCGGTAATCGCCGAAGGAGGCAAGGTTGAAAACCCCTCGCAGTTCAACAAAATGGTAGGCGATTTAATGGCCGGGGCCATCGGGGCATAAGCCGAGATCTTCGGATTATCACGGCTGCTTTTCGGCTCCGTTGCCCATTTTTTCCAGGTTGCTCTGCTGGGTTCTGGCTGTCTGAATTGCATTGCGGCCGGCCTGGTGGTGCGGATCAAAGGCCAGGATCCTGTTCCATATATATATGGCATCATCAAGCCGGCCCTGGCGATATGAAACAAGGCCCTGCTCCATGAGCTGATCTGCACAGCGTGCAATATGGAGGTATAAGACTCTTCCAGGTTTTTTGAATATGTTGTCAGGCTTTCCTGCTGGGCAAGCAGCATTTTCGACATTTCATTAAAACTGCGGGTTAATTCACCAAGCTCGTCTCTGAAAGTAATCTTAATTTCGACTTCTTTATGACCGGATTTGAGCCGGGACACACCGGCGGCAAGGCGCTCGACCGGGGCGGTTAAAAAAGATGCCAGCAACAGAGTCCCGACAGCTCCAAATGACATGGCCAAAGCGGCAATCCAGAAAATTTTGCTATTAGCCGCCTTTCTTGCGGCTATCATTGAATCGGCCTTTAAACCCACGATCACCTCGCCAACCCTGTTGCCCGCAAAGCGGATCGGGGCTTTTATTTCATAGGAAAAAGACCCGTTGCTCTGAATTTCTTTTGCCTGAAAAAAGCAATTTCAGATGGCGCCATAAAAAGTTCAAGATCAAGGCTTGCGCAATTTCAAAGAATGCAGAGTACTTAGCCGTACGTGAAATTCTTCAGAAATTGCGCGTAACGCATATATTGCTTTTTACGGTGCCATCATCTTTGCATGTTGACTTTAACCGCCGTTCTCTCATATATTTTAAATAAAAACATTTATCTGCACATCGAATTCCAACCCAGAGGCCAATACCATGGACAAACAAGAACGCATGCTCAATGCCATCCTCGAAACCATAGAGGACGGCATTTACGTGATAGACAAAGACTATAGGCTGGAATACATGAACAGCCGAATGAAAGAACTTTTCGGGGAAGGCACCGGAGAAAAATGCCACCGGGTTTTAAACAAAAGCGATACGCTTTGTCCATGGTGCCGAGCCCCGGAAATCTTTAAAGGCAACAGACTTCACTGGGAGTTATACGTTCCCAGGGTTGACAAGACATTCATGCTCACCGAGCTCCCTCTTAAAAACCCGGACAGCTCTCTGTCAAAACTCAGCATAATGCGCGACATCACCGAGCAGAAACAGCGCGAGGCAAAGCTTGCGGCATCTGAGGAAAGATACCAGAATCTTTTCGAGCACGTGGGGGTCGGGGTATATATCAGCAGCAAAGAGGGCAGATTCCTGGATGCAAATCAGACGTTTATCAATATGATGGGTTATGGCAGCAAGGCAGAGCTTTTAGAAATTGATATCACGACAGATCTCTATGTACGTCCATCAGACAGACGCAAATTCCAGGAAATGATTGAACGCGACGGAAGAGTTATAGACTATGAGGTTGAATTCAAGAGAAAAGACGGCACACCGATCACGGTGCTGTTGACCAGCCATGTCAGATACGACCACCAGGGCAATGTTCTCGGATACGAGGGCATTACAGTGGATCAGACAGAACGCTACATGATGGAAAAAAAGCTGCGCGAAGCCTACGATTTGATGAACAAGATAATCCAGAGCTCGCCAAGCCCCATCATGGCTGCGGATTTAAAAGGCAACATCTTCATCTGGAACAGGGCTGCTGAAGAAACCTTGGGATACCCGGCCTCCGAGACCATAGGAAAAATGCACATCACTAAAATATATCCTGAAGGGCTTGCCCGCAGGATCATGAAAATGATCCGCAGTCCGGAACACGGGGGTGTGGGACTTTTACGCTCGCATCCCATGCTCTATGTAAGGCGTGACGGCAAAGTAATAGACGGCAGCCTGTCTGCTGCCATGATATATGATGATGACGGAAACGAGGTGGCAACAGTAGGGTCTTTTATCGACATGACAGAGCGCATAGAGATGGAACGGGCCCTGCAAAACACCCAGGAACAGCTGCTCCAGTCTGAAAAACTTGCAGCCATGGGCCGGCTTACCTCACAGATCGCCCATGAGTTAAACAACCCCCTCTTTGGAATCATGAACACCCTGGAACTGCTCAAAACAGAAATTCCGCCGGAAAACAAGCGGCGCAAGCTCCTGGACATGTCGCTTTCAGAAACCGAGCGCTTAGCTGAAATGCTTCGCAAAATGCTTTCATTTTCCAAGCCAGACGAAGAGGAAAAAGGCCCGGTTAATATCAACACAATTATTGACGAACTTTTGATGCTTCATGACAAGCAGCTCAGGGAAAACAGCATAAAGAGCAAAAGCGAGCTCGCAGAAGACATCCCGGAAGTTTACGCCTCAAGAAACCAGATGCGCCAGGTTTTTTTAAACATGATCTCCAATGCCAGAGACGCCATGCCAGAAGGCGGCACGCTTACCTTCAGGACATGGCACAAAGCAAAAACCGTATATATAGAAATCACAGACACCGGCCAGGGGATAAAAGAAGAAAACATTAACCATATATTTGACTCCTTTTTTACCACAAAGGACACAGTCAAAGGGGTGGGCCTCGGGCTTTCCGTATGTTATGGTTTCATCAAAGACCACCGCGGAGACATCAAGGTAAAAAGCCGCTCAGGTGAAGGCACAACTTTTATTATTTCCCTGCCTGCATACGAAGGTTCCGCGGAGGAACCGGAAAACCCGGAGCAGGAAAACTCCCTTGACAAATCTGCTTCCACTCAATAAAGTTATGATAACATAATTTAGCAGGGTGCCTGAAAAGGGCCAAAAGGGAATCCCGTGAACGAGTCGGGAGCGGACCCGCCGCTGTAACCGGGGACGAAAGCCGCACACATGCCACTGTCCGGCGCTCATTCTTTGATTTTTACAGTGCTGAAAGCCAAACAGAAGGGCGGCAGATGGGAAGGCGCGGCAACTAGGATGATCCGGGAGCCAGAAGACCTGCCCTGCTGAAGTGTTTCATGGTAAAAGGCGCGGATTTCGCCTGCATGAAAGATTAAGGGGTCAAGAAAAACGGGTGCAGCCCTCTTAAGTCAAAAGGACTTAAGGGGGCTTTTTTTATTTGAAGGCGCAAAGTAATAGGCGAAAGGTTAAAGGTGGAAGGCGGAAAGCGAAAGGCGCCCTGAAACCGATGCAAAATGGCATTGAAAACCCAAAAATTCCATAAGCTCAGGTTTTTTTCCCTGTGGCCCCAGCTTGCAGTGCTGGCGGCAGCGCTGTTTGTTCTTGCAGCGGCTGCTGCCGGCATGGGCTACGTAAATGTGGGTTTCATAGATGTTCTGAGGATCGCCGGGTCAGCACTGCCGGGCATGCCTGAGCTTGCATCTGGAATTGACCAGGTATCCCGGGCCGCGGTCCTGGAAGTCCGTCTGCCACGAATACTTACGGCAGCCCTGGTGGGAGGGGCCTTGGGGGTTTCGGGCGCGGTCTACCAGGGCATCCTGCTAAACCCCCTGGCAGACCCATACACCCTGGGGGTCTCGGCAGGGGCGGCATTTGGCGCAAGCATTGCCCTTCTTTTGAATATCGGCATGCTCGGTGCTTTTTCAGTGCCGGTGTTTGCATTTACCGGCGCGGTGGCAACCCTTATGATTGTAATGTATCTGGCCTCGTCAGCCGGCGGATATTCTTCGAACAACCTGATATTATCAGGCATTATCGTGGCCTCCATACTTTCTGCAGGAATAAGCTTCTTAAAATACCTGGCAGACGAGCGCGTATCTGTCATCATTTTCTGGCTCATGGGAAGTCTTGCCTCAAAGACCTGGGCGGATGTCGGCCTGGTGGCCGGGATGACAGGTTTTTGCACCGTGGTGTGCCTGTATTTTGCAAGGGATCTGAATCTTATCTCTCTTGGAACGCGCACCGCCGCATCCATGGGTACTCCGGTGCACAGGATATCGCCCGCCCTTCTGGTATGTGTAAGCCTGATGGCCGCGATTTGCGTTTCCATTTCAGGCATAATCGGTTTTGTGGGGCTGCTGGTGCCCCACCTGGTAAGAAGCGTGTGCGGACCGGATCACGCAAGACTGATCCCCTTGTCACTTTTTACAGGCGCAATACTTCTGCTGGGAGCAGACACGGTGACAAGGGCGGTTCTGCCAAGCGAGCTTCCCATAGGCGTTTTAACCGCGCTTATCGGAGGGCCGTTTTTCTGCTGGATATTCCGCAGGCGGCAGATGGGAATGGGCCATGGTTTTTGAAATAAACGATATTTCATATTCCTACGGTCAAAGAAAAGCAGTGGACCGGCTCAGCCTGGGCCTTGAGCAGGGGCGGTTCTATGCGGTGATCGGACCCAACGGATGCGGCAAGACCACGTTGATGGATCTTATGTGCGGACACAGGAAACCCAAGTCCGGCAGCCTGAGGCTCAACAAAAACAGCCTTGACAGCTATTCAGCAAGGGCCCTTGCCAGGCATGTCGCCCTGGTGCCCCAGGAATACCGGGTAAACTTTCCCTACACCGCAAAGGAGGTGGTGGCAATGGCAAGGTACCCCCATCTTCCCCGTTTTTCAGCCCCGGCAGCCGGCGACATGGAGCTGGTGGAATCGGCCATGCGCGAATGCGGCGCTGAAATGCTTGCAGACAGGTTCATGACAGAGCTGTCCGGCGGAGAAAAACAAAGGGTGGTGTTTGCCCGCGCCCTTGCCCAGAAAACTCCGGTTCTGCTGCTTGATGAACCATGCGCAAACCTGGACATCCGCCATGCGCTGATTTTGATGGAAGCGGCTGCCGGGCGGACAAAAAAACAGGGAAACACGGTGACCGCGGTAATGCACGACATAAACCTGGCGCTTCGCTATGCAGACGAACTCATACTGATGGCCCGGGGGAAAATAGCCGCAGCCGGCCGCGTGCGCGATGTCCTGGAGCCCGGGGTATTAAAGCGGGTATTCGGGGTTGAGGCCCGCATAAGACATGAACCGGCAATAAACGCACCACAGGTGACCTTTGTAGGCCATGAATAAAATTTTCTACATACTGATCATGGCGTCATGCTTTATTATTTTCACGGCTGCCGGCCCGGGGGCTGAAACCGGGCAGATGGCCCTTTTGGGCAAAGACCGGATCCGCGACTGCGCAGGGCGCGAAATAACCGTGGAAAAGCCATTTTCACGCATAATTTCGCTTTACGGGGCCCACACGGAAAACCTGTTTTCCCTGGAGGCAGATGACAAGATCATCGGGGTGGGCAGGCATCCGGACTGGCCGCCTGCAGCGCGCGAAAAATCACGGTTTTCCCCCCATGACGGGCCGGAAAAATTCCTGGCCGCCCGCCCGGACCTGGTTCTGGTACGTCCCATGATAGACCGCGGATATGAACCGCTCATGAAAAGGCTGGAAAAATTCGGGATAACAGTGGTATCGCTTCAGCCTGGAAATGTTGAAGAGATGAAGACATACTGGAAAATTTTGGGCAGGCTGACCCGTCGAAAACAGGCTGCCGAAGAAATGATCCAGAAGTTTGAAAAAGGGGTGCAGCAGGCCAGACAGATTGCACAAAGAATTTCCAAAAAGAAAAAAGTCTATTTCGAGGCAATACATGACAGGTTCAAAACATTTACGCCTGATTCCATGCCGGTTTTTGCACTGGAATGCGCAGGCGGCATAAACGCGGCAGAAGATGTCCGCCAGGTCAGGGGGACCAATATAGCAGAGTTCGGCAAGGAGAGGATCATGGAAAAAGGCCCTGAGATAGACGTGTATCTTGCCCAGAAAGGGCCGATGAACAGTGTTGATGTGGAAGAGATAAAAAAGGAGCCGGGATACGGGGTTATAAAGGCTGTCAGGGAAGGCGGGATTTATATAGTGGATGAGCAGATCGTTTCGCGCCCTACCCTTCGGCTGCTAAAAGGCATATGGACGATCGGGGAAATACTGTATCCGGAAATTTATACACCAGAAAAAACTGACGGTTTCAAAAAAAGTCGATTATCGACGGCAAAGTAAAAAGATGAACTCTGAAGCAATAAAAGGTTTGGTCGTGGCTGCCCCTGCAAGCGGAAACGGCAAGACTACAGTTACACTGGGACTGCTGGCTGCGCTTAAAAAGAGGGGCATTGACACTGCCGCCTTCAAGATCGGCCCTGATTTCATAGATCCCGGTCTTCATGCAGGGATAACCGGCAGGCCCGGCCGCAACCTGGACGGATGGATGCTGGAGCCCTCAGTGAACCTGGAGATTTTTGCCGGGGCTGCGCACGGAGCCGGGATGGCTGTGGTCGAAGGGGTTATGGGATTATACGACGGGTTTTCCGGATTATCAGAGGCCGGATCCACCGCGCAGATGGCAAAATGGCTGGGGCTGCCGGTGCTTTTGGTGGTGGATGCCCGCAGCATGGCAAGAAGCTTTGCAGCCCTGGTAAAAGGTTTCTCTGAATTCGATCCTGATGTGAAAATCTGCGGGGTTGTGGCAAACAATGCTGCAAGTCCGAATCACATGCAGTATATTAAAGACGCCATGCAGGAACTGCCGGAAATACCGCTTCTGGGAGGAATTCCAAGAAATGCAAAGGCCTCGATTCCTGAAAGACACCTCGGGCTTTTTACTGCACAAGACAGGGTAATCACGGATGAAAGAATTGATGCCCTTGCATCAATTGTCTCTGAAAACATTGATCTGGACCGCCTGATTGATCTGCTTGATCCGGTTTTTGTAAAACAGGCACCCTCACCCGCCCCGTCTGACCCCCTGGTGCGGGTGGCTGTGGCAAAAGACGAAGCATTCTGCTTTTACTACGAGGACAACATGGACGTGTTAAGGGAGAACGGGTGTGATATAGTGTATTTCTCGCCTTTGAATGATCAAAAGCCTCCGGACAACATCCACGGCCTTTATTTGGGCGGCGGATACCCGGAGCTTTACAGCCACGCCCTATATAAAAACACCTCCATGCGCAGATGGGTTCAGAAAATGTGCGTCTCAGGCATGCCGGTATATGCTGAATGCGGTGGATTTATGTACTTGTGCCGAACTCTTGAGGACCAGGAGGGAAACATTTTTGAGATGGCAGGGGTCTATGCCTTTGATACATGCATGCAAAAACGATTATCTTCTCTTGGCTACCGGGAGATCAGGCTTGGGCAAAACACCCCACTGGGCCCTGCAGGCAGCGTGATCCGCGGCCATGAATTTCATTATTCGCGCATAAAAAATCCTGGTGCGGAAAAAAAGGCCGAAGACGTATACGATTCAGCAGACAAAACAGGCAGGCAAAGCAGGGCATCAGGCTGGCTTGCAGGAAGGTGCCTTGGCAGCTATGTGCACCTGCATTTTAAAAGCAACCCTGAGACCGGCAGTCATTTTGCCGATGCATGTGCACAATTTAAAGCAAAAGGAAAAAATCCCCATGAAACCTAATGAGATTGAAAAACAAAGTTTCCGGATAATAGAGCAGGAAGCCGGCACACACGGGTTTGCCCCTGACCAGTGGAGCATTGTGTCACGCATGATTCATACCAGCGCGGATTTCGAATATCTTAAAAGCGTGAAAATCCATCCTGAGGCTGTTTCTGCGGGCATAAGCGCCATAAAAAACGGCCGGCCGATTATCACGGACACAAACATGCTCAGGGCCGGAATCCGGAAAAAAGACACTTCAAAATTCGGCTGCAGGGTTGAGTGCTTAATAGAAGATCCAGGGGTGAAAAAAGATGCGGAAAAACAAGGCACCACCCGGGCGGCTGCAGCTGTGGATGCCGCAGTCTCAGACATGGAAGGCGGCATCTGCGCCGTGGGCAACGCACCCACTGCACTGTTGCGCTTAATCGAACACATTCGGCAGAAAAGCGCACGGCCCGCCCTGGTTGTGGGTTTTCCGGTGGGATTTGTTAACGCGGCAGAATCCAAGGAAATACTGGAGCAACTGGATCTGCCGCACATAACAAACAGGGGGAGAAAGGGAGGATCTGCCGTGGCTGCTGCAGTTATAAACGCCCTGCTGATCCTGGCAGACGAAAAAGGAGTGTGACATGGAAAAAAAATCAGCTACATTATACGGCATAGGCGTGGGACCGGGCGACCCTGACCTTATTACCATCAAGGCGGTAAAAACCCTGTCAATGGTGGACGTTGTATATACTGCAAGCTCCACTAAAAACGACTACAGCCTGGCGGTTTCAATTGCAAGGCCGCATATCCCGGAAAATGCGGAAATCAGGCATCTGGGATTTCCCATGAGCAAGGACCCCCGTGTGCTGGAACAGGCGTGGGAAAAAAATGCAGAAACGGTTGCACAAACCCTGGCTGAAGGGAAAAACGCCGCATTTTTGACTCTCGGGGACTGCCTTACCTATTCCACTTACTCATACCTTGCCCGGCATTTAAGACGGATTAACCCTGAGGCCCATACTGTTGCCATACCCGGAATTACCTCATATAATGCAGCAGCCGCCCGCCTGCAGCGCCCGCTGGCAGAAGGGGAGGAATCCCTTCTGATCGTATCAGGGAGCAGCGGAGGCGGAAAACTAAGACAAATGGGAGAGCATGCAGACAATGTGGTGTTTGTAAAAGCCTACAAAAACGCCGCAGACATTACCCGGGCAATAGATGAAAGGGGCTGGAGGGAAAAAAGCGCCGGTGTTGTTGCCTGCGGCCTTCCCAGGGAGCGGATTGTAAAAGATATAGGCGAGTTTGAAGACTCGCCTCCTGACTACTGGACTCTGATATTTTCAGGCAGCCGGAACGGACATGAGTAAAAGCGGTAAAACATCGAAATACCGCAGACTTGCTGTCTCGCTGACGATTTCAGCGGCAATTGCGGCCATGGGAATGGCTGCAATTGAATCCATTACACCTGCGGTTGCATGGAACCGGCTGTTTATGCCGCTTATCAGGTTATGCCTGTTTATAGGCATCGGGCTGGCGCTGGCCCAGATCATAGAAGCCTGGGGATGGACCAGGCGTCTCGGGGCTGTGGCAGGGCCGATGTTTTCCTATGCAAACCTTGGCAGACGCTGCAGTGCGGCTTTTTCCACCGCTTTTTTTTCAGGCGTGGCTGCAAACTCCATGCTGGTGGGTTTCTACAATGATAAAAAAATCACCAGGCACCAGATGTTTCTGACGAATTTCATAAACCAGTTTCCTGCATATTTTCTTCACCTGCCCACCACGTTTTTCATAGTGGTGCCGCTGACAAGGACAGCCGGCCTGGTCTACTTCGGGCTCACGTTTGCAGCCACACTGGTGCGCACCATTATATTTGTGATCTGGGGACGGATGTTTGTATCTCCCCCGCAGAATGACTGTGATGAGACAACGGCACGAAAAGAAACAGAAGCGGAAAAAAAAGGTGCATGGACCGCTATACGCAGCCAGCTTCCTTTAAGGTATGCAGGCATTCTCACATACGTGGTTCCGATTTATACTGCCGTGTATTTTGCAGCTGGCCTCGGGGCTTTTGAAGCTCTTCGCACATGGACAGCCCGGGCCGTGACCCTGGAAAGCCTGCCTGTAGAGGCTTTTTCAGTGGTTATTTTAAGCTTTGCCGCGGAATTCACCTCTGGCTTCGCAGCAGCAGGCGCGCTTCTCGAACAGGGAGTAATTAACGTAAAACAGACAGTGATCGCCCTTATTGCCGGAAACGTAATAGCATTTCCTATCCGTGCACTTCGCCATCAGTTGCCGCGCTACATGGGCATTTTTCAGCCGAAAACAGGATTTCAGCTTCTGCTTATGGGCCAGTCCTTCAGGGTGGCAAGCCTGATTGCGGTGACTGCGGTTTACTATGTGCTGGTTTAAAAGCAGG
>CAZVFQ010000056.1:0-19686 GCA_964626455.1 uncultured Desulfobacteraceae bacterium | reverse complement strand
AAAATTGATGGTTTCGTAAAAATCAATTTTCAGGCTAAAGCAGAAACAACAGGCTTTAACTGCAAAACAAGGAGAGACATCATGGTATTATCAGGAAAATGCTTCAAGGTCTTTACAGCCGCAGCCGTGTTCGCGGTCCTGGCAACAATCCCTGGTCCGGTGCCTGCGGCTGAAGCCGGCGAAAAAACGTACAAAATCGGGGGGGTCTTTTCTGTGACAGGACCTGCCTCATTTCTGGGGGATCCCGAAAAAAAATCCATGGAACTTGCAATCGATGAAATCAATGAATCAGGAGGGGTCGACGGACGCAAACTCGAAGCCGAAATCTATGATACCGAAGGAGATCCATCCAAAACGGTCACATCGGTTACAAAACTTATAAACAAGGACCGGGCAACAGCTATTATCGGTCCCAGCCGCACGCCGACGACCCTGGCCGTGGTCCCGATGGTCGAGAGGGCCAAACTGCCGTTTGTAAGCTGCGCAGCAGGTAACAAGATAGTTGAGCCGGTAAAACCCTGGGTATTTAAAACCGCCCAGAGCGACATCCAGGCAGTAGCCTCGATTTACGAGCATATCAAGCAAAGAGACATCAAAAAGGTGGCCATTATAACCGTTGCCAACGCATTCGGCGAAAGCGGCAAAGAACAGCTCATAGAACAGGCATCAGATTTCGGCCTCACAGTGGTCCGCAGTGAAAGTTTCGGGGCCGGTGATTCAGACATGACCGCCCAGCTCACAAAGATAAGGCGGGAAGATCCGGGCGCCATCATCTGCTGGGGAACAAACCCCGGGCCCGCGGTGGTTGCCAAAAATGTAAAGCAGCTTGAACTTGAAATTCCGCTTTACCAGAGCCACGGGGTAGCTTCGCCAAAGTTCATAGAACTTGCCGAAGACGCTGCAGAGGGCATTTTTCTGCCCACGGGCAAAATTCTGGTGGCAGAGCAACTGCCTGAAGACGACCCCCAGAAAAAGGTTCTTTCCCGCTACATTGAAGCATACGAAAGCCGATACGATGAAACCGTATCCGGATTCGGCGGCTATGCATATGATGCAATATATCTGCTGGCCGAAGCAATGAAGGGCACTGACGGTGATAAGGAAAAAATCCGGGAAAACCTTGAAAATATCAGCGATCATGCAGGCATAAGCGGAGTTTTTAATTTCAGCAAAACCGATCACAACGGCCTTGATCCCTCCGCCTTTGTTATGGTCAGAATCAAGGACGGCAAGTGGGAACTGGTGGAATAGGGAAGACCGGAGCGGCACATGCAGGAAATTCTGCAGTATTTCTTCTCAGGCATCACCAACGGTGCGATTTATGCAATAATCGCTGTGGGTTTTTCCATGCTGTATAACTCCACGGAGCTGATCAACTTCGCACACGGTGAATTTGTCATGCTCGGGGCCATGTGCATGATAACTCTTTCGGCAGGCTTTGGAATGTATTTGCTGCCGGCATTTATCATATCAGTGGCAGCTGTCGGGGCGGCCGGCATGTTGTTTGAACGCCTGGCAATCCGCCCGGTGCGCCATCCGGAGCATGTGGTTTTAATTATCATAACAGTGGGCGCCTCGATTTTTTTACGCGGAGTCGGGATGCTCTTATGGGGCAAGGATTCTTACAGCATGCGGCCTTTTTCGGCCCATCCGCCGGTTGATCTGGCAGGCGCAAAACTTTTGACACAGAGCATATGGATTCTTGTAATTGTAACGGCTCTGACTGCCGGGCTTCACCTGTTTTACCGAAAGTCTCTGACTGGTAAAGCCATGACCGCATGTGCCGTAAACAAAAAAGCGGCCTGGATAGTCGGCATCCCCACAAAATGGATGGTGCTGCTGGCATTCGGACTGGCAACCGCAATGGGAGCTGTGGCAGGGGCGAGCATAGCGCCGATTACCATGTCTGGCTACGACATGGGCACAATTCTGGGGCTCAAAGGGTTTTGTGCCGCCATGCTGGGCGGGCTGGGAAGCCTGTGGGGTGCAATCCTGGGAGGCTTTCTGCTCGGCATTCTGGAGGCAATGGGGGTGGGATTTGTCAGCTCGGGATTAAAAGACGCCACAGCCTTTGTCCTGCTGCTTTTGGTTTTATATGTACGCCCCCAGGGCATTGTCGGTTCCGCAAAAGTCAAACGGTTCTGACCCAATGGATGGCAGATCTCAAAAAATCCTGTATCTTGTTTTTGTCCTTGCGGTGATCTTTATCGGCCTGGCGGTAAAAAACGCCTATTATCTGCAGATGCTGATATTCATAGGATTAAACACCCTTCTGGCCCTCTCCTTGAATATGCTCATGGGTTATGCGGGCCAGATTTCCCTGGGACATGCGGCTTTCTACGGTATAGGCGCATATGTGACCGCGGTGCTTACTGCTACTTATCAGATAGCCCCGCTGCTGTCCCTTCCTGTTGCAGTGGGTGCAGCCATGATAGTGGCATGGATCGTCGGGGTTCCGACCCTGCGGCTTACAGGCTATTACCTGGGCATGGGGACTCTGGGATTCGGCATGATCGTCCACATTGTTCTTCGGGAATGGAGTAGTGTTACAGGAGGTGCTTCCGGATTCGTAGGCATACCGCCGCTTACCGCCGGCCCGTTGATATTTGATTCAGAGCGGCACTATTTTTTTCTTGTATGGGCAGTGGTACTGCTTGCAATTATAATGTGCCGTCGCATCATAGATTCGCGGATAGGCCGGGCACTTCGCGCCATACATGACGGGGAGATGGCCGCAGCCGCAGTTGGTGTGAACACCAAAAAACTGAAACTGCAGATATTTATTTTAAGCGCCGGCATGGCGGCGCTGGCCGGATTTCTCTACGCCCACCTGATTTATTTTATCAGCCCGGGAACATTCGGCTTTCTTGCATCCATCCGTATTGTAACAATGGTTGTCATCGGAGGAATGGCAAGCATATGGGGGTCGCTTTTCGGAGCCTCCCTTCTGACCCTGCTGCCGGAATGGCTTCACGCGTTTTCAGAATTTGAAATGGTGGTATACGGGCTTATTCTCATGAGTGTAATGATATTTCTGCCCCGGGGACTAACCCGGGGGCTGCTGGACATTTATGAACGCTATCGGAAAAAACATGACAGATAGCCCCGCGCTGCTGGAAATAAAAAATGTCGACAAGACGTTCGGCGGAATCCGGGCACTTAAAGATATCAGCTTTTGCCTGCAGCAGGGTTCAATTGCCGGCCTGATAGGCCCGAACGGCGCCGGCAAAACCACGCTTTTCAATCTGATAACCGGAATTTTTCCGGCAGACCGCGGCGAAATCAGCTTTAACGGCCGTCCTGTAAACGGCTTTCAGGTCTATGACTTGGTAGGACTGGGCATAGCCCGCACTTTCCAGAACGTTGAGCTTTTCGAAAGCATGACCGTGCTTGAAAACATCATGGTCGGGCTTCATACACGCACCAGATGCGGAATGATAGCCAGTATACTCAGACTGCCTTATATTATAAAAGAAGAACAGCGGGCTGCGCAAAAGGCCTTTGAACTGCTGGAATTCGTGGGGCTCGGGAAACACGCGCACCAAAAAAGCAGTGATCTGCCCTTTGGCTGGCAGCGATTGCTGGAACTGGCCCGGGCATTGGCCGCAGAGCCGGAACTTCTCCTGCTCGATGAGCCCGCAGCAGGATTAAACATGTCAGAGACCCGGGAACTGGGGGAACTGATCCGGCAAATCAGGGATCAGGGCGTAAGTATCCTGCTTGTGGAACACGACATGAATCTTACCATGTCAGTTTCGGATAAAATAGTGGTGCTCGATCAGGGGGAAAAAATCGCAGAAGGCCCCCCGCGGGCCGTGCAATCAGATGAAGCTGTAATGGCGGCGTATCTGGGAAAGGCGAAAAAATAGAGATCATGCTTCGCATCCGAAACCTGAAATGTTATTATGGCAGAATAATGGCTGTTAAAGGCGTTAGTCTGTCGGTTAATACCGAAGAGATTATCTGCCTGATAGGGGCAAACGGTTCCGGCAAGACAACCCTGCTCTCTGCTGTATGCGGACTGCTCCCGGACTGGAGCGGTGAGATAGATTTTATGGGGCAGAGTTTAAAAAACTTAGATCCTCCGGCTGTTGTTCGTTCAGGTATTAGTCTGGTGCCCGAAGGCCGCCTTGTTTTCCCTCCACTTTCGGTATTGGACAACCTAAAGCTGGGGGCTTATACCATGTATAAGAAAAAAGCGGCTGATGAAGTAAAGCAGGATCTGGAAACAGTAACAACACTGTTTCCGATACTAAAAGAACGCTTTGACCAGCCCGCCGGTACTCTTTCAGGGGGTGAACAGCAAATGCTGGCACTAGGACGGGCACTAATGGCCCGCCCGAAACTGATTCTGCTTGATGAGCCATCCATGGGGCTTGCGCCCATGATTGTGGAAAAAATAATGGAAGTCCTTGAGATTTTAAGATCAAAAGGCCTGACCATAGTGCTCGTGGAACAAAACGCACTTGCCGCACTCGAGGTAGCGGACCGGGGATATGTTTTTGAAACCGGGACCGTCGTACTTCAAGGCTCGGCAGAAGAACTGTTGGCTGACAAGGACGTAAAACGTGCCTATCTGGGCAAGGATTATGGAGATTTCTACGATGCCGTCTGATCCTTTTTTTACGCTTAAACCCGATGAGAAAAACCAAATGCAGCTCGAACGGCTGCAAAGTACTTTAAACCGCGCATACAAACATGTGCCTTTTCATGCAAACCGGTTTGACGCCACGGGAATCGAACCTGCAGATATTGCAACTCTGGCGGATCTTGAAAGGCTTCCGTTTATGGAGCGGGCCGATTTCAGCCAGCACTATCCATATGACCTGTTTGCAGTGCCTTTACGGGACATAGTACGCATCCATACCGCGCCCGGAACCACACGCAATCCCACTGTAAGCGGCTATACCACGCAGGATCTGGAGCAATGGAAAAACATACTGGCACGCGCCATGAAGGCGGCTGGTGCAACGCCAACCGACATTCTCCAGATCGCGCTTAACCCGGGACTTGCCAACTGGGGAAGGGATTACAAAGACGGGGCTGAATCCATGGGAGCAAGTGTTATTCCAAACACACAACTCTCTGTTGAAAAGCACCTGATGGTGCTCAGGGATTACAAAACAACAGTGCTTGTCACAACCCCGGCCATGGCAGGGCACCTGGCCGACTACATGGCTGAAACCGGATTGGGGCCTGCCTCGCTTTCCCTGCACACCCTGATCTTATGCGGAGAAAGCGCGGATGCGGATTTTCGCAAAAACATCGAAGACAGAATGCATGTGCGCACCTGGACCCATTACGGATTAAGCGAAGTGCCGGGTCCTGCCATCGGATTTGAATGCGATGTTCACAGGGGTCTTCACATAAATGAGGACCATTTTCTGCCTGAAATCGTGGATCCTGACACAGGCGTCCCCCTTCAGGAGGAAAGCGAGGGCGAGCTGGTTTTAACAACACTTACCACCCGGGCCTTTCCCCTTATCCGCTTTAAAACGGGCGATCGGGCCCGCCTGCTGAAAGATGCCTGCCCGTGCGGCAGCACCCTGGTACGAATGCAATGGAATGCCGGGCGCACCGATGACATCATGAATATTGACGGCGTCAATGTACACAGCCGCCAGGTCCTTTTTCACCTGGAAAACATGATGAGCCTGACAAAAGACCCGGTCTCCCTGCAGGTGGCACACAGCGAGGGCAGAAAACTGCTTGAGGTATTTATACCTATGAACAATGAAATCTTTTCAGATGAAATAAAGGAGCTTGAAAAACTTCTGCGCCGCTGTGAAGGCCGGCTACGGGAAAACCTGGGGGTGCCGGTTCAAATACGGCTGGTCGAATCTGCATCTATTTGACCGGACGACTTCAGCGCAGTGAGTCACCGGCCGTTTTATTTAGCAATCTCGTAGGACTCAATGGAAATCTCGAGGCCGTCGGGAAGCCCCTCAGGGCTCTGATCCATCCTGGGTGAAAAAAAAGCCACCTCCTCAAATTCAAAACTCTTTCGCGCACCGGCAGGCAAAGTGCTTATCACGTCTTTTTGATGGTCCATCTTTGCATAGTCGCTTACAAACCACTCATTTCCAATTATCTTTTCGTCGCAGGATCCGCAGTAACCGGTTACTTCCACGTTTTTTACATCCACTTCACCTTTATTGGCAATGGTGCCCCTGGCATTAAGAACATAATCACTTCCGGACTCTTCGATAAAAAATTCATAGTCCGAAGTTTCGAGCACCGCCTCCTTATCCCCGCATCCGGCAAACCACAGTGCCGCAAAAAAAGATAGAACAAAAAATACGGTCAGGTTCGCAAACAATGTTTTTTTCTGCATGCTACCACAGCCCTCCTTTCCGGGACTTAGCAGTTTTATAGATTCCGACGGAATACCTCGTCTTTTTTTAGTCGGTGATTTCATAGGACTCTATGACTATTTCGAAGTCATGTTCCTCTGGTATCCCCTCGGGTTCGCGGATTCCTTCCGGGGCGGGGTAATATGCGATATCCTCAAACGCAAAATCACTTCTATCCCCTGCCGGCAGATTACTGATAACATCTTTCTGATGGGCCATTTTTTCATAATCATCTACAAACCATTCCCCGTTTATGATCTCTTCGCCACAGGTCCTGCAGTAACCTGTCACTTCAACGTTTTCAACGTCCGTGTCCCCCCTGTTGACGATGGTTCCCTTTGCATTTACAACAATAAGATTTGAATTAGGGTCTTCGCTGAGAAACAGTTCATAGTCTTCGACTTCCAGCATGGCTTTTTTTTCTTCTTTTGCACATCCTGAAACGCACAGCACAACAACTGCGGCAAGGATACACCACAAAATACATCTTGCATTTCCAAACATTTTCTCACTCCTTACTTTATAAATTATCGACAAGGCGCCCCCCAGCACCTCAATATATTGATGTTCACTAATTTAAACATAATTCAACAAGATAATCAAGCTATTTTATACCCATTTTACCCCCTATAAAATTATTCCGACAAGATTGCAATGTCTTGATGTCTTGAAATCAATTTTTTCCTTGATTTCAGAGCCGCCGCAGTTTAAAAAGACTGTAGGCAGTGATACAAAAAATGTTAATTATTTCAGGCACAAAAGGAAAAATAATGAAAAAATCGATCAGGAATGTATTGATATTCACGGGTTTTATTCTAATGGCCCTGCCCGTAACAGCATTTTGCCAGAACCTGGTCGAAAACGGCGGATTTGAACAAAAGAGCACAAATAATCTGCCGGCAGGCTGGAAGGTAAACATATCAAGAGGCGCCGAGGCGAAAGTCGTGCTGGACGAAAATGAAAAGCGCAGCGGAAACAAGGCACTTAAAATCAGCGTTGCGCCTCCCGGAGGCAGTGTTATCGTATATATGGATGAAGATATCTCCGGGGCCGTGACCCCCGGCATTGGCCATGAGGTCACCGTCTGGGTCAAAACCGAAAATATCGACTACAACAGGTTCAGCCAGGCCCCGGCAATCAGGATCAATTACCGGCCCCAGCGAGTCAGGCCCGGCGGCGTAATTGATCTGATAGCCAAGACAAAAGGGGTATCAGAGTGGATGGAATTAAAAACCGATGTGCCCCCGGCCCTGGTAAACAGCCGGCAGATACATATCGATATCATCATGACTCATGGAACCCTGTGGGTCGATGACATCGAAGTACGCCCGATTGAGTAACATTTTCCGGCCTGGTTTCATTCAAGCAGATTAAGCTGCAGCATCTCAAGCTCGTCAATCTTGATTCCGGCCTTTTTGATAAGATAATCCGCGGCGCTGCCGTAATTTTCCTGGATATAATCAACCACTGCCACTATGCACTCCCTGGGTGCCGTCAGATATGGAAAGAGCGCGTCAGGATCAACGCCGGCCCGCTCCATCTGCCTGTATAAACGGGGCAGAAGACTTGCGATATAAATATTTGAAAGCTGGTGATCGTCTATCACGGTTTCTTCGGGCACCCCAAGGGCGAGTAAAATCAGGGCCGCGCATGTTCCGGTGCGGTCTTTTCCGCCGGTGCAGTGAAAAACCGTGATATCCCCGCCCGGCTTTGCCAGGTCCCTGACCACTGAAGCCCAGATTTCCGGATACTTCTCCAGGTTGCGTATATAGCCTTCCACCATGAAATCCGCTGTCAGCCATTGATTATCCCCCCTTTTCAACCGGGCCATTGCATCTGCAAAATCAAATCTGCCGTGACTGACCGGCAGGTGAATATGAGTCATTGCCCCGTCGCCCGGGAGGCGGTCCGGCGATCCTTCCATCTCGGATGTAGTCCTGAAATCATAGATCCGCCTGATACCCATCTGTTTCATACGCTCCAAATCCAGATCAGACAAGCGGGACAAGCCGTCTGCGCGAAATACCCTCCCCCATTTCACGCTCCGGCCTTGTGCTGTTTTATACCCCCCCAAATCCCGGAAATTTACCGTACCATCCATGAAAACACGGCGTTCTGCGGTAACAAGACAATCTCCGCCAGCCTTCAGAAAAAAATAATGTCTGGCCAACGGATCAAGCCCGTTTACCCGCAGACATCCATCATCTGAACTGCCTACGCGAAAACTTCTGCAGGCAGAAGAAGGCCCAGTAACAGCATAAACAGTCACTTCCGCATCACGCGTGCTCTCCCAGCAAATCCGCACACTCTTTTCATCTATCCTCTCTGCTGCCGCATCAATCAAAATTTTTTCAGTTTTTTGCGTATCGTTCATAACAGATACCTGCCAGCAAGATAAAGGCTCTTAAAAACGCTGTCTTGTTTTTGTGATCTGAAGCGATTTCCCGGCTGCACAATTGTCATGCAAACAGATATTTTTTACCTGCACGCCTGAAAATGAGCAAGAACAAATTTTATCTTAATCTTGGTGTGTGGTTTTTGAGCACGGAAAGTCAGATGCTGCATTTGCAAAACCATATGAGGCTGTTATTTTAAAAAAAGCAAATGCAGGGCATTTTCGTTTTCATGCATCGCCTGCTTTTTTGTCCTTATACCGGCCGGGAAAGCGGCAGGACTGGCCCAAACATACAAACATATCTTTTGGAGGTACTGAATGCTTAATTTTAAACTTTCCAAAAAGCAGCTGGATCTGCAGCAGAATGCACGGCAGTTTTCCATGGATGTGCTTCTGCCTGCGGCGTGGCACTATGACGAAAAGGATCAATTGCCCTTGTGGGTGCTCAAAAAAGCCGATGAGGCCGGGATAATGAATTCCGACATCCCGGCTCAATACGGCGGCATGGGCTTTGGTCTCGTCGAAGGGGCGATCGTGACCGAGGAGATCGCAGCAGCATGTCCCGGGCTTGCGACATCAATCTTTGACAATTCACTGGGGTTTGAACCCCTTGTCATTTCCGATAACGAAACGCTGAAGAAAAAGTATCTGCCTGAAATCGCAAATAACTTCAAAAGAATCTGTTTTGCTACCTCCGAGCCGATGATGGGTTCGGATGTCGCCGGGATTCAGTGCAGAGCCAAAGAAGAAGGGGACCATTACATCCTGAACGGCACCAAATACTGGATCATAAACAGCGGTGTTGCCGACTACATGACTATTTTTGCGACCATCGATCCCGAAAAGAAACATGACGGTATCTGCGCATTTATCGTAGAAAAAGACTGGGATGGAGTAAGAGTCGGCCGGCACATCCCGAAACTGGGCCAGCGCACGTCCAATACCGCGAGCATCAGCCTGAAAGACGTACGGGTTCCCAAGGAAAACATGCTGGCACCCCCGGGGGAAGGCTTTGTTCTCGCCATGAAAACTTTTTCCAGGACCAGGCCTATTATCGGCGCTTTTGCAGTGGGCGCGGCCCGCTCAGCCATGGAGTACGCCCTCGACTACGCGAAAAAGCGGAAAACCTTCGGGACCCGGATCAATTCCTACCAGGCTATACAGTTCAAACTTGCCGAGATGTACCAGCGCGTGGAAACCTCCCGCCTTTTGGTCCTGAAAGGGGCCTGGGAGGCTGACAATGGCATGGACCCGACCATTTCCGCATCCATTGCCAAACTTTACGCATCAGAAAGCGCCATGGAGGTGTTAAGCGACGCCTTGCAGATTTTCGGCGGCTACGGCTACACCAAGATGTTTCCCGTCGAAAAACTCCTTCGGGACACCCGCCTGTTCACTATCTACGAGGGGACTACCGAAATCCAGAAATTGATCATCGCGGGCCATCTCCTCACTGCCTACAAGCCGGTTTTACCGCCCCTCGACGAGGTACCAGTGCTGATAGGCGCTGACGAACTGTTCGACCCGGAGGGGAACCCCATGGACACAACGGCGTGGCGGTGCCCCCTGTGCGGCTACATCCATTACGGCGACGATCCTCCGGAAGAATGCCCCTACTGCTTTGTGAAGGCAGAGGGTTTCAAAAAAGTATGGCCGAAAGGGGATTGATATTGAGGGATACAAATTTTACAGAAAAAAATCTGCTTGACCTTAACCTGACTTTTATTTAGCATAATGTTTTTACTGGATAATTTATTTAAAACCCCTTGATTATACCAAATTGCCGGAGGTGATGATTTTGCTTGATACCCAGCAGCCTCAACCCGCAACTCTAAAGACCAAAACCAGCAAATCCAGACAGATAGTTGAAGGTGCCCTGAATCATGCGGGTATTACCATTGACGGCAACAAGCCGTGGGATATCCAGGTGCACAACGAGGAAGTCTTTGACCGAATCGTGCGTGACGGCGAACTGGGCGTTGGCGAATCCTACATGGACGGATGGTGGGACTGTCCTGCCCTGGACCAATTTTTCGACAAGGTCTTCCGGGCGAATCTGCAAAAATACTTCAGGGAGAACTGGAAGGCGTCCATGCATCTGCTCAAGGCAAAGCTGCTTAATCTGCAGAAAAACCAGCGGGCCTACAAGGTGGGTCAGCAGCACTATGATGTGGGAAACGATCTGTACCGGGATATGCTCGATGCCCGCATGGCATATACCTGCGGATACTGGGGCGGGGGGGCGGCGGATCTTGACGGGGCCCAGGAGGCAAAACTGGACCTGGTATGCCGCAAAATCGGACTTGAACCAGGCATGAAGGTGCTGGATCTGGGCTGCGGCTGGGGATGTTTTGCAAAGTATGCAGCCGAGAAATACGGCGCAGAGGTCACCGGCCTTACAGTTTCCCAGGAGCAGGTTGATCTTGGAAATCAGATGTGTGAGGGCCTGCCTGTAAATATCTATCTCGATGACTACAGAAACGCCACCGGCACTTATGACAGGGTGGTTTCTATAGGAATCATGGAACATGTCGGCTATAAGAATTACCGCACCTATATGGAAGTGGCAAACCGTTGCATGAAAGACGACGGCATCGCACTTATCCACACTATAGGCGGCAACGTCAGTGTCACCTCGGCAAATCCCTGGACCACGACCTATATCTTTCCCAACAGCATGCTGCCTTCCATATCCCAGCTCGGGGCGGCCATGGAAGGCATTTTTGTAATGGAAGACTGGCACAATTTCGGCCCTGATTATGACAAAACCCTTATGATCTGGGATGAAAACTTTGAAAAATCATGGCATAAATACAAGGAAAGCTATGGAGAGCGCTTCTACAGAATGTGGAAATTCTATCTTATGAGTTCTGCGGGCGCTTTCCGTTCAAGGAGTATCCAGCTCTGGCAGATCGTGATGACCAAACCGGGACGTGCCCAGCCGAACTGCCGGCTTTCATGAAAAAATAATGATCGAAGCAACGGCAATAATCGTAGGCGGAGGTCCGGCCGGATCAACCTGTGGACGGGAATTGAAAAAAAAGGGTGTTGACGCCCTGATTCTTGATAAACAGAGGTTTCCGCGAACCAAGCTGTGCGCCGGCTGGATCACGCCAAAAGTTCTCGCAGACCTTGAACTGTCCCCGCGGGATTATCCTCACAGCCTTCTGACCTACAGCAAGATCGTTTTCTGCATCAAAAAAATGCCCGTTCCTGTTCCTACGCACCAGTATTCGATCCGTAGATACGAATTCGATGATTTTTTGTTAAAGCGAGCAGATGTACCCGTGTATCAGCATCACGCAAAAAATATCCGCAGGCAAAACAATAAATATATCATAGATGACACATACAAATGCACCTACATTGTCGGCGCTGGCGGAACCCACTGCCCGGTCCGCAGGGCTCTTTTCAGTGAAATTCACCCCCGCGACCCCCGGCTCTGCATTGCAACGGTTGAAGAAGAATTTGCCTGTCAATACAAAGACCCGCAATGCAGACTCTGGTTTTTCGAACACGGCCTTCCGGGATATGCCTGGTATGTGCCCAAGCAAAAAGAATATCTTAATGCCGGCATAGGCGGGAAGCTTGCCTCGCTTAAAAGGCGCGGCCAGACTATCAATCAGCACTGGTCACGTTTTTTGGAAAAGCTTTCCCAAAAAGGCCTTGTACAGGCACGCAGATTTACCCCAAAAGGCCACCTCTATTACCTGAGGGGGGAAACTGAAAACACGCGCCGCGAAAACGCCTTTTTAATAGGTGATGCAGCAGGTCTTGCCACCCGCGACATGGGCGAAGGCATAGGCCCCGCGGTTGAAAGCGGAAAACTTGCAGCAGAGGCTATTATTTCCAATACGCCTTACTCCCTGAAAAATGTCACCCAATGGAGCGCACCCCAGATCTTTACATCAGGATTTCGCGCACGCCGATAAAAAAACGGCCCGGCCCCGCCTGAAAAACTCGCGGGCGACATGGGACTTACCATGGAGGAATTCGAACGGGAAATGGCTCCTCTGCGTCACATGGAAAAAGTGCGGGCACAGCTTTCAGAGGGCAGAAAGGTCATCTGTCTGTGGTAAAAACCGCCCCGGCAAAAATTTATCCCCCTTTTTGCATCCTGTTTAAAATCACGCCTGCAGCTGTGATTATTTTGCGGTAAAGCTTGCAGAATTTTCCTTCCCTATTATTATTTTTATTAAAGATAAAATCTTAAAACTATAATACATTGACGCAACGTCCTGCTTTTTAATCACAACATAACAAAAAGGAGAAATATTTTATGGACCGGTTTTCAGTCAGCAATATGGAACAGATTTTTGCCAGACTGACAGACCTGGGCACGGTTTTCGGGGTAAAACTTCTGGCCGCAGTTGTGGTCCTGGTATTGGGACGCTGGGTGGCCATTATGCTGCGAAATTTCCTTGAAAAATCCATGCGGCGCACAAATGTAGATGAAACACTGATATCCTTTAGCGCAAATCTTGCCTACATCGCCCTGTTTGTCTTTGTAATAATCGCTGCCCTGGCACAGCTGGGAATCCAGACCACCTCGTTTATAGCCATTCTGGGTGCTGCCGGCCTGGCAATCGGCCTGGCTCTTCAGGGTTCTCTTGCCAATTTTGCGGCAGGCGTGCTAATGCTTCTTTTCAAGCCCTTTAAAGTCGGAGATTATATAGAAGGAGGATCAACCGCCGGCACGGTAAAGGAAATCCAGATTTTCAACACAATCCTTCTGACCCCTGACAACAAAACCGTTATTGTTCCCAATGCACAAATGACAGGGGACAAGATCGTCAATTATGCCACCCAGGGAACCAGGCGGGTGGACATGGTGTTTGGAATTTCGTATGACTCGGATATTGACAGGGCAAAGCAGGTCCTGCATGAGCTTTTAAACAACGACAGCCGCATCCTGTCCGAGCCCGCCCCGATGGTGGTTGTGCTAGAGCTTGCAGACAGCAGCGTCAATATTGCCTGCCGGCCCTGGGTCAACGCTTCTGACTACTGGAACTTTTATTTTGACATGACCGAAGCCGTCAAAAAGCAGTTTGATGCAAACGGGATTTCAATCCCGTTTCCGCAGCGCGACGTTCATATGTACCAAAAACAGGCGGTTTAAAAGATTTTCTGTTTCAAGGCGCGGAAAAAAGCATTGATCTTTTCAGGGTCTTTTTTCCCCGCACGTTCCTCCACACCGGAGATCACGTCCACACCGTAAGGCCGGACCTCTGCTACTGCCCGGCCCACATTTCCGGAGTTAAGACCGCCTGCAAGAATTACCGGCACATTGAGCTGATCTTTTATCCTGGCGGCCACGCGCCAATCAATGCTTTTTCCCGTGCCTGCCGGCCTTATGCTGCTCACTGAATCGAGCACAAGCGCATCTACACCTGCAGCCTCGATCTGTTTTGCCGCATCAACCGGATTGTCAGGTGAGGACTCGCATTTTCCGGTTTCAGCAAAAAATCGCAGCGGCTTTATTACCTGGGAGCCGAGTTCATGAATCAAAGAAGTCAGTGCAGCGGTCTGCGAAACCGTCTCATTTCCGTGAAGCTGTACAACGTGAGGTCTCAAATAATCCGTCAATTCCGCAACCGTGTCAGGGTCGTCGCCCACCACAATAACCCTTGATACAAAGGGGGGGACCTTTTCCATTAGCTTTCCGGCAGTATCCCTGTCCAGGTTCCATGGCACATCCATGGGATATTCAACAACAAAGCCCAGGGCCCATGCCCCTTCGGAAACACTTAAATCAATATCTGCCTCGTTTGTAATACCGCAAATTTTGACCCGGGTCATACCGGCCACCCCACGGAAACAAGCTCATGGATAAAGCTTTCGGTATCTTCGGCCTTCAACACGGCAGTACCCACAAGCACTGCATCCGCGCCTGCCCGGCCGGCCCGCCGCACATCAACGGCTGATTCAATGGAGCTCTCGCTTATTATAAGACGCGAATTAACGCAAAGATGGGCAAAAGACTCGGTTCTGCCGACATTATTGTCATCCACCTCAAAAACAGTTATGTCCCTGTTGTTAATACCCATCAGATCAAATCCAAAAGATTGAATTCGCCTTATTTCATCAGGAGTGTGAGCCTCCACAAGGGTCTGAAGCCCGCACTCGCGTGCCTTTTTAATCAGACGTGCAAGATCATCCTGCCCGAGCATGGCAGTGATCAGCAGCAGGGCCGAAGCACCGCAAGCCGCGGATTCAACCACCTGTTCTTCGGTTGTTATAAAATCCTTGTGCAGTACCGGCACATCCACAACCCCGGAAACTGTTTTTAAAAGATCCATTGAACCATTGAAATGCAACGGCTCTGTGACTACGCTGATGCCTGCCACCGGGCAGGCGGACATACTTGCTGCAAGATCTGCAGGGTTGCGTCCGCGCAAAAGGTCCCCGTGTTTTTGCGAGCAAACCTTTATTTCTGATATAACCGGAAAGAATCCCTGCCGCTGTTTTTCACGTATGGACCCCGACAGTGAATAAACTGATTTGCATTCAGAAAAATTCTTATTTTTCGCCATTTTTCTTTTTGCCATCAAATGGTGCTGGATCTTTCCACCAGCTGCTCAAGCTTTTTGCCTGCAGCGCCAGAGTCGATCAACGAAGCAGACAGATCCATGGCGTCGCTTATAGCCGGGGCCTTTCCGCTGACATAAAGGCTGGCAGCATTGTTTAAAATCAAAAAATCTCTTTTGGCCCCGCGCTCTTTTCCTGAAAATATATCCCTGATCACCTGTGCATTAAACTCAGGCGAGCCTCCGGCAATATCGCTTAGATCACACCTGCGGAGCCCGAAGTCATCAGGGGTGATCTCATAATGCCGGATATTTTTCCCCTGGATTTCGGCCATTGACGTTTTCCCCAAAAGAGAGATCTCATCCAGGCCGTCCAAACCGTGGGCCACAATCACATGGTTAAAATCCATTTCGGCAATAACGCTTGCCATCATATGAACCAGTTCCGGCTTGTATACCCCCGCCATGTGGTTTCTGGCTCTAAGGGGATTTATCAGGGGGCCGATAACAGTAAAAAAAATCGTTTTAACCCCGAGCTGATTTTCCGGCCCGAAAACTTTTAGCATTACAGGGTGAAAGCTTGGTGCATAAAGAAAGCTGATCCCTATTTCCTCAATTAGGCGGCGGATTTTTCAGGCGTCAGGTCAATATTTACGCCCAGGGCTTCGAGCACATCAGCGCTGCCCGAAGACGATAAATGAAATCAAATTCACCTGTTATGGAAAGCACTTCCACCACTTCCTCTATGGATCCGAGCTGATCGGCAAGGCGGGGGATTATTCCCTTTTCCGCTTTAAACAAAACAAGGGCTGTTATCACCGGAGCGCCTCCTGGGTCTTGGTGTTTCTGGGAAAAGCTGTTTACACCTCTAATCTTTTTTTGAATACCAAAAAGCCGGCGTCCGTAAAACTGTTTTTTAAAAAAAGTAAAAAAACTCCGCAGTTATTTCTTGACCCCGGCGCCGATCTTTTTTAGAAAGCCCGTTAGATCATAGAAAACCTGCTGTTTTCAAGGAGACAGGCAATTTGAACCAAACCCCGAATGCCACTGACCGGATCGCCAAAAGTCCGGTATTCAACCTTCGCACCAAGGTAATGCTGATCTTTCTGGTGCTTGCCCTTGTGCCCCTGATGATAATCGGGTGGTTTTCAATACAAACCACTGAAAAACTTATTTTCAGCATGGTCATGCGTCAGATCGAAAACGCTGCAACAGACAAGGCAGCCATCCTGGAGCGCTGGCTTGACGAGCGAAAAGCAGATATGGAAGTGGTGGCGGGATCATCGATTGTCAGGTCAATGGATCTGGCACGCATATCGCCGTATCTTGAGCTTATCCGTAAAAAATACGGGGTGTACAAAGACCTGACCGTTGTCTCAGGCGACGGCGGGATAGTATATAACAATAACAACTCTTCCGCCCTGCGCCTGCCGAATACTGACCCGGAAACCGGGATTCCAGAAAAGGGCCTTCATATCTCACCGATTACATATGCACCGGATGAAAAAGAATCCTCGTTTTTCATCTCAGCCCCTATATCAGATAAAAATGAAAATTCTGCCGGCGCAATATACGGCAGGGTTGGTACCAGCAAAATCATCAACCTGATCTTAAATATTTCCCTGGGTGAAACCGGCGAGTGCTACCTGGTAAATGAAAAAGGGCAGTTTCTTGCCCACCAGGACCCTCACAGAATTTTAACCGAAAACATATCCCAGTCAGACAGCTTTAAAAACATATTCGAGCAAAGGGACAGGAAAAAGCCATACCTTGATTACCGGGGTATAGAAGTCTTGGGAACATCAAGGAACGTTGGAGGCACGGACTGGTATATTGTGGTGGAACAGGACCGCGAGGAAGCTTTTCAAAGCGCAAGCACTCTTAAGTCCATTATTTATCTTACCATATTTTTATGCATAGGCAGCGCGCTTATGCTTACCTGGATGCTTTCCCACAACATAGTAAACCCGATCAGGCGCCTTAGCAGATACGCTGAAATGATAGCGGATTCAAATTTTGACAAGGAAATTATAAAAACCGGCAGAAACGACGAAATCGGCATGCTCTACCGGGCATTTGAAGACATGTATAAAAAGCTTGCAAAACGCCATAATCATTTAAAGCAAGAAGTGGGCTTAAAAGAAGCCGAGCTAAAAGAAACAGACATGATCCTGGAGAAAACCAGGCGCGTTGCAGAGCGTTCGGAAAAATTTGCTGCCATGGGAAGAATGGGCGCGGCTGTTGCCCACGAAATCAGAACCCCTCTGACATCCCTGAAACTGTATCTGGAATCGGCCCAGGAGCAGATCAACAAATGCCCCGAAGACGAGGAAGATTTCCAGGTAGCAATGAAGCAGATCAACCGCATTGAGACATCCCTCAACCGGTTTCTGGATTTTGTCAGGCCCCAGGACCTTGTGTTTTCCATAATAGATGTACGGACGCTTATAGAAGATGTACTCTACATGATACGCCCGCTTGCAAACAGACAGGAATGCTCCCTGGAGGCAGACATTGACACAGAGCTGCCGCAGGTATACGGGGACAGAAAACTTCTGGCAGAAGCGCTTGTAAACCTGATGGTCAATTCCCTGGAGGCCGTCGCGGAACAAGGAACGGTTTCTGTAACAGCCGCAAAAGACAGGTTTGATGACAACGGCAGGCAGGTGCAGTGTATAAGGATAGAAATACGGGACACAGGCCATGGAATCGCCGAAGACCAGATGGAAAAACTGTTTGAACCGTTTTATACCACAAAGGCATCAGGCACGGGACTGGGGCTGCCGCTGGTGTTAAACACCATCAAAAACCACGGCGGAATAATCCGTATAAAAAGCCGAATTTACAAGGGAACTGTTTTCTCCCTTTTAATCCCGCTTGAATCAGGCAGCCGTCTGCAGGAAAATTATGGAAAAAATACTGATCATTGATGATGACGAAGGTCTGGTCCATTTTTTAACCCGGTTTTTTCAGAGAAAAGGCTATGGCGTCACCGCCTGTTCACGCGGCAGGCAGGCCATTGAAAAAACCGGCCGGGAAAGTTTTGATCTGATCCTGCTCGATTATAAGATGCCGGATTTAAACGGACTTGACACCCTGGCTGAAATAAGGGGCAGCATGATCAAAACCCCGGTAATCATCATGACCGCCTATGGCACCACCAACCTGGCCATAGAAGCCATGAAAGCCGGGGCCTATGACTATCTGGTAAAACCCTTTGACCGGCGCGATTTAAGCAGAATCGTAAACGAGGCCCTGCAGGTAAACCGTCAGATGAAGGAATTCGTGCGCCTGCCCGCCCCCTCCTCTGAACCGCATGCCCCTGATGAACAAAACGCACTGGAAATGATAGGCAGCAGCCGCAAAATGCAGGAGATCTACAAGCTGATCGGCCAGGTTGCAGAAAAAGACGTGCCTGTTTTAATAACCGGGGAAAGCGGCACAGGAAAGGAACTGGCTGCCAGGGCAATCTATCATCACAGCCGCCGCAGGCAGAATCCGTTTATCGCGATCAACTGTGCAGCCATACCCGAATCGCTTTTTGAAAGCGAGCTTTTCGGCCATGAGCGAGGAGCCTTTACAGGCGCGGACAGGACATATATCGGCAAATTTGAAAGGTGCCACAACGGCACCCTGTTTTTGGATGAAATCGGTGAAATGTCTCAACCCTTGCAGGCAAAGCTTCTGCGGGCCCTGCAGACAGGTGAAATTGAAAGGCTCGGGGCCAGCAAAACTGTAAAAGTGGATGTACGCATTATTGCCGCCACAAACAAAGACATTGAAGCAGAGGTGTGGGCCGGCAGGTTCAGAGAGGATCTTTTCTGGCGTCTTAAGGTAATAACCCTTGATCTGCCCCCGCTCAGGCACCGCAGCAAAGACATCCCCGAACTGGTAAACTATTTTTTGCGCCGTTTTGCAGCCGAATACGGGCGTCCTGTCTGTCATATCTCAGAAGCCGCGTTAAAACGCCTCATTTCATATGCCTGGCCCGGAAACGTTCGCGAACTTGAAAACTGCGTGCGCAGGGCTGTTCTGCTCAGCTCAGGCGACGTACTCTCAGAGGCAAGCCTGATGATCCCGGAGGAAGGCGCAAGTTCACATCCTCCGCCAGAGGCTGACAAAACCCTGCTCATGCAGCGCCTTAAAGGCAGCCTTGAAGAAATCATACCCGAAATGCTTCGCCTTTCCGATACCGGCATATATTCGGATATAATATCTCTTGTGGAAAAAACCCTTATAAAAAAAGCCCTTGAACAGTGCGATAACAACCAGGTAAAAGCAGCATCCCTTCTGGGTATCAGCAGAAACACACTGCGCGACAGACTCAAGAAGCAGCAAGACACCAATGGCACCGGTTAAACAGCTTTATTTTTTCTCCGGATTCCAAGATAATTCGACGACTCCCATCAAT
>CAZVFQ010000055.1:0-19743 GCA_964626455.1 uncultured Desulfobacteraceae bacterium | reverse complement strand
AACCAATCACGAATTCATTGCGTCAAGAAATTCCTTGTTCGTTTTCGTGCCCTTCATCTTATCGAGCAAAAATTCAAGGCTGTCAATAGGATTCAGAGGGGAAAGCAGCTTGCGCAGAATCCAGACGCGGTTAAGAGCCTCTGCATCCAGCAGCAGCTCTTCTTTCCGGGTACCGGAACGGTTGATATCGATTGCCGGGTACATCCTGCGGTCTGAAAGCTTGCGGTCAAGGTGTAGTTCCATGTTGCCAGTGCCCTTGAATTCCTCGAATATGACCTCATCCATTCTGCTGCCCGTATCAATTAAGGCCGTTGCAATAATTGTAAGACTTCCGCCTTCCTCGATGTTTCTGGCCGCACCGAAAAACCGTTTAGGCCTGTGCAGAGCATTTGCGTCCACGCCGCCGGAAAGCAGCTTGCCGCTCGACGGCACGGTCATGTTATATGCCCTGGCAAGACGCGTTATGCTGTCGAGCAGAATTACCACGTGCTTTTTATGCTCAACAAGTCGCTTGGCTTTCTCTGATACCATTTCAGCCACCTGGACATGCCGCTCCGCAGGCTCGTCAAACGTGGAGCTTACCACTTCGGCATCAACCGAGCGCTGCATGTCTGTTACCTCTTCAGGCCGCTCATCGATTAAGACCACAAATGGAATAACGTTTTTATGGTTGGCGATTATGCTGTTTGCAATATTTTTGAGCAGCATGGTTTTGCCGGTTCTCGGCGGGGAAACTATCAGACCGCGCTGGCCGAAGCCCAGGGGAGTCATCAAATCCATAATCCTCATGGAGTAATTGTCAGACTCGCGCTCCAGCTTGACCTTTTTTTCCGGGAAAAGCGGGGTCAGGTTGTCGAAGAGTATTTTTTCCCTGGCAGTTTCCGGCTCCTCGAAATTGATCGCCTCGACTTTGAGCAGGGCGAAATAGCGCTCGGATTCCTTTGGCTGACGGATCTGACCTGATACGGTATCGCCGGTTTTAAGGTTAAACCGTCGGATCTGGGAAGGCGAAACATAAATATCATCCGGTCCGGGAAGATAGTTGCAGTCAGGAGACCGCAGAAAGCCGAAACCGTCGGGAAGGATCTCAAGGGTCCCTTCGCCGTAGATCAAACCGTTTTTTTCAATATGCGCCTGCAAAAGGGAAAAAATAAGTTCCTGCTTGCGCATCCGGCCAACGTTGTCAATGTTGAACTTCTTGGCCATCCGTGTGAGTTCACTGATTTTTTTGTTTTTCAATTCAACGATGTTCATTTAATACCATTCCCTGTTCTTTCTCTCCCATTTTCGTCCTGACTGTTTCATTTTGACTTATTGCTGCGAAACAATCGCTGTTTGATATTAAAACGGCATGCAATCTGTCTTGTTAAACAAAAGAAGACAACTGAAACCATCATGGCCGAAATCGGTTTCAGTGGCACATGCAGGCCGCGTATACAAGTATATATGTCTTTATAAAATTTTAGGTAATAAGAGGCCTGGTTTTAAGATGTTTAAGATCAGAAGGAATCGCGACAACAAAAAAAACGTCCACAAGGCAGGTACGTTTTCTTTAAGGTTTAATATTTAATACATAAAGATTTAACTGTCAAGTTTTTTACATTTTTTTTTGTGAACCGAGTTCAGTTGCCCGTAAACCCTCTCCACCTCCTTTATCAGATCTGGTGTGCCGCCGTTATTTTCTATAACAAAATCCGCAAGCCTGCGCTTTTCAGACTCCGGCATCTGGGTTTTCATAAGGGCTTCTGCCTCATCGCGTGCTGTGCTGTCCCTTTCCATGATCCGCTGTATTCTGTTTTCACGCTTCGAACTGACCATGACCACGTAATCGAAAAAAGACTGCATTCCGGTCTCAAACAGCAGCGGAACCTCCACCGCGGCCATTGGTGCGCCTTGTTTTCCGGCCTGCTTAATAAAACTGGTCATCTGTTCGAACACTTCAGGATGCACGAAACTTTCAAGGGCTTTTCTGGCATTGTCGTCCCTGATAATGATCCTGCGCAGCTTCGGCCGGTCAATTGAGCCGTCCGAAGCAAGAATCTGCCGCCCGAAATGTTGTACAATCTGATCATATGCGCGCGTCCCCGGCTCAACTGCCTGTTTTGCAAGTTGGTCCGCACTTTGCACCGGAACTCCGAGCTTTCTGAGCTGTTGGCAAACAAGAGACTTGCCCGAACCCACGCCTCCTGTCACGCCTATTGCAAACGGCCTTTTGGGAGCCTGCTGATGGTTATCTCTTATATTCATTGCATATGCGAGGGTTTTGCGCTAATTGTCAGAAAAAAGAAAACATTGCATATCCGAAAAAATGATTTTTATCAACCCGAAATTTATACCTGAAAAAAACAGTGTCTACCTGGTGGGCGGATGCGTGCGCGATCACCTTCTGGGCAGAGCTGTGTCAGACTATGATCTTGCGGTTGACTGTGATGCACATGTTGTTGCCCGGCATATCGCCTCTGCGGCAGGCAGACGCGTTGTGGTTATGGGGGAGGCAGACAAGCGCATCTTCAGGATTGTTACAGAAAAAGAGACCTATGACGTCTCTGAAATCAAGGGCGCCGACATTGCCGCGGATCTTTGGCAACGCGATTTTACAATAAACGCAATGGCTGTAAACACTGCCACAAAAGAAATAATAGACCCGACAGGCGGAAGAGATGACCTGTCAAAAAAATCGGTGCGCATGGTCCTGCCTGAAGCTTTTGATACGGATCCATTAAGATTGCTGCGGGCTTTTCGCATGGCCGCGGTTCTCGGATTTTCTATTGACCCTGAGACGTTGGCCGCCATCACGGCAAAATCCGAAAAAATAGCCCACAGCGCCGGTGAAAGGATCAGGGAGGAATGGCTAAAGATGCTTGAAAGCGCTTTTTCAGCAAAACTGGTAACACTTGCTCAACAAACCGGACTGCTGTATACGATCTTTCCGGAAATTTTTGCTTTAAAGAACTGCAGCCAGAACAAACACCACAGATTTGATGCTCTCAGGCATACCTTGGCTGTTTATCAGTCGCTGGAAACAATGCTGCACGAAAACCGCCCGGACTTAAAACCCGGCGCGCGAAATACAGATCTGCTTACATGCCCCGGCAGTCCCGCGCTTATCAAGCATGCAGCCTTGTTCCATGACATAGGGAAACCGTCAACCCGCAGCGTGGATGGAAAAGGAGACATACATTTTTACGGCCATGATAAAAAAGGCGAGGATATAATTGGAAAAATAAACACGCGAATACGATTTGCAAACAAGGAAAACCAATACACATCCTTTCTTGTAGGAAATCACCTAAGGCCGCTTTTCCTTTATATGATGCGTGAACGCGGCAAATTGCAGAAAAAAGCAGTTACCCGTTTTTTCATAAAAACCGCACCCTGGACCCCGGACCTGCTCATGCTTGCAGCAGCCGACTCTGAGGCCAAAGACAGGCTGACCTCAGTAAAATTTATCAAATTTATCAAAAATATTGCTTCCGAATATGTAAACACTTACCTGCCGGCCTCCAGGCAGCCAAACCTTATAACCGGCCGGGACCTGATAGAGGAATTCGGCCTTAAGCCCTCGCCGTTGTTTTCAGAAATAATAGATAAAATCGAGGAAATGCGCCTGGCCGGCCTCTTGAAAAACCGCGACCAGGCCCTCAAATTTATCAGCAAAAAATGGGGGCAGATTTACTTTTAAGCCCGCGGCGAAAAAATAAAAAAATAAATCTGTCCCGGTTTGTTAAAGCAGGCTTGACATTAAGGCTTTATTTTTGTATGAAAATAAATTTTGCAAATGATCATGAAAAAATTATTTTCATACTGGCGTGAACCTCTGGCAAAAGGAGAAGGCGGTTATGAACATCTTGTTTTTCGGGCCCAACGGAAGCGGCAAGGGCACCCAGGGAGCGATTTTAAAGGAAAAATTTAAAACTCCTCATATCGAATCCGGTGCGATTTTCAGGGAAAATATCAAGGGCGGAACAGAGCTGGGCAAAAAGGCCAAGGCATACATTGACAAGGGCGAACTTGTTCCCGATGATATCACTATTCCGATGATCCTTGACCGGCTCAAGGAAGACGACTGCAAAAACGGATGGCTTTTAGACGGTTTTCCAAGAAACAAAAATCAGGCTGTCAAGCTCCACGAGGCCCTGAAGAAAGAAAATATGAACCTTGATATCGTGGTCGAGATCGAACTTGACCGCGAAATTGCAAAAAACCGAATCATGGGACGCCGCCTTTGCGTCAATGACAACAATCATCCAAACAACATCTTCATTGACGCCATTAAACCGGATGGAGAGAAATGCCGGGTCTGCGGAGGAGAGCTTCAGACGCGCTCGGATGATCAGGATGAAGCAGCCATAGACAAGCGCCATAATATTTACTATGATGCGGAAACCGGAACCCTTGCAGCAGCCTATTATTTCAGGGATGTTGCTGCCAAGGATCCCAATATGACATACATCACGCTCGAAGGCAAAAACAGCGTAAAGGAAGTTGCCGACGAACTGGTTTCAAAGCTTCCAAAATAATACAGGTAATAAAATCTTTTTGTAAAGGGGGTTGAAATATTTGAAGGAAATCGCGGTCAAAGTTGACGACAACGATCTTGAAAAGGCGATGCGTGTTCTCAAGAAAAAGATCCAGAATGACGGCCTGTTCAAGCGGTTGCGGCTCAAGAAAAACTACGAGAAACCAAGCGAGTACAGACGCCGCAAGAGACGTGAAGCCCTGCGGCGGCAGCGGATCGCCGAAGCCAAGAAGCGCATGCGAAACCGCAGATCCTGATGTCCTGAGAATTCAGGAGCAAAAATGCTATATTGAATAAAAGACCCGGCAGGCTGCGATAGCCGCCGGGTTTTTTATGCAACTCCTTTATAAACCGGACGTAAGCCATGAGCCAAAGCGCCTATGAAAAATGTCTTGCCGAAATGTTCGGACTGCGAAGATTCGGTATAAAGCTGGGCCTGGATATTATCGGGGCAATGCTTGAAGGACTCGGACACCCTGAAAAGAATTTCTCCTGCATTCATGTTGCAGGCACCAATGGAAAAGGCTCCATCGCCTCTGCCCTGGCCGCCATACTGCATGCTGCAGGCAGCAGCGCGGGGCTTTTTACCTCCCCGCATCTTGTGCGGTTTAACGAACGCATCTGCATTAATAATAAAAACATATCCGACCAGACAGTGGTTGAGGCATACGAGGCCGTGAAAGCCGCGGCCCCAAAAGACAGGGAGCCCACGTTTTTCGAATACTCAACCGCCATGGCCCTGTATTGCTTTGCCAAAGCAGGCGTTGACTGGGCCGTAATAGAGACCGGCATGGGCGGACGCCTTGATGCCACCAACATTTTAAATCCCGGGCTGTCCGTGATTTCCAATATCTCGCTTGAGCACAGGGATTATCTTGGAAATACAATAGCGCAGATAGCTGCGGAAAAAGGCGGCATAATTAAGCCGGATACCCCTGTTGTCACAGGCGTACACCAAAAATCCGCCGTGGAAACCATAGAAAAAATTGCAAAAGAAAAAAACGCCCCGCTTTTCATTCGCGGCAGGGACTTTCGTGTAAGGCGTCAAAAGGGCCAGGACGCGGATTTTAAGTTTACATACCACGGCCTTGATCACAAATGGCCGGACATGCACTCTTCGCTGCGCGGCATCCATCAGCTTGATAATGCCGCCCTTGTTCTTGCCTCCTGCGAAATACTCATGAGGCAGGGTGCTGCACTTAACCTCGAATCTGTAAAACAGGGATTGAAAAACGTAAACTGGCCCGGCCGTCTGGAAATCATGGATACCCGGCCTGCGATTATAATCGACGGCGCCCACAACCTGATAGCCGCCCGCAGGCTGGCCGCGTTTCTGGCAGACTATGCCGGAAAACAAAGAATTACCTTGGTTATCGGAATCCTCGACGACAAGCCTTACAGGGCTATGCTCAAATCACTGGTACCGCTGTGCAGCAAAGTTATCATAACCCGTCCTTTAATAGAGCGCAGCCTGCCCGCTGAAATCCTTGCAAAGACTGTGCGTGAAATGACCGATCAGCTCAAGGTTATCGAAGATGTGGCAGCGGCTGTAGCGCGCGCCATGGAAGTTACCGGTGAGAACGACGTGGTCTGCATTGCAGGCTCGCTTTACGTGGTGGGAGAGGCAAAAGCGGCACTGGAAGGCACTTCAGTTACGATTCATGCTTGACTTATCCATATGCATACTTTATGGTGCTTGCCGTGTGCGCCCGTAGCTCAGGGGATAGAGCGTCAGCCTCCGGAGCTGAAAGTCGCAGGTTCGAATCCTGCCGGGCGTACCATCTTCTTTTTATTTCCGGAAAATCCACATTATCACCGACAGGATAATGCTTGCCAGAATCATTGTTGTAATCGGGATATAGACTTTCATGCCCGGACGGTCTATAATTATGTCTCCGGGCAGGCGCCCTATGGGAAGTTTTATAAGCCACGGCCAGAAAAGGCCGATTAAAGCGATTACAATTCCGATTACAACCAGTGTCTTTTGCATGCCTCAGACACCTTTGCCCTATACCCCGTAATACTGCCTGTACCAGTCCACAAACCGCCGGATTCCGGTTTCAATAGAGGTTACGGGCCTGAATCCCACTGCATCATAAAGATCGTCTATATCCGCATACGTTGCAGGTACGTCTCCGGGCTGAAGGCCGAGATACTCTTTTTTGGCCTCTTTTCCCAGGATCTTTTCGAGTACACCGATAAAGTCCATGAGCTGCTCGGAGCGGTTATTGCCTATATTATAGATCCTGTAAGGCACATATGATGTGCCGGGATCAGGACTGTCACCGCTCCAGCCAGGATCAGGTTCGGGCTTTTTTGCCATTACCCGCACCACCCCTTCTACTATATCGTCTATATAGGTAAAATCCCGTCTCATTTTGCCGTGGTTAAATACCTTTATGGGCTCGTTGTTTAAAATGGCCTTTGTAAATAAAAAAAGCGCCATATCAGGCCGTCCCCACGGACCGTATACAGTGAAAAACCGCAAACCCGTGCACGCAAGACCGTAGAGATGGCTGTAGGTATGCGCCATGAGTTCATTTGCCTTTTTTGATGCAGCGTAAAGAGAAACAGGGTGATCCACGTTGTCATGTACGGAAAATGGCATTTTCGTATTTGCCCCGTATACCGAGCTTGAAGACGCAAACACAAAATGGGATACCGCATTATGGCGGCAGCATTCGAGCAGATTTACAAATCCGGCAATATTGGCATCAACATAAGCATGGGGGTTTTCCAGCGAATAGCGCACCCCTGCCTGAGCCGCCATGTTTACAACCACGTCAAAATTCTCTTGTTTAAACAGATTATTTAACTCATCGCGCTGGCACAGGTCCAGCTTCAGAAATTTGAAATCAGGCTTTTTTTCAAGCTCTGCAAGGCGGGCCTTTTTCAAATCCACATCATAATAGGAATTAAGATTGTCAATGCCGATAACACGCCTGCCCTCATCAGCCAGGCGGGCTGCCAGATGAAAGCCTATAAAACCCGCCGCACCTGTTACAAGTATTTTGTCCATCTGCAATTTTCCTGTTTTCCGCTATAATTTACCGATCGTCTCCATTAGAAGCCGAACCCCGAAACCCGTGCCCCCGGGCCTGCAGTAATCGTTTGCCTTGCTTGCAAAGGCGGGGCCGGCAATGTCAATATGAGCCCAGCGCGTGTCCCCGACAAACTCGGAAAGAAACAGGGCGGCTGCAATAGCCCCGCCCCAGCGATTTTTGCCGACATTTCTGATGTCTGCGAAATCGCTTTTCAAAAGCTCCCTGTAGTCCTCTGGAACCGGCATAGGCCAGCATCGCTCGTGGGTCTTTTTCCCGGACTCGGCAATCAAATCCGAAAGTTGCGAATCCCGGGAAAACACGCCTGCTATTTTTTCGCCAAGCGCAACTATGCACGCTCCTGTAAGCGTGGCAAGATCTATGACCACATCCGGAGAATATTGCCTGATCGCGTAATCAAGCGCATCAGCCAGTATCATGCGTCCTTCCGCGTCAGTATTGCCTATCTCTACGGTCTTGCCCGAGGCGGTCTTTACGATGTCTCCGGGCCTGTATGCAGTGCCTGAAGGCATGTTTTCCACAAGCGGTAATACGCCCACAAGTCTCTGGTTAAACCCAGTGCGCGCCGCGCAAATAAGGGTTGCCGCAACAGCGGCAGCCCCGGCCATATCCTGCTTCATCCCCTCAAGGCCGGATGCCGGCTTGATATTTATACCGCCTGAATCAAAGGTTACGCCCTTGCCCACCAGCACTATTGTTTTTTTCCAGGATTGCGGCCTGTAATCCAGCACCACCATCTGCGCCCGGCTGCTGCTGCCCGAGGCCACGGACAAAAGTGCCCGCATGCGGTTTTTCTTAAGATCTCCGGAGTCCAGAATCATGGTTTCAAGCGGTTCCTTTCCTGCTGCCTTGGCAATGGATCTGGCAAAACCGGCCGGCCGCTTATCATTGGGCGGCATGCTGACCCAGTCTCTTGCCAGAAGCGTACCCTGGCATATTGTCCATGTTTTCTCCGCCATGCGGCGGGCCTGGTCCGCAAACCGATTATCCGCATAAAACCAGACGGTCTTTACCGGCTTGTGCTTTTTTTCCTTCTTGTATAAATCAAAACGATAATTTGACAGCACAGCGCCTTCCATCATTGCCTCTGCTGCCCCGGCCCTGCCCTTTTCGCCGGAAAGCGACTCCGGGGGACAGATAAGCACGGATGCCAAATCCGCCTCCACAGCCCGGTCTACCGCTTTGCCGGCAGCCTTGCGCACTGTCTCGCGATCAGCTTTTCCACTGTTTCCCAGCCCCAGAATCAGCACTCTTTTGGCCTTAACCCCTTGAAAATCATAGAATATCAATTCATCACCGGATTTTCCGGAAAATTCGGGCCAGTCCCTGGCTCTGTCAGCCAGTTCCTGAAGCTGGGGATCCGAGTATGCGGCCTGATCTTCAAATGCTGCAAGCACCAGTATATCAGTTTTGGCCACTGCAGGATGTTGAGTTTGAATCGTTAACAATTCCGCCTCCAAAAATATGAATTTCCAAAAACGAAATTCAAAGGCTTAAAAAATGTCCGGTGTTTGAATTTCGAGTTTTTTTAATAAGATTTTAATGTTCTTTAAAGCTGTCCTTTAAAGCTTTCTTTCCTTTTGTATGGCCTCGTAAGCCTCCTGGATTTCCCGGAACTTGTCATGGGCAAATTTGACAAACTCCTCGGGCAGCCCCTTTGAAGCAATCGTGTCAGGATGGTAGTCTCGGGCCAGTTTTCTGTACTGCTTCTTAATGGTTTCATTGTCATCTGACGGGCTGCACCCCAAAACCGCGTAATATTTTTCCGAAACAGAGACATAGCGGGCCTTCATGCTCTGGTAATCCGAATCCGGAATCTGAAACATCCTGACCGCGCTTTCTATAAGCGCCTCCTCGCTTTTGTCCATGCTTCCGTCAGCAACTGAGACACGCAGAAAAATGTCGATCATCAGCTCCAGGAGTTCAGGCCGGTTATGGAACTGCTGATAGAACTGGGCGGCAAAATCCTCAAATCCCTGGGGCGCGTTAAGCGCGGTATAAAATATCTTTTCAGCCATCTGGCGGCTCTCGGCATTAAGGGAAAGATCCTCGGCCATAAAACGCCTTATCGAAGCCACCTCCTCGTCTGTGACCCGGCCGTCGACCCGGGCAAGTTTTGCAAGCATTGAAAATGCGGCCACAAAAAAAGTCAGCTGCGCCTTGTCCTGGGCGCCCATCTGGCCCGCACCCGGCAGCACCCTTTCCTGCTGGCCGGAATCCGCATCCATAAGATGGCCCAGGGCTGCCCCTGCAATAGCTCCAAGCGGCCCGCCCAGGGCAAAGCCAATGGTGCCGCCAAGCATTTTACCCATCCAGCTCATAAAGCCTCAATCTCCACTTTTTTTCCGTCTGAGCTCATCGGCTCCTGTCAGTTTCCTTCTTAGCATATCGAGCGCTGCTTCAGCAAAAATCCGCTTGTTTGCCAGCCTGTTTCTGAAGCCGAAACCATAACACGCCGCAGAGCTTTGCTCAGGGCCGCAGAAACCGATGCAAACAGTTCCCACCGGCTTATCATCCGTTCCGCCGTCCGGGCCTGCAATGCCGCTTACAGAAAGGCCGTAGTCTGCGCGGCAAGCACGTCTTGCGCCCCGGGCCATTTCCAGGGCTGTCTGTTCCGATACCGCACCGTGGCTCTCTATGGTATCAGCAGACACTGCGAGCAGATTGATTTTTGCTTCATTGGCATAGGTTACAATCGAGCCGGCAAAATATTTCGAACTGCCTGCCACATTCGTTATCCGGTGTCCAATAAGCCCGCCTGTACATGATTCAGCCAGCGCCAGGGTGGCTGACCGGCTCTTTAAAAGCTCGCCAACCACCTCTTCCATACTCTGGCCGGATTCGGAAAACATAAATTCACCCACGCGCTCCTTTACCTGCCCGGCACTCGATTTAACAGCAGCATCCAAGGCATCTGCATTCTGCCCGTAAGCCGAAAGCTTTACGTGGATAACCGGAAATTCGGCCAGCATCCCAAGTTTTACATTGCCGGTGTTGTCTGTCAAGCCTGCGAGCCGTTCATTGACGTAGGCTTCTGGAAGACCGAAAAGCGAAAGGCGTTTTTCCCTGTAAAAGTTGCGGACGCCGTTTCTGGCAGACTCGGATGTCAGCGCCGGAATTACATGCTCATCCATCATTTTTCGCATTTCAAAAGGAACACCTGGCAGGAAATACAACAGGCATTTGCCTATTGCCAGGGTAAAGCCCGGAGCCGTGCCCACAGAATTTAGAAGCGGCGCTGCGGTTTCGGGCAAAACAGCCTGTTTTGCATCCGAATCTGACAGCGACCTGCCAAAACGTTTGAAAAATTCCTCGATATAAGCCCTTGCAACGGGGTTGAGTTTAAGGTCCACGCCTGCGGCCCGGGCGGCCGCCTTTGCAGTGATGTCGTCAACTGTCGGCCCCAGACCGCCCGTGACAATGGCAATATCTGCCCGTTGAGAGGCTTCGCAAAGCACGCCCGTAAGACGCTCCAGGTCGTCTCCCACACACACGTGCCTGCCGACCGGAATGCCTGTTTCATAAAGGCGGCCGGCGATCCAGGCTGCATTTGAGTCCACCACGGTGCCGGTTAGAACCTCGTCTCCAGTTGATATGATTTCCGCGATCATGTCAGCTCCTGATTTATCCGATGATTCACTTTACAGGAGTCATACCGAAATGTGTTTTCAAATACAATTGAAAAACAATCCATGAAAATTTCCGCTTGACAAACCTGTTAAAAAGCTTTTATTGATTTAAAACAATCAACAGGCAAGCATTGACTGAAAACAAAGATATTGGATTTATGCCGCAAATGCAAACAAGTCTCAGGAACAGTGAAATCAACCGGAACTGTTGGTGGTGGCCGATTTTCATAAAGGGGCCTGCCTCAGGACCGGTTTGAACAAACCATAACGTTATGAAAAAAGACCGAGGCGGCCCCCGGGCCCCCGGTCTTTTTTTCTTATATGCAAAACAAGAAAGGCCGCGGGGCAATCCCGCGGCCTTTTTTGTGCAGCAGGAAAATTTCTGCAGCCGGATAATTGCCGTAACACAGTAAAATAAAAAGGAGTTCTGCATGCTGCTAAAACAGTTTCCTGACAAAGACGCTTTTGCCGGTTATTTCAAAAACCACAATGTGGTGCCTGTATGCCGCGAGATTCTCGCTGACATGGAAACCCCGGTATCGGTATTAAAAAAGCTCTACAATCACAATTCTCCGGCGTTTCTGCTCGAAAGCGTTGAAGGCGGCGAGCGCTGGGGGCGCTACAGTTTTTTAAGCACCTCGGCGCGCACCAGGGTAAGGGTGTTTTCAGAGTTTGTAGAGGTCGAAAAAAACTGGGAAAAAGAAAAAATCAGCCATAACAACGATCCTCTGCCTGTTCTGCGCGATCTCATGCATCGCTACAATCCTGCTGTAATCCCTGAACTACCGCGGTTCTGGGGAGGCCTGGTGGGTTATTTCACCTATGAAACAGTCTCGTTTTTCGAAGCAATTAAAAACCGGCTGCCCAATGATCAGCCCCTGGCTGACTTTATGATTCCTGATGAAATGCTTATTTTCGATAATATCAAAAATAGTCTCATGATGCTTGCCATCTGTTTTAAAAATGACCACAAAACCGCGGATCACGCCTACCAGGCAGCAGAAGAGAAAATCAGTGCCCTGCAGAAAACCATAAGCGAAAATCACGCCCGGCCGTATCCGCAGACAGATCCGCCGGAAGATTTCACTCTTGCCCCGGTTCATGACGCATCGGTTTACAAAAATAACGTGGAAACTGTAAAATCGCAGATAAGGCAGGGGGAAATCATACAGGCTGTGATATCCCAGCAATTCCGCGCAAACAGCGTCCCGCCAGATCCGACTGCTTTATATCGGGCCCAGCGCTATATCAACCCCTCGCCCTACATGTTTTTCATGCATCTTGATGATACCGTGCTGGTTGGATCATCGCCCGAGACCATGGTACGGCTTGAAAACAATATAGCCACCCTGCGCCCTATTGCCGGCACCAGGCCCAGGGGAAAAACAGAACAGGAAGACCGCGCGCTTGCAGACGAAATGCTCCAGGATGAAAAAGAACGCGCAGAACATCTTATGCTGGTGGATCTCGGCAGAAACGATCTCGGCCGGGTGGCAGAAACTGGAACCGTGCAGGTCACGGACCTCATGATTGTTGAGCGCTATTCCCATGTGATGCATCTTGTATCAAACATAACATGCGATCTCATGGAAAATTGCGATGCCTGGGACCTTCTTGCAGGCACTTTTCCCGCAGGAACGCTCAGCGGTGCGCCAAAAGTGCGGGCAATGGAAATCATCTCAGAGCTCGAACCCGAGCCGCGCGGCCCATACGGCGGTGCTGTGGGATATATATCCTTTCACGGAAACATGGACCTTGCAATTACCATCAGAACCGCGTGCATAAACCGCGAGGGTCTTATCGTGCGGGCAGGGGCCGGAATCGTTGCAGACTCCCAACCCGGGGCTGAATACACAGAGACCGTGAACAAGGCCATGGCCATTGGGCGGGCCCTTGAACTGATCCACAAACAACTCTGATAAGAGGCAGACATGATATTTGTTATAGACAATTATGATTCATTCACCTACAACCTGGTACAATATCTGCGCCAGCTGGGCGCACAAGTTGAGGTGCAAAGAAACGATGCCTTTGATTTGCAAACCCTGGACAGCGGCCGAATCTTGGGCATAGTGGTCTCGCCCGGCCCGGGAATCCCGGAAAAGGCAGGTCTTTCAATTGAAACCATAAAACAATTTACCGGAAAAATCCCTATTCTGGGCGTCTGTCTTGGTCATCAGGCAATTGCCAGCGCATTCGGCGCAAAAATAGTGCCTGCCAAAAAACTTATGCACGGCAAGGTATCGACCATGACTTCTGACGGAAAAACCATTTTTTCGGGCATTAATAAGCCTTTTGCAGCCATGCGCTACCACAGCCTTGCAGTGGAGCGCAAAAGCCTGCCCGAATGCCTGGAAATAAGCGCGGAAACAGAAGACAATGAGATAATGGGGCTTCGCCACATACACCATCCCACAGAAGGCATACAGTTTCACCCGGAATCAATAATGACCCAGGCGGGCAAAAGGATTTTGCGGAATTTTCTTAAAATGTGCAATTAGGATCACAAGGAGGATGAATATGTTTCGCGATCTGCTCTACAAGATTTACCAGCGACAGGATTTAACCGAAGAGGAAATGGCTGCCATGCTCGGCCGGATCTTTTCCGGAAACGCAACAGACGCACAGATCGGGGCTTTTATGGGCGCGCTTGCCACAAAAGGAGAAACATATGCAGAGCTTGCAGGCGCAGCACGGGCCATGCGCAAAAAGGCCATTCGCATTGGAACAACAGCAAGGGACGTAATTGATACCTGCGGCACAGGCGGGGATTCAACAGGGACCTTTAACATCTCAACTGTTACTGCCTTTGTTGTCGCAGGCTGCGGGGTGGTGGTGGCAAAACACGGCAACCGCTCCATTTCCAGCCAGTGCGGAAGCGCGGACCTGCTCGAAGCCATGGGCATAAACCTTGACCTTGACCCGGAAATAGTAGAAGAGGCAATTACCGAAATTGGTATAGGATTTTTATTTGCGCCAAAGCATCACGGTGCAATGAAATATGCTGCAAACGCACGAAAACAGATTGCACTGCGAAGCATTTTCAACATGCTCGGCCCGCTTACCAACCCTGCTGCTGCCAACCGGCAGCTTGTGGGGGTATTTGCCCCGGAATTAACGGAAATGTTTGCCCTGGCCCTCCAAAGACTCGGAACCAGGCGGGCGCTTGTGGTCCACGGTCATGACGGAATGGATGAAATCTCTGTGTGCGCATCAACCCGGGTCTGCGAGCTGAAGGATGACAGAATCACAACATATGATATCTCGCCTGAAACCTATTTCGGCCGCCTGGCAGATCCGGAAGAAATCCGCGGGGGCGATCCCGGGCAGAATGCTCAAATCGCAAAAAACATCCTTTCCGGGAAAAAAGGTGCGCAAAGGGATATTGTTTTAATCAACTCCGCTGCTGCCCTTATGGCCGCCGGCCGGGCGGAAACCATTGAACAGGGAATCGCGATGGCAGAATCTTCCATTGATACGGCAGCGGCCATGGATAAACTCGAATCCCTGGTTGAATTCACCCGGGAGAATGCATAATGGCTGAAGATATACTGGAACAAATTGTTTCGCACAAAAAGGACGAGCTCCTTGAAGCAGGGCGCAAAATTCCGCTGCCTGAACTAAAAGAGACCGCCCTGGATAACAGCAGCAGCCGCCGGTCCTTGTATAAAGCTCTTAAAAACCAGAAACAGGTCCATATAATAGCTGAAATCAAGCGGGCCTCGCCCTCAAAGGGAGATATAAAAAGCGATCTTAACCCGTTTGCTCTGGCAGCGTCTTATGAGCGGGGAGGCGCGGCAGCCATATCAGTGCTTACTGACTCCGCCTTTTTTAAAGGAAGCATCCATGATTTGACGTCTGCCAAAAAAGCAACCACCATTCCCGTGCTAAGAAAGGATTTTATCTTCTCGGAGTACCAGTTATACGAGGCTGCTGCCGCGGGAGCCGACGCTGTGCTCCTGATAGTTCGGATTCTTTCACAAGAACAGCTCTCCGAGCTTTACAGCATTTGCAAAGAGCTTTCATTAGACGCCCTGGTTGAGGTGCATACCGAATCCGACCTGCAAATCGCCCGCGATATTGGCGCCCGGTTAATAGGAATTAACAACCGCAACCTGGCATCCTTTGAAACCGATATCAACACTGCAACAAAAATGGCGGCATCCCTTGCACCAGGCCAGATCGCTGTTGCTGCAAGCGGAATTTCATCGCGCATGCATATAGAGCAAAACCTTAAAGCCGGAATTTCCCGGTTTCTTGTGGGAGAAAGCCTTCTACGCTCAGAGGCGCCTGAAGCCTTTTTAAAACACCTGATCAACGGATAAACCGGTTTATGTATACAGGAGAAACAAAATATATCCTGCACGAACGCATCCAGGTCAAGATATGCGGCATAACCGAACCTGAAGACGCCCTGGTATGCGCGGCATGGGGCGCTGATGCGGCAGGACTGGTATTTTATCCGAAAAGTCCGAGGTTTATAACAGCAGACCGGGCAGCACAAATCGCATCCGTATTGCCCGCCCATGTTGCAAAAGTCGGCGTGTTTGTAAACGAATCCTATGACACTATAATGCAGACCGCACACAGCTGCGGCCTGTCAGCCATACAGCTTCACGGCAGTGAGCCTCCCCAACTTGTTGAAAAGCTCCTGGAAAAGAATCTTTGCGTGATAAAATGTCTTTATGTAAACGGCAGCCCCTCTGTTGAAACCGCCTGTCAATACAAGGCTTCTGCCTTTCTGGTGGAGTGTTCGGCAGGCGTGCTTCCCGGCGGCAATGCAAAGAAATGGGACTGGTCGGCTGCCCGGGATTTTGCAAAAAAATATCCCACAATCATTGCCGGAGGACTTGCCCCGGAAAACGTAAAAGAGGCCATTGCTGCGGCAAGACCCGATGCAGTTGATGCAAGCTCTGCCCTGGAGTCCTCTCCCGGCAGAAAAGATACCCAAAAGGTGCGCGACTTTATTTATGCCGTGCGCCTCAGCAAAATATCAAATCCTACAAGGAGAATCTTCTGATGTCTGAGAACCGAGCCCATAATGTTTCAAAGTCCGAAACCAACATTTTCGGCTGGCCTGATAAAATGGGGCATTTCGGGCCTTACGGCGGCCGTTACGTGGCAGAAACACTCATGCCCGCCCTGCTTGAGCTCGATGACGCCTACCGCAAATACGTGCTTGACGATTCGTTTCAAAAGGAACTCTACGGCCTTTTAAAAAATTTTGCAGGAAGGCCCACGCCCTTGTACCATGCTGAGCGGCTTTCCAGGAAAATCGCCGGAGGTGCAATATATCTGAAGCGCGAAGACCTTGTTCACACAGGCGCCCACAAAATCAACAACACCCTGGGTCAAACCCTTCTTGCAAGGCACATGGGCAAAACCAAGGTGATTGCGGAAACCGGCGCCGGCCAGCACGGGGTTGCAACGGCAACTGCGGCAGCGTTTTTCGGCATGGAATGCAAAATTTTCATGGGCACTGAAGACATCCGCCGCCAGGCTCCGAATGTAACCCGCATGAAGCTTCTGGGCGCAGAGGTAATCCCTGTTGAATCCGGAACCGGAACGCTTAAGGACGCCATGAACGAGGCCATGCGATACTGGGTATCTGCTGTGCGCGACACTTTCTATGTGATCGGCTCTGTTGCAGGCCCGCATCCCTATCCTGCAATGGTCCGGGATTTCCAGAAAGTAATAGGAGAGGAAACAAGACAGCAGGCAATGGATCAGATCGGACGCCTGCCGGATCATCTGGTGGCATGTGTTGGCGGCGGCTCCAATGCCATTGGGCTTTTTTACCCGTTTTTAAAAGAATCCATTCGCATGACAGGCGCAGAGGCCGCCGGAACCGGCATTGAAACAGGAAAGCACGCAGCCACACTGTGCGCCGGCACCCTTGGAGTTCTGCACGGATCAAAATCCTACCTGCTCCAGGACGAATACGGCCTGATCAAAGAAGCCCACTCCATATCCGCAGGCCTGGATTATCCCGGCGTAGGTCCTGAACATTCAATGTTCAAAGACCTTGGACGGGTCGAATACGTTAGTATTACAGACTCCCGGGCCCTTGAGGCCTTTGAAGCATTATGCCGTACTGAAGGCATTATCCCGGCCCTGGAAAGCTCCCATGCCCTTGCCGCTGCCATGGAGATTGCCGCGGGCTGCCCTGCTGATCAGACTATCATTGTTAATCTTTCAGGCAGGGGGGACAAGGATCTGGGGATCGTGGAAGAAGCCGGCGTAGGCTAACCGCTGATAAGTCTGGCAGCCGCCGGTTATCTGAGCCTGTAAGTCAGCTTAGTTGAAAGGATATATAAGATGGCAAGGATTGAAGAAAAATTTAAAAGTTTAAAGGACAAGGGCGAAAAAGCTCTTGTAGGTTTTGTAACAGCAGGAGATCCGGACTTTGAAACATCTTTGTCCATTCTCACTGCCATGTGCGAAAACGGCGTTGACATACTTGAACTCGGAGTGCCGTTTTCAGACCCCACAGCAGACGGGCCTGTTATCCAGCGCTCCTCTGCAAGGGCTTTGCAAAACGGTATGTACCTGCCCGGCGTTCTTGACATGACGCGCAGGCTCAGGCAGACCTTTGAGATTCCGATAATCCTGTTTTCCTACTACAACCCGATCATGGCCTATGGGATTGACCGGTTCTATAAGGACTCGCTTTCTGCCGGTGCAGACGGCGTTCTGGTGGTGGACCTGCCGCCCGAGGAATCAGATGAGCTCACCTCGCAGTGGAAAGGCGACGATTTCTGCCTGATACGGCTGGTTGCACCCACAACACCCGAGGATCGCATGCGCATGATTGCGAAAAATGCATCAGGATTTTTATACATGGTTTCAATGACGGGTGTTACAGGCTCCGGCGGGCTTGACACAACTGAAATCGCCAAATACGTTGCAAAGCTGAAACAAACAACTGAAATACCGATATGCGTGGGCTTTGGCATTTCCACGCCATCGGATGTGTCTGCGGTATCAGCGGTTTCCGACGGGGTGGTCATAGGAAGCGCCTTTGAGCGCACAATAGAAGACAACCTCCAAAACCCGGAAATTGCCGCAATCATCGCAAAGCAAACAGAGGCATACAAGGATGCCACGCGCTGAAGATCTTTCTACAGGCGCCAGAAATAAAACCCGTTTTTCCTGACTGCAGCGGGGTCCAGTACTCCCTTTACATCAAGCAGGCATCCTTGCGGGACAAGGTGGTTTAAAAAGTCAGAAGCTGCCATGTCCCTGTATTGCCTGTGGGCTACGGCAATAATGATTGCGTCAAGATCCACAAGATCCTGCCATTGGCACATGGAAATTCCATAAATGAAACGCGCCGCATCAGGGTCGGCAAGAGGATCGTGGATCAGCGGGGTAAGGCCGTAGGCCTGCAGCTCGGTGACAATATCTATAACCCTTGTATTTCTTAAATCAGAGCAGTCCTCTTTAAAGGTCAGCCCGAAAACAGCCACCTTTCCTCCGATTACTCTGCGCCCTGCCCTGCACATGAGCTTGATGGTTTTTTCCGCAATAAACTTGCCCATGTTGTCATTTATTCGGCGGCCCGCAAGGATCACCTCGGGATGGTATCCCATGGTTTCTGCCTTATAGGTAAGATAATATGGGTCAACACCAATGCAGTGGCCGCCCACAAGACCGGGTTTGAAAGGCAGAAAATTCCACTTGCTGCCCGCTGCTGCAAGCACGTTCTGGGTGTCTATTCCGAGCTTGTCAAATATCACTGCAAGCTCGTTCATAAGGGCTATGTTTAAATCCCTCTGGGTGTTTTCAATAACCTTGGCAGCCTCTGCCTCCCGGATGGATTCTGCCCTGTGGATTCCGGCAGAAACGATTGTGCCGTACAAGCCTGCCAGCAAATCAAGGGTTTCTTCATCATCCGCGGCCACCACCTTTACTATGGTGGCAAGTGTATGCTGCTTATCACCCGGGTTTATCCTCTCAGGGGAATAGCCCACGTGAAAATCTTTTTTCCAGGTCATGCCCGAGACTTTTTCAAGAAGGGGCACGCACACCTCTTCTGTAAGTCCGGGATAAACCGTTGACTCAAAAACCACAACCGCGCCGCGCTTCATGTATTTTGCCGCAGTATCTGCAGCCGATGTAATCGGGCCGAGATCGGGCTGGCGTGCAATGTCAATGGGAGTGGGAGCTGCAACGATGATAACATCGGCTTCGGTAAGCTGATCCGGGCCTGCAGTATACTCCAGAAACAATGCGCTTTTAAGCTCGTCTTTGCCCAGCTCTCCTGTGGGATCCTCGCATTTTTTGTAGCATTCTATAAGATCAGCCTTTATATCATAGCCGATGGTCTTAAAATGCCTCCCAAAAGCAACCGCCAGCGGCAGCCCCACATAGCCAAGCCCTATAACCCCTATAACAGTCTCTTTCATATCTTTACCAGCACCTTTCCCTGCCTTGATTTTTCCCTATCCCCTATCCCCCATTAACTATTAACTATTAACTATTAACTATTAACTATTAACTATTCTCTATTCTCTATTCTCTATTCTCTATT
>CAZVFQ010000054.1:0-19778 GCA_964626455.1 uncultured Desulfobacteraceae bacterium | reverse complement strand
AAAACGCTCAATGTCGCTTCAAAAACCGACCCCGACCTTGGACTTCCTTGGAAGTTCAAGATCAAGGCTTGCGCAATTTCGAAGAATGCAGCGTACTTAGCCGTACGTGAAATTCTTCAGAAATTGCGCGTAACGCAGATATTGGACTTTTTACGAAGCCGTCAATTTTATTGATTTGCCATGGAAAATGTATTATATCCGGACATGAAACCGGACATCATCTGCGGAGAAAATCATAGAATTAACCTTTTTTTCTGGCTATAATCCGGATTTAAAACCGGAAATAAATTAAGAAGCGCCCATGAAAAGCTTTTCTTTAAATCCACCCCTTCCATCTGTCCGGCCCGGAGAATTAAAAGATACTGCCCAGGAGGTCATGGTTGCCTCTGCCACGCTTGAAGGCAGGATCGCACCTGAAACAGCAGAAGCCCTGGGCGATAGGCTCAGGTTTTTAAATTCCTATTATTCCAATCTCATAGAAGGCCACAAGACTTCTGTTGTTGATATTGAAAATGCCCTGAAGCAAAAATTTTCCACAGACAGTGAAAAACGCTATGCTCAGCAGCTTTGTGCGGCTCACGTTGAAACCGAAAGGCGTTTCATGAGGCAAATCGTATCTAATCCTGCTGAAAATATCTGTTCGTTTGATTATCTTTCCCGCATTCACGCCTCATTTTATGAAAAGCTGCCTGCCGAGCATCTCTATACCCACAGCAGCGGCGGTTTTACAGGATACAGTGTCATGCCGGGAAAAATGCGCGACGCAGAGGTTTCCATGGATGGGGGAAGAACGCCCCACGGCCCCGCCGCCGGGGAGCTGGGAGCAAAATACCGGGAATTTGAGGCCCTTTATCACCAGCAGAATTTTCACGGTGATGAAAGGCTTATTGCAGCGGCCGCCTCCCATCACCGGCTTACCTGGCTGCATCCGTTCAGGGATGGAAACGGCAGGGTAGCGCGCCTTTTTTCCGGTCTTTACATGGCGCTTGCCGGTATTAACCGGGGTAATCTGTGGTCGCTTTCCAGGGGATTTTCAAGGGATAAGCAGTGGTACATGACCAATCTGCAGTCCGCTGATTCCCCGAATGCCGAACGCAGCGGTTTTGACCAGGCGTATTTCGCGGATTTCTGCATGTTTTTCCTTGAGACCTGTCTGGATCAGATCAAATTCATGGAAAAAATCCTGGCCCTCGACAGAATCGATGCAAGAATCGATATGTATATAAAAGACAGACAGGAGCCTGTGGGCCCCCTGGCCCCTCTGGACTCCCGGGCAGGCCGGCTTTTAAAAGCGCTTTTTTTCAGGGGCGAAGTTGCAAGGGCCGAGGCCGGCCCCATAATGGACATGGGGCATCAGAGCAGGCGTAACGCCAGACGGATTGTAAGCCGGCTTATTGCCGAAGGGCTTGTGCGCTCCGATTCCCACAGGGCGCCTTTAAAGATCGGATTTCCCGCCCATGTGCTAAGATATTATTTTCCTGATCTTTTTGACCCCTCGGTCCTCGGAGAAGCCGGTGAAACATTTTCCTGACAGTTACACGGTCCATCTCCTGGCAGCGCAGCTCGATCTCTGTGAAAAAGAGATAGAAAGCCTGTCTGTCCTTTTGTCTGCACGCGAATCTGCCAGGGCGCGGCGTTTTATCTTCCCCGTTCACAGGCGCCGTTTTATTGCGGCCAGAGGCGTGCTGCGAAGAGTTCTTGGCAGATACCTGGATATGGCGCCTGAAGACGTTGTTTTTTCAATAGACCCGCGGGGTAAGCCGTATATCGAAAATGCGGGTCCTTCAGGTTTTCTGCACTTTAATCTTTCCCACTCAGCCGGCATGGCCCTGATCGGACTTGCCGTGGATCGAAAAATAGGGGTGGATCTGGAATATATCGATGAAGGGAGAAATCCGGAAAAACTGGCAGCCAGGTTTTTTCCGGCAAATGAAGCGCAAGCTGTGGCATCTGCCCCTGAAGGTGAAGGCGCAGCTCTTTTTTTTCGGTACTGGACCGCAAAGGAGGCCTATTTAAAGGCTGTTGGCGACGGAATCAGGCGGCTTGAGGATATCAGAAAAAATATTGATCCCGGTAGCGGCTGCTGTGTCATTGAAAGAAGGGGTGTGCAAAACGATGTATGGACGGTTTGCAGCGTTTCGGTATGTGAGGATTATGCCGCGGCAGTGGCAGTGGAAGGCAGGATAACCAAAGATCAGATCAAAATTTTTCCGGAACTTACGATTTTGTAGGAAGTTTATTTGTATTTTGACAAAAATGTTAAATCCTCTGCAGGGGCGACAGGTTGGAAATCTTTTAATTTGCTTATAATTCCAATAAATTAATTTATAATGAAAACTGGTATGGGTTTTGCTTTATTTATTCTGGTCTGAATTTAGTCACATTAAACAGGAGAAAACAAAAATGTGCCGGCTTGTAGCAATCACAAGCAATGATCCGGTTTCCCCGATGACGGCCGTAAACGCGCTGGATGTTATGCGCGAAGGCCATGACGGCTCCGGGGTGGGGCTGTTTTTAAGGGATCTTGGCGGGCCGTTGGAGGAAATGAAGCAAGAGCCCATTCTGTCCGGTATTTTTACAGAAGCAGGTATTAAGCGCCTGGATTCCTATATGATAAACATGGGGTTTTTAACCAAGTACAAGATCACCATACGGATTCCAAAGGTCCCGCCCCCGGGTGTGCCCAGAAGGGATATGTACCTGATACGCGCCTATGAATACCCTGAGGAATGGGAGGACATGGCGCAGGCGGAAAAAGAGGCAAGGCTTGTTTCCATACGCCTTGCCCTGCAGGAAATGGGACGGGAAAAAAATGACATGATCGTGTTTTCCTTCTGGCCGGATACGATTATGATAAAGGAAATCGGAGATCCCCTTACAGTGGGCAGATACCTGGAACTTGGAAACGAGAAGCTAAATGCCCGGATTGTCATGGCCCAGGGCAGGCAGAACACCAATTACGCTATTGATTTGTATGCCTGTCATCCTTTTTTTATTCAGGGATTTTCCACTATGACAAATGGTGAAAATACTGCGTTTGTGCCTATCCGGGAGTATTTAAGCTCCAGGGGAGAACCCGGCTACACGGGCTTTTACTCGGATTCAGAGGTTTTTGTCCATATTCTTCATTATACACTCAAACATCTGGGTCTCGGTGTTGAGGCATACAAACACGTAATCACACCCCTGCAGGACGGCGATCTTGAATCGCATCCAAACGGCGAGTTTTTAAAACACCTGAAGCGCACCTGCAGAAAGCTCATCATCGACGGACCTAACTGTGTGATCGGCGTGATGCCGGATAATACAATGTTTATGGCCCAGGACAGAAAAAAGCTGCGCCCCGGGGTGGTGGGAGGAGGATCGGGCACTTACGTCTTTAGCTCCGAGGTATGCGGCCTTGATTATATCCTGCCCGAACGGGACAAAAATTCGGATTTTCAACCCATGCACCTTGATACGGCGGTCGTGACCCCGGATCGCCGGGAGGTAAACATATGCAGACAAATGCAAAGATTACCCCGTCTACATTAGGTATAAAGGATCTGCCCTGGCAGATTTGCTGGGACATGGACAAATGTACCCTGTGCGGCCGGTGCACGGCGGTGTGCCCGGTAAACGCAATTGAACCCGCAGTGTTTCAAAAGCGGATGGTGGACGTGGATATTGCCGCAGCCTTTCAGCCGGAAAACAAATATAAAACATATTACGGTATCCGCCAGCGAACCGATCCAGCATACCACTGCGTCGGCTGCGGGATGTGCGCCATGGTCTGTCCCAATGATGCTATAATGCCCTACAGAAGCGATGAGGCAGACAAGCTCAGATTTCACCTGAACCGCGGAGGCCAGGCAGAACGAAGAGGCGGACGCAGAAATTCGCCCGGCAGCCTGCTCGATCAGATCAAGTTCACCAGAATTTCAATGCTAACAGACCCCGCTCTGGATGCCGGTCGCCACGAGTTTGAGCTGCGCACCCTGCTGGGCCGTATTCTGCCTCCTGAGGAAAACATGAAGCGGGTGCGTGAGCACGGGTGGATACCGCCGGTGCGCGAAATTTATCCCCTTATTATAGGCGGCATGTCGTTTGGTGCGCTTTCGCCTCCCATGTGGGAAGGCCTGCAGATGGCGGTTGCGTATTTAAACGAGGAGATGGGCATGCCAGTTCGCATCAGCACGGGTGAGGGCGGGTGTCCGCCCAGGCTGCTGCGTTCCAGGTTCTTGCGCTATGTAATTCTGCAGATAGCTTCAGGCTATTTTGGCTGGGATGAGATAATTCACGCGATCCCGGAAATGAAGGTTGATCCCTGTGCAGTTGAAATAAAGTACGGCCAGGGGGCAAAGCCCGGAGACGGCGGGCTTTTGATGTGGCACAAAGTAAACGAGCTGATTTCCGCGATCAGGGGAGTGCCCATGGGCGTAAACCTTCCCAGTCCGCCAACGCATCAGACAAAGTATTCCATAGAGGAAGCAGTGGCAAAGATGATCCAGTCCATGTATATGGCCTGGGGTTTCAGGGTGCCGGTGTATCCCAAGATTTCCGCCACTTCCACCGCACTGGCGGTGTTAAACAACCTTACGCGAAACCCCTATGCAGCAGGCCTTGCCATTGACGGCGAAGACGGGGGAACGGGTGCGGCCTATAACGTGTCATTGAATCATATGGGCAATCCCATAGCCGGCTGTCTTCGCGACTGCTATTTAAACCTGGTCAATCTTGGCCAGCAGAATGAAATACCTTTGTTTGCAGGCGGCGGTATCGGAAAGAACGGCAATCTGGCGGCAAACGCGGCAGCCCTGATTATGCTCGGGGCAAGCGGAGTCCAGGTGGGGAAATACGTGATGCAGGCGGCTGCAGGATGTCTCGGCTCGGAGTCCGGAAGGTGCAATATATGTAATATCGGGCTTTGTCCCAAGGGTATTACCGCCCAGGACCCCAGGCTTTACCGCAGGCTGGATGCAGAAGACGTTGCCCGGCGGGTTGTGGACATGTATGTTTCTTTTGATACCGAGATTAGAAAAATTGTGGCCCCTCTGGGAAGATCCACCTCTCTTCCCATCGGCATGTCAGACGCCCTGGGCATAAGTGACAAAGCTGCTGCAGACAGACTGCAGATAAAGTATGTTGTCTAGATTGTGAGGTAAGACAATGGATGGCCAACAGCAATATCATATGATTTCCGGCCGTGAAGACGGCATCAGGCTTGAATCAAGGGTGCTTGAAGAACGGCTCCAGGAGGCGGTGGCAAAAGGACATCGCAGAATCGAGGTGGAAGCCTCCGGCCAGCACGGCATTGGCGGCAGACTCTGGAGGGCGGGAAAAGAGCCCCTGCACATCCGGGTGACAGGCCATTCAGGCCAGCGTCTGGGCGCCATGGGCTTTTACGGAACGCGCATAGAAAATTTCGGTCCTGCATCCGATGACGCGGGATGGTTAAATGCAGGCGCAGAGATCATTGTGCACGGCAATGCCGCAAACGGAGCGGCAAATGCCATGGCCCAGGGCAGAATATATATTGCAGGCAGCATCGGCGCCCGCGGTATGACCATGACCAAGCAGAACCCCAGATTTGATCCTCCCGAGCTTTGGGTGCTGGGATCTGCCGGAGATTATTTCGGCGAATTCATGGCAGGCGGCATTGCTGTAATCTGCGGAATCAACGCCCAGAGCCCGGAAAATGTTCTAGGATATCGTCCCCTGGTGGGTATGGTGGGCGGCAGAGTGTTTTTCCGCGGACCTCACGGCGGATACAGCAAAAGCGATGCGCGTCTGATGCCGGTTAAGGACTCTGACTGGCACTGGCTTAAGGAAAATCTTGCCCGGTTTCTTGCGGCAACAGCACGCATGGATTTATATGAAGAGCTTGCCGAACGCGAGCGGTGGCAGATGCTTGAAGCACGGCGTCCGGGTGACAAGGTTGTAAGTAAAACACGTTCGATCTCAGAATTCCGCAGAAAGGTGTGGGACCGGGAACTGGGTCCCGGGGGTCTTGTCGGCGATCTTACCGATATGGATATGAGCCCGATACCCCTGATTGTAACCGGTGCGCTTCGCAGGTTTGTGCCTGTATGGGAAAACCGGGTTTATGCCCCGCCCTGTCAGGCTTCATGCCCGACCGGAATTCCGGTGCATGAAAGATGGAGGCTGGTGCGCGAAGGCAAAATGGATGAAGCCGTTGACATGGCGCTTTCCTATACCCCATTTCCGGCTTCGGTCTGCGGGTATCTGTGCCCTAATCTGTGCATGGAATCATGCACCCGGCATTCGGCGAATATGACGCCCGTGGATATCACGCAGCTTGCAAAAGCAGGCATTAACGCCCGCACCCCGGAACTGCCGCCTTTAACTGGCAAAAAAATCGCAGTGGTCGGCGGCGGCCCGTCAGGTTTATCAGTGGCCTGGCAGCTTCGCCTGGCAGGCCATGAAGCAGTGGTTTTTGACATGTCGGAAAAACCGGGCGGCAAAATGAGCTGTCTTATCCCGAAGACAAGAATGCCCGAAGAAGTCCTGGAGGCTGAACTTAAGCGCATACGATCGGTTCTGCCCCATGTGCATCTGCAGCAGTGTATGGGAAAAGATGATATAGAGCAGTTAAAGGCGGATTACGATTTTGTGGTGATAGCCGCAGGGGCTTCAAAGCCGCGCACCCTGAACGTCCCTGGCAAAGAGGCTGCTGTTTATGCAAATGATTTTCTGGCAGGTGCCAGGCAGAACCGGATGGATGCCGGCCAAAAGGTGGTCGTGATAGGCGCCGGCAACGTGGGCTGCGACGTTGCAGCCGAAGCATCCCGGCTCGGCGCAAAAGACATCACGCTGATAGATGTTCAGAAGCCGGCCTCATTCGGAGAAGAAAGGCGGATGGCCGAAGCTGCCGGCGCTGTATTCCGCTGGCCGTGTTTTGTCCGCGGGATCACAAAGCAGGGAGTTGAGCTTGAATCAGGTGAAGTAATTGAGGCTGACACGGTTGTGATATCAATCGGAGATATTCCTGACACTGATTTTCTGCCCGATTCGGTTGATCTGGAAAATGGCTTTGTAAAGGTGGACAGCTATTTTCAGACAAGTGATCCGCAGATTTTTGCCATAGGTGATATTGTTAAACCCGGCCTTTTAACGGATGCGATCGGCGCAGGCAGAAAGGCGGCAGAAGCCATAAAACTGACATCAGAAGGAAAGCAGCAGCCTTTAGAGAAAAGCCGTCCGGTTATCGATCCTTCCAGGGTAACCCTGGAATACTTTGATCCAAGGGTCAGGGAGTTTTCCGGGGTCGGGCATTGCGGGTCAAATTGTGCTTCCTGCGGCACCTGCCGTGACTGCGGAATCTGCGAGACCGTGTGTCCCCAGGCAGCTATATCGAGAAAACAGGGGCCGGGAGAAGACTATGAATACGCCGTTGATCCGGATTTGTGCATAGGCTGCGGTTTCTGCGCCGCTGCATGTCCGTGCGGGATCTGGGCCATGCGGGAAAATGATACGCCTGTGGCCTGATATTTGATTGATTGAAAATAGTTGCAGTTTTGCAGACCCGGTGTTATATTTTTCGGCTACACGTTTTTGATTCAGTTGCGTCCATCTTGAACTTTGAACTTTGACCCTTATGAGAGCTTTGCTTGCATTAGAAGACGGGCGGGCATTTGATTGCCGCAGTTTTACCGGTCCGGGCGAGACTTCGGGAGAACTGGTGTTTAACACCGGCATGACCGGATATCAGGAGATCCTGACAGATCCGTCCTACAGGGGACAGCTGGTGACAATGACATATCCCCTGGTGGGCAATTACGGGGTAAACCCCGAGGATATAGAGTCTGACAGAGTCCAGGTGGCCGCCTTTGTTGTGCGCGAATACCAGGAAAACTACAGCAATTTCAGGGCGGCTGCAAGCCTTGCCGATTATCTGAAACAGCACAGTATAATAGGAGTAGATGAGCTTGATACACGGGCTCTTACAAGGCATATCCGAAAATCAGGCGCTATGCGCGCCTTTATATCCACCTACGATCTGGATTCAGCATCACTTGCCAAACGAGCCGCCCACGTTGCTCCAATGGCTGGGCAGGATCTTGTACGATATGTGACAACAAAAAAGCCGTATTTCTGGGAGCATAACAGACCGCGTTTTTGTACGGCGGATTCTTTTGATGAAAGGATCTGGGGCGGGGATGAGGGAAGACTTCGGGTGGCCGCTCTTGACTGCGGGGTTAAATACAATATCTTAAGATGCCTTGAAAATGCCGGATGTCAAGTGCTGGTACTGCCTGCAGACACATGCGCAGATACGATAAAGCGGCTTTGCCCGGACGGTATCTTTTTGTCAAACGGCCCCGGCGACCCCGCGCCTCTTTTATATGCCGTGGATACCGTAAAAAAGCTTATCGGATATAAGCCGATATTCGGCATATGCCTGGGAATACAGCTTTTGGGCCAGGCCCTCGGGGGCAAAACATTTAAGCTCAAGTTCGGCCATCACGGGGTAAACCAGCCCGTGCAGAACCTTGCAACCGGAAAGGTGGAAATTACATCCCAGAATCACGGTTTTGCCGTGGATCCGGACACACTGGATAAAAACGCAGTGGAAATCACCCATATCAATTTAAATGACAATACCCTGGAAGGCTTTTGCCACAGGCAGTATCCGCTTTTTTCTGTCCAGTACCATCCAGAGGCCGCACCCGGACCCCATGACGCCGGATATTTGTTCGGCGAGTTTGCTCAGATGATAAAACAATGCAAATAAACACACTCGTAAAAAGTCTGATTTTAGATGGCGCCGTAAAAAGTTCAAGATCAAGGCCTGCGCAATTTCGAAGAATGCAGCGTACTTAGCCGTACGTGAAATTCTGAGAAATTGCGCGTAACGCAGATATTGGACTTTTTACGGTGCCATCAACATTGATTCGTGCACGGATTGTTTATGCCCAGGCGAACAGACATTGAAAAAATCCTGATAATAGGCGCAGGCCCGATTATAATAAGCCAGGCCTGCGAGTTTGATTATTCCGGCACCCAGGCCTGCAAGGCCTTAAAAGAGGAGGGCTACAAGGTTGTTCTTGTAAACTCAAATCCTGCCACCATCATGACAGATCCGGAAATTGCAGATCGAACCTATGTTGAGCCGATCACACCCGATACTGTTGAAATGATTATTGAAAAGGAGCGGCCCGATGCCATTCTGCCCACCCTGGGAGGCCAGACCGGATTAAATACCGCCGTGGCCCTGGCCGAATCCGGGGCACTGGAAAAATACGGTGTTGAGATGATCGGCGCCCGCCTGGATGCCATACACAAGGCAGAAGACCGGGAGCGGTTTTGCCGGGCAATGGAGAAAATCAATCTCAGGATTCCCAAAAGCGGCATTGCAACAAACATGGAGGCCGCACGAAGAATCGCAGACGATATCGGCTATCCCATAATAATACGGCCCGCCTTTACCCTGGGCGGCACGGGCGGCGGGGTGGCATACAATCCTGAAGACCTTGAAAACATTGTATCTTCGGGCCTGGATGCAAGCATGATCAACCAGGTAATGCTTGAAGAATCAGTGCTGGGCTGGAAGGAATACGAACTCGAGGTGATGCGCGATAAAAACGACAATGTCGTTATTGTGTGTTCAATTGAAAATGTGGATCCCATGGGCGTGCACACAGGAGACAGCATTACGGTGGCTCCTGCCCAGACACTGACGGATGCGGAATACCAGGTAATGCGCGATGCCTCTATTGCCATTCTTCGCGAAATCGGCGTTGATACCGGTGGATCAAACGTCCAGTTTGCTGTCAATCCCAAAGACGGCGAACTTATTGTAGTGGAGATGAACCCCAGGGTATCGCGAAGCTCGGCCCTGGCTTCAAAGGCCACCGGTTTCCCAATCGCAAAGATCGCGGCAAAGCTTGCCGTGGGCTACACCCTGGATGAAATCCCCAATGATATAACAGGTAAAACAGTAGCTTCTTTTGAGCCGGCCCTGGATTACTGTGTTGTAAAGATACCGCGCTGGACCTTTGAGAAGTTTCCCGAGGCAGAAGACGTGCTGACCACGTCCATGCATTCCGTGGGCGAGACCATGGCCATCGGCCGCACTTTTAAAGAGGCAATTCAAAAGGGGCTGCGCTCCCTTGAAATCGGAAGATACGGTTTCGGTGCAGACGGAAAAGATGAGTCTGATCCTGAAAGTCCGCCACTATCTGTTTCAGATATAGAGCAGATGCTTGCAAAACCGACAAGCAAGCGTATTTTTTATCTGCGCCAGGCTCTTTTGCATGGTATGGACGTTGATTCAATCTACACTCTAACCGGCATAGACCCATGGTTTTTGCATCAGTTCCGCGCCCTTGTGCAGATGGAAAAACAGCTTGAAGAAGGCGGCGCCGGGCTTTGCCTTAATAGCATAAAGAAAGCAAAGCAATACGGATTCTCTGATTATCAGATCGGTTTTTTAACCGGACTCGGGGAATCAAAAATCCGGGAAATGCGCAAATCCGAAGGGCTGCGTCCCGTATACAAGCTTGTGGATACATGCGCGGCCGAATTCGAGGCGGTAACTCCCTATTATTATTCAACCTATGAAAAAGAAGACGAGGCCCGGGTTTCAGACAGGAAAAAGATCATGATCCTGGGCGGCGGGCCGAACCGTATCGGCCAGGGCATAGAGTTTGATTACTGCTGCGTGCATGCCTCTTTTGCCCTAAAGGAGTTGGGGATTGAAAGCATCATGGTCAATTCCAACCCCGAGACCGTCTCCACTGACTATGACACATCTGATAAGCTTTATTTCGAGCCCCTGACCCATGAGGATGTGCTTCATATCGTGGAAAAAGAAAAGCCGGACGGAGTGATTGTCCAGTTCGGAGGCCAGACGCCTTTGAACCTGTCGCTTAAACTCATGCACTCCGGGGTTCCTGTTATAGGCACAAGCCCTGAGAGCATTGAAAAGGCTGAAGACCGCAAGCATTTCCAGGCCATGCTAAACAGGCTTGGCCTTATCCAGCCGCCAAACGGTACGGCCCGCTCGGTTAAAGAGGCGATAGACGAGGCCGGACGCATAGGATATCCGGTCATTGTCCGGCCTTCATACGTGCTTGGCGGCAGGGCCATGAAGATCGTTTACAATGACACGGAAATGGAAAACTACACCCGCCTTGCCATTGTGGCCTCGCCCGAATATCCGGTGCTTATCGACAAGTTTCTCGAAGAAGCCGTGGAAGTCGATGTTGATGCCGTATCAGACGGCAATCAGACGGTAATCGGCGGAATTATGGAGCATATAGAGGCAGCAGGCGTTCATTCAGGCGATTCTGCATGCGTACTTCCGCCCTACTCACTTAAGAAGGAAGAAATCAGCGAAATCGTGTCTGCCACAAAAGCCATGGCAGAGGAATTAAACGTGATCGGCCTTATGAACGTTCAGTTCGCCATAAAAGACGGCAGGCTTTACGTGCTTGAGGTCAATCCCAGGGCGTCGCGCACTGTTCCGTTTGTGAGCAAGGCCACAGGCGTACCTCTGGCCAGGATTGCAACAAAGGTTATGGCAGGCCATAGTCTGCAAGAGCTGGGATTTGCAGAGCAAGTCCATCCTGCACATATTTCAGTAAAGGAAGCCGTGCTTCCGTTTGACAGGTTCCCGGAGGCAGATACGCTGCTGGGTCCGGAGATGAAGTCAACCGGCGAGGTCATGGGAATTGATACGGACTTTGGCCGTGCCTATGCAAAGAGCCAGCTTGCAGCCGGACAGCATTTGCCCGGTCAGGGCACGGTTTTTATAAGCGTCCAGGACAGTGATAAAAATACGGTGCTGCCTGTGGCAAAGCAGTTTTGCGATGCGGGTTTTAAAATTTTTGCCACCAGGGGGACATGTGATTTTTTTGTTCAAAACGGCATAAAAGCAGCCATGATTAACAAGGTCTCAGCAGGCAGACCCCATGTGGTTGATGCCATTATGAACCGTGAGATCCAGCTTGTAATAAACACGGGAACCGGCGACAGAACAAGGCGTGACGGATACATGATCCGGAGGGCGGCCCTGAAGTTCAATATCCCTTATGCCACCACCATTGCATGCGCGAGGGCAATGGGAAGGGCAATTGCTGCCATAAAGCAGAAAGCCTTATCTGTTTGCGCGCTGCAGGATTATCATAACATAAGGTAATTATTTGAAATGACAGATTTCTGCCACATTGACCCCCGCCCGCGTGAATCCTGCGGAATTTTCGGCATACACCGGCACCCGGAGGCGGCCCGCCTTGCCTATTTCGGCCTTTATGCCCTCCAGCACCGCGGACAGGAGAGCGCCGGAATAGCTGTTGTCAAAGACATGCACATTGACTGCTACAAGGACATGGGGCTTGTGCACGATGTTTTCAACGACCGCGTCCTGGAGGCGCTGACCTGCGACTGCAGCGCAATCGGACACGTGCGTTATTCCACCACAGGCGGCTCTGTGCTTACAAATGCCCAGCCTTTTGTGGTAAATCACAGGGGCCGGTCCTATGGAGTAGCCCACAACGGCAACCTGGTCAATGCGCACATCTTAAAACAGGAACTGGAAGAAGAGGGTTCGATCTTCCAGACCACCATGGACAGCGAGGTTTTCCTGCATCTTTTTGTAAAGAACCTCAAACACGGATTTGAGCAGGCCCTTGTCAATGCGGTTGCCCGCCTTGAAGGCGCCTATTGTTTTGCCGTACTTACCAGCAGGGGGGAAGTCGTGGGAATAAAGGATCCCAACGGATTCCGCCCGCTTTGCCTCGGAAAGCTGCACGGCCGTTATGTGCTGGCCTCGGAGACCTGCGCCCTGGATTTACTGGAGGCGCAATTTGTGCGCGAACTTGAGCCGGGCGAGATAGTGATTATAGACGACAGCGGCGTGCGCAGCATATTTCCCCATAAAAGCAGGAAAACAACATTCTGCATATTCGAATACATTTACTTTGCAAGACCTGATAGCACAATATACGGCAAAAACGTGTATCTGACCAGAAAGGCCAACGGCCGCCAGCTTGCAAGGGAAGCCCCGGTCGGGGCGGATCTTGTTATGCCGTTTCCGGATTCAGGAAATTATGCGGCCCTGGGATATTCGGAAGAATCGGGCATACCTTTTGATCTGGGCATGATCCGCAATCACTACGTGGGGCGCACTTTTATCCAGCCCACCCAGAGCATGCGGGATTTCGGGGTCAGAATGAAATTAAACCCGGTAAAGGAGCTTCTTGCGGGAAAAGATATAATAATTATAGAAGATTCCATCATAAGGGGCACAACCGTGCGTACCAGGGTAAAGGCCCTGCGTGAACTTGGCGTCAAAAAGGTGCATATGCGGGTAAGCTGCCCGCCACACAGGTTTCCGTGCCATTACGGGATCGATTTTTCCACCAGGGGCGAGCTTATTGCCGCAACCAAGACCGTGGAGGAACTGCAGGAATTTCTGGGGCTTGATTCCCTGTATTATCTGAGCATAGACGGCCTTGTAAAATCAACTGCAGGAGAAAACGGGGAAAATAATTTTTGCAGGGCTTGCTTTGACGGATGTTATCCTGTATTCTTTGATGAAACAATATCAAAAACCTGTATGGAAAATTATCAGCGGACATTGGAAAATGATTGAATCCAAATATCTCAAGGATAATGTCCAGAACATTCAGCGGCTAATGGCCATTCCGGGATTAAAGGATTTTGAGACCCGGAACCTGGCAAAGCTGCTCAGGCTGAGCAAGATCAGGGAATATGAGGATAAAGAGATAATCATCAGGGAAGGCGATAATGATCCGTGGCTTTATTTTCTGCTTTCAGGCCAGCTTGTTATAAAGAAAAAGGGCGTTGAGATCGGCAGCATTACCCAGGTCGGCGAGATATTCGGCGAGATGCGCATTGTAGACAGCCTCACCCGCTCGGCATCCGTTTATGCAAAGGGCAAAACCCTGTGCCTGTGTATTGACACCTCGGCAAAAGGCAGGCTTACAGGTTCGCCCGAGCGCGATGAAAGACTTGATTTCCTGCTTCTTTTGTACCGCATTTTTGCAGAATACATGTCGATCCGCCTGCGGGCCACAAATGATGAGCTTTTCAGGGCCAAAAAAGAAATAGAAGACTTAAGGCGGTATTATATCAACTCCTGAGCCGTATCTTATGCCCTTATGTACCTGCTGTTTACTGATTCCCAGCGCATCCTGATGAACAATGAAAATGAATAATGAAAAAAACAGTCTCATTTGCCAGAAACGCAGTAAATGTATTTTTCCATATTACCACCAGATGCAATTTAAAATGCGCACACTGCTATATTAATCCGCATCAGCACGGGGATTTCACGCTTCCGGCGGCAACGGTAACAGACTGGCTGAAACTTTTCTGCAAACCGGGAAAATCCGCGAACCTTATCCTTCTGGGCGGCGAGCCTACCCTTCATCCCGAGCTTGACAGGATAATAAAGACAGCCCGCAATATAGGATACGGATCTGTAACCATTGACACCAACGGGTATCTGTTTCATGACATAACAGAGAAGGTCAGTCCTAAAGAAGTAGATTACTTCAGTTTTAGCTTAGACGGGGCAACCGCGGCCACAAATGACGCCATAAGAGGAGATGGCTGTTATTCAGCGTGCACCAAAGGTATAAAGCAGGCAGTGGATAAGGGTTTTTCAGCAAGCCTGATTTATACGGTCAGCACGCAGAACCTGCATGAACTGGCAAAAATGCCGCCCCTTTTATTGGACCTTGGGGTCAGCCGGTTTTTTATACAGGTAATCGGCATAAGAGGCAGATTCGCAGAGCACCCAAAAGATGATCTGCAGCTTACAAGGCAGCAGTGGGAGCAAAACGTGGTGCCTGTTGCACAAAAAGTTGCCAAAAGCGGAATAACAGTGACTTATCCACGAGTTTTTCTTGAGCCTGACGAGGCTTTTGAGTGCGCGGCAAGGGTTGCGGAAAACTATTTTATCTTTCCAAACGGCCGCGTTTATCAATGTCCCCTTTGCGAGGATTATCCGCTTCACAGTATGGAAATAAAAGACGGCGGTATTGTTTACATGCCTAAGATAAACGAATCAGACCTGTTCTGTCTGGATATCCCGGAGGGCTGTGTAATGAACAAACTGGTTCAGCCGGGAAACATAGCCTACACAGAAACCGGAAAACCGGCATGGAAAATAGCCTGCTGTCTGCTCAAGGAAGAAATCCCCGGCCTTTAAGGCCATTGTTTGCCCGGCCTCGCCCAGTCATATTCTTTCAACTGATCAAAAGGAACCTTCATCATTTCCATGAAGCACAGATATTCTTCATCCCAGGTGATGTGCTTTAATTCCGGATGATCGGACAGGTAGGTCTGCGTTTTGGCCGGATCGAACCCCAGTTCAGGCTCCATTGCGTCGGGCAGGCCGTCCTGATCCTGGTCTTCGTCCGCCATCTCCGCTGAGTTGCGCCGATTGCGATAGTTAAACCAGCACAGCCAGTGCGTATATTCATGCCGTACTGCCGAAGCAAAGGTGTCTATATAATGAGTCTTGGTCCAGCCCTGCAGGTAAGGCTTATTTACATCCAAAAGGGGCACGCGGTTGGCAAAGGTACTGCCAAGACGGCTCAAATCGCAAACATGGACTGTGGCGTGGCCATATCCCTCCGTGAACTGGGCCGGCACGTCCGGATTCTGGCACAGGTTAAAAAAATTGCCTCCGTATTCCACGTTAATGTTTTGCCCCCGGGGTTGTGCCGCAGGTGTCTGCTGCCAGTAGTAAAACCAGTTGGGGCTCTGGCCGCCGGGATTATTCTGGGCTGTGAGCGGGTAATAAAAACGTATTTTCCTTTCCTCGGAAATACGGCAGCCGCCGATCTTCAATTCTGCACCGACTGTTTTCCATCCGAAATCCGAGTTTTTTTTCGGCATGCCGATGTATTCTACCCTGACAGTGGGGCCCAGGGCAGACGAAGGATAAATTTTTTGCTCGACACCTTCAATCTCGGGCAGGCTCCACTTTATCTCCTGCTCGTATGAGGCCGGGGCCCCCTGGGCTGTCAGAACCAATTCCAATACTCCGGGCGTGTCTTCGCTGTAGCAGAACCGGGCTTCAGGTTCCGGGTCGATGATTTTAAGGAACAGCTCCCTGGCTTCAGGCTTGCGGATGCGGCCTTTAAGGGTGGGTTCAAAGGGGTTGGGTTCATAGAATTTTAATGTGACTTCATCACCTTTTATCCGGCCTATCCATGTGTCATTTTTTATGCTGCCGATTCGATCGCCTACTACGTCCATATGAAGGTTTCCGCCCGTGCATTCATACCATTGTGTATTGCCCCGCCGGGTTCCAGAGCAATCGGTCATCCCCATGCCCTGGCCGAATTCGACAGGGCCGAAGTCATCGGGAACAAACGGCGCCTGTTTTGACAGGGTAAGGGCCAAAACCAATCGGTCCACTTTCCATTTGCCCTCGTAACCCTCGGACATTCCGATCTTATGCATTTCAACGATTTCTTTAAAAGAGCCCCCGGTTGGCATGCCTGTCTCGCCTTCGAGACGGAGTGTATATTTCGGGCATTCTATGCGGGCAGCCCTGGCTGGCTGCATGAGAAGAACCAGAACCAAACAGATGACGGGAATTAAGTATTTCATGGTTTGGATACCTAAACAAAAAGACCTAAACAAAAATATTGTCAAAGGCTTATAAAAAGTTTAAATAGCATGGAAGCAATTTAAAGTAAAGGGTCCAAGGCCATGCAAGTGCCAGAAAAAATTTTTGTCCTGGACACAAACGTCATTCTTCACGACAGTTCCTGTATACGCCATTTTGAAGAGCACGACATTGTAATCCCCATTTCGGTCTTAGAAGAACTTGATCACTTCAAAAAAGGAAACGAGGTCTTAAACTTTCACGCCAGGGATTTTTTAAGGACCCTTGATTCGCTAAGCGGGGACAAGCTGTTTGACGGAGGCGTAAGGATAGCACCGGGTGCGGGAAGAATTGCGGTGAAGCTTGAAAAAGAATTCCACCCTGATCTCTCATTGAATTTTGCCAGCCACAAGCATGACCACAGGATTTTAAATGCAGCCTATCAGCTTGCAAAGGAGGAGCCCGGCACCGACGTGATTCTGGTGACAAAGGACGTAAACCTCAGGATGAAGGCAAAGGCTGTGGGGTTAATGGCCCAGGACTATACCAGCGATCATGTGCGCGATATCAACAGCCTTTATTCAGGCAAGCGCGTTGCAGAAGACATCCCTGTGGAAATAATAGAAAAGTTTTATGAGCAGCCTTTTGAAGTGCCGCTTTCTGATGCGCCGGTAAGACCGCCGCCGTTGTCAAATGAGTACCTGATACTAAGAAACGGGAAAAAATCGGCCCTGGTGCGCTACGACCCTATAATGAAGACCCTGCGGCGGGTCAATAAAAGTTCGGCCTACAATATATCTCCCCGAAATGCCGAGCAGACATTTGCACTAAATGCCCTGCTTGATCCTGATATTCACCTTGTAAGCATAACAGGCAAAGCAGGGACCGGAAAAACGCTTCTGGCTCTGGCAGCCGCCCTGGGGGCCAGGCGCTCGTACCGGCAGATATTTATGGCAAGGCCTGTGGTTCCTTTAAGCAACCGGGACATGGGCTATCTTCCCGGAGATATCCCTGCCAAGCTGGATCCCTATATGCAGCCTCTTTATGATAATCTTTCAGTTATTCAGAATCAGTTTTCAGAAAATGATGCGTCCCATCAGCAGATAAGCCAGATGCTGGAGGCAAACAAGCTGGTGATTGCACCGCTTTCCTATATCCGCGGAAGAAGCCTGGTAAAAATATACTTTATAGCCGACGAGGCCCAGAACCTTACCCCGCATGAGGTAAAAACCATTATCACGCGCTCGGGCGAAGGCACCAAGATGGTCTTTACAGGCGATATTTTCCAGATCGATCATCCATATCTTGACACTCTGTCAAACGGACTAAGCTATCTTATCGAAAAAATGCAGGGCCAGCGCCGCTTTGCCCATATCTCCCTTGAAAAAGGCGAGCGATCGGAGCTTGCCGAACTGGCAAGCGACCTGCTGTAGCGAGGATTCTGATGTATTGATTAGATATTGTGCAATATTATCCTATGCCAGTGCGATACATCTATTACTGCCCAATCGTCTCAATATCCAGGGGACTTCTGGCCTCTTTGACGACTGTTGACGCAATGGTATGGGTATAGATCATTGTGGTTCTGACACTGCTGTGCCCCAGTAATTGCTGAATGCTCCGAATATCCTGGTTGGCGGCCAGCAGATGGCTGGCAAAACTGTGACGAAAGGTATGTGCTGAGGCTTTTTTCAAAATTTTCGAGGTCTTAACAGCGCGTTTGATGGCTTTTTGCACATGTGTCTCATGCAGGTGGTATCGCCGGTATTCACCGGTGTCTGCCACAAACGTCAGCTCTTTGGCCGGGAAAAACCATTGCCAGATCAGTTCTTTAGGCGCGTTCGGGTATTTGGCTTCCAGCCGGTCCGGCATGAACACCCCGGCATAGCCTTGTTTCAGATCCTGTTCATGCAGTTTGATCACCCGGTCGATTTGGCGCCTCAAATCATCCACAATCACCCTGGGCATGGGAACAGTCCGGGCTTTTTTGCCCTTGCCGTCATGTACCGTCAACACCTGATGGTCAAAGTTGAAATTATGAATCCGCAGCTTCATGCATTCAGATAACCGCAACCCGCAGCCATACAGCAGTTTTACCACCAGATCATACGGCTCCTTTATTTTGTCGATCACCTGGTCAATCTCCTGCCTGGACAGCACCTCCGGAATATAAGGCTTGCGCTTTGCCCGGACCACGCCTTCTATTTTGCCGAACTCCTTTTTCAACACATGCCTGAAGAAAAACAGCAGCGCATTATACGCCTGGTTCTGGGAAGAGGCAGACACTTTCTTTTTGACCGCCAGAAAGGAAAGAAATTCTTTCACATCCTCCGGACTCAGTGTCTCCGGCGGTTTTTCTTTGACAAAATACCGGAGTTTCTGTGCCCACAAGGAATATGCCTTCCAGGTTTTTTTAGAATAATGGCGCACACTGATTTCATTTTTCAGGGAATCCATCGCGCCGGACCACATATTAGTGGGTTGGTTTGCATCAAATAACTGCCCGGCATTCTCGGTTTTAACCGAACTTACATCAGCCTGCTGTTTGTTTGCCCGGCCAAGGCCCTTATAGTATAACTGGACTGCTTTCCGGGCCTGCTGCCGCTGATCAGCCGGCTGGTTTTTCTGTTTTAATTTATCCATAAACAACAACAAACTATTCTTATCTGCATGCGGGTGCTGATATTTTTGACAAAAATCCAAATAGTAGCGAAGCCATTTCCGGTAATTTTTGTAAAGATCCGGCTGCACATCACTGTTTGTCAACAGCAGGCTGTATTTTTTCTGAATCGCCTCAGGTATTTTAATCATGATATTGAACCCTATAATATACACAGTGGTTTGTTATCCAGTTTGTGTTTTTATTTGACTTTCATATGGTTGTCAACTAATAAGGATTTTGTATTGATATACAGAACCACACAATATCTTGTTATAAATCGATATGCGAATTTCCAAATCATACATATGGCTTATATGCGTTGCTCTTGTATTTTATGCAAATACCAGCTATGAACTTTACGGCCTCACGGACGAAGAGATCAAGATCGTGGAAGGGGAAACAAAGTGAGCGGTGACAAGAAAAATATCATCATCTACAACACCGTTGACGGCAAAGCCTCTGTTTCGTTGTACGCCAAAGACGGCATGGTCTGGATGAACCAGAACCAGATCGCCGAACTTTTTG
>CAZVFQ010000053.1:15360-19975 GCA_964626455.1 uncultured Desulfobacteraceae bacterium | reverse complement strand
AAAAGATTGCAATTTTGCGCGGGGATGTGGATTTTGACACAGCCAAGGAGATTGCCGGCTATATCACCCCGGTGCCGGGCGGAGTAGGCCCCATGACAATCACAATGCTGATGAAAAACACTTTGAACTCGCTTAAATTCAGGCTGGGATTAATGTAGTTGCCTTGCTTTCAAGATTTTGATATTCTAAAAAGCTGAAAGACCCAAAGTGTGAATAAAAAAGGTCTTTCAGCTTTTTTGTCCTCTGATTATATAAATTAAAATAATTACTTGAAAGTATTAAAGATATGGCAGCACTTGCCGCAACCAATTTTCTTACAAAAATATTCGGAAGCAAAAACGAACGGGTATTAAAGAAGCTTTATCCTCTTGTAGAGGAAGTAAACGCTCTTGAGCCCAGATATTCGGAAATGTCTGATGATGAGCTTGCAAATCAGACCCCTTTATTCAAAAGCCGTTATCAGGCAGGCGAATCTTTAGACGAGCTTTTGCCCGAGGCTTTTGCCGTGGTTCGCGAAGCATCAAAGCGAACCGTTGGAATGCGTCATTTTGATGTGCAGATACTTGGCGGAGTTGTCCTCCACCAGGGCAATATCGCAGAGATGAAAACAGGGGAAGGAAAAACCCTTGTAGCCACTCTTGCCATCTATCTAAACGCTCTGTCAGGAAAGGGCGCCCATGTTGTTACTGTAAACGACTACCTTGCAGGCCGCGATGCAGAATGGATGGGAAAGATCTACAGGTTTCTCGGCATGAGCGTTGGCACGATAGTGCATGGTATGGACGATGCCGAACGAAAAGCCGCCTATGGCTGTGATATTACATATGGAACAAACAACGAATTCGGTTTTGACTATCTGCGCGACAACATGAAGTTTGACAAAGAATCGCTGGTACAGCGGGAATTAAATTTTGCCATAGTAGACGAAGTTGACAGCATTCTTATTGACGAGGCCAGAACCCCGCTTATTATTTCCGGGCCGGCCGAAAAATCCACGCATCTATATTATCAGGTAAACAGCATTGTTCCGAATTTAAAGGTTGAAGAAGATTATATAGTCGATGAAAAGGCCAAATCAGTCACCCTGACCGAACAGGGAGTGGCAAAAACCGAAAAGCTGCTGGGTGTGGAAAACCTTTATGATCACCGCAATATTGAACTTCTTCATCATGTCAATCAGGCTTTAAAAGCCCATGCTCTTTTTACCAGGGATGTTGATTACATAGTCAAGGAAGGAAAGGTCATAATTGTAGACGAATTCACCGGAAGGCTCATGCCGGGCCGCCGCTACAGCGACGGGCTGCATCAGGCACTGGAGGCCAAGGAAGGCGTCAAGATTGAAAATGAGAACCAGACTCTTGCCACCATTACCTTCCAGAATTTTTTCCGGATGTATAACAAGCTTTCCGGCATGACTGGCACCGCGGATACGGAAGCAGCGGAATTTAAGAAAATCTATGATCTCGATGTTGTAATAATTCCAACCAATGAGCCGATGATAAGGGAAGATCACCCCGATATGATCTATATGACAAAGAAGGAAAAATATGATGCGGCCATTGAAGAAATCATAGAGTTGAACCAAATCGGCCGTCCGGTGCTTGTGGGCACTGTCTCCATTGACGTATCCGAATATTTGAGCGGTCTTTTAAAAAAGCGGGGAATCAAACACAATGTGTTAAATGCAAAAAATCACGAGGCTGAGGCGGAAATTATAGCAAATGCGGGTCAGAAGGGTGCGGTGACCATTTCCACCAATATGGCGGGCCGCGGAACCGACATCGTGCTCGGCGATGGTGTTGCTGAAATGGGCGGACTGCATATTCTCGGCACGGAACGCCATGAAAGCCGCAGGATCGATAATCAGCTGCGAGGCCGGGCTGGCCGGCAGGGCGATCCCGGATCTTCACGGTTTTATCTTTCGCTTGAAGATGATCTGCTGAGGATTTTCGGCGGCGAGCGGATTTCAGGCTTTATGAACAAGATGGGTATGGGAGAGGGAGAGCCCATTGAGCACAAGATGATTTCAAGGGCCATAGAAAACGCACAAACCAAGGTCGAGGGCCACAATTTCGACATAAGAAAGCAGCTGCTCGACTTTGACGATGTGATGAACCAGCAGCGCGAGGTAATCTATCAACAGCGCCAGCAGGCATTAAGCGACGAAAGCCTGAAGCCGGTTTTAACTGAGATGATCCGGGAAAAGGCCGATGAAATTGCATGGGAGTATGTAGATGAAAAGACGCCAGCTGATCAGTGGGATTTAAAGGGGCTTGCAGAGGCGGTGTATTCCCAGTTTAACTTCAAACCCGATCTTGACGTGCAAAAGCTTGAAGGAGCCAAGCCCGAGGATGTCTCGGATATGATCTGTGATGCGGCAATGGACATATACAGGCAAAAGGAGCAGATGGTTCCCGAAGAAGATTTCCGCAGGATCGAGCGGATTATAATGCTTCAAACCGTTGACAGTTTGTGGAAGGATCATTTGCTGTCAATGGATCATTTAAAGGAAGGCATAGGGCTGCGGGGCTATGCTCAGCAAAACCCCCTGATGGCATATAAGAAGGAAGCCTTTGCCATGTTCCAGGAAATGATCGAGCGGATCAAGGAAGAAACGTTAAAGATCCTGTTCCGTGTCCAGATTGCCCCTTCGGCCGGAGCCGATGAGATTGCCCAGCCAAAGGAGCAGGAAATGACTTTTTCCCACGGCGATGGCTCGGCTCAGGCCCGGAAGCCAAAAAGGCGTGCAACAGAAAAAATAGGCAGGAACGAGCCGTGTCCATGCGGCAGCGGCAAAAAATACAAGAAGTGTTGCGGAAGGGAAAAATAACTGCCCGGCTAACATATCAATTCGTATTGAATTTTTGGCAGGGTTGGATTTATAATCTCTGATACTGGGCTGACAGGTTTTTAATCAATGTTTATATTAAAAGTAATCTTTTAGAAGCAAATGGAATTATTTTTCCCCAGATTTAATGTTTTCGGTTAACCGGAGGAAGAATGCAGGAATATAAGCCGGGAACAGAAGAAAAGGTAATTTCGAAAACCCGGGAGTCTCTTCAGGAGCCGCCCATGTACCGGGTGCTGCTTCATAATGATGACTACACCACAATGGATTTTGTGGTGGAGTTGCTAATGAACGTATTTCACAAACCTTTCGAAGATGCCACCCGTATTATGCTCCGGGTGCACAGGGCAGGAATCGGGGAATGCGGCGTTTATACGTATGAAGTGGCGGAAACCAAGATTGAAACCGTACACCAGCTTGCCAGGGAAAGAGGGTTTCCGCTCAAAAGTTCTATGGAAAAGGTATAGCCATGATCAGCAAGGGATTGAGTATAGTTCTCAGTCAGGCAGTAAAGGAGGCCAGAAAACGCAGACACGAGTACGTCTGCGTGGAGCACATGCTCTATGCGATTCTTCATGACAGCGTGGGAATCGAAATAATTGAAAGCTGCGGCGGAAATGTTGAAAACATTCAAAACGAACTGGAGAGGTTTTTCGAGGAAAAGCTCGAGCGCGTGCCGGAAACCCACGAATATATCCTTCAGCAGACAATACGTTTTCAGCGGGTAATCCAGAGGGCGGTCAACCATGCGCGTTCCGCAGAAAAGGAATCCGTCTATGTAGGAGACATACTTGCGTCCATACTCGAAGAACGCAAATCCCATGCAGCATATTTTCTTGCCGCCGAAGGCATCACCCGGCTCGATGTATTAAACGTGATTTCCCACAGTGCGGGCGGGGAGATGTTTAAGGAAAATTCGGATACCGGCATAATGACCGGCAGGAAAAACAAAAAAAAAGAAGCCGACGCCCTGGAAACGTTTTGCGTTGATCTTGTGGAAAGAGCCATTTGCGGTAAACTCGACCCCTTAATCGGCAGAGAGATTGAAATGGACCGTACAATGCAGGTCCTGTGCCGTCGAAGAAAAAACAATCCTGTTTTTGTGGGTGACCCCGGAGTTGGCAAGACAGCCATGGCAGAAGGCCTTGCCCAGCAAATAGCCGAGGGGAGGGTGCCGGACTTTCTCGAAAATGCCCGGATATACATGCTCGATTTGGGCGGGCTTCTTGCCGGAACCAAATACAGGGGCGATTTTGAGCAGAGGCTCAAATCAGTGATCGCGGAGCTGCAGAAAAGGGAAAACGCGATTTTGTTCATAGATGAAATCCATACCATTGTCGGCGCCGGTGCTACCAGCAGCGGTTCAATGGATGCCTCAAACATTTTAAAACCCGCCCTTGCAACAGGCGAGCTAAGATGTATAGGTTCGACAACCTACGAGGAATTCAAAAATTATTTTGAAAAGGACAGGGCCTTTTCCCGCAGGTTTGAGAAAATTGAAATTTCAGAGCCTTCCATAGACGATACAGTAAAAATCCTAAAGGGGCTTAAATCCTATTATGAGGATTATCATTGTATAGGTTATACGGATTCGTCTCTCAAGGCTGCGGCCGAACTTTCCAGCAAGTATATAAATGAACGCTACCTGCCTGACAAGGCCATTGACGTAATAGACGAGGCAGGCGTAATGATTCGGCTCAAAGGCTCGGGGCGAAGAAAAAAGGTTCAGCCCGCAGACATAGAAAAAGTGGTGGCCAAGATTTCCAG
>CAZVFQ010000053.1:2329-15260 GCA_964626455.1 uncultured Desulfobacteraceae bacterium | reverse complement strand
CTGGGTGTTAAGTTTCTGCGTTTTGATATGAGCGAATATATGGAAAAGCATGCAGTGGCAAGACTTATCGGAGCCCCGCCCGGCTATATCGGCTTTGACCAGGGAGGTCTGCTAACAGACCAGATACGCAAGAATCCGTATGCCGTGCTTTTGCTCGATGAAATTGAAAAGGCGCATATAGATATGTATAATATTCTGCTGCAGGTGATGGATCATGCAGCACTTACGGATAACAACGGAAAGGTTGCCGATTTTCGTAACGTGATTCTGATCATGACCTCTAATGCCGGGGCAAGGGAGATGGCATCCAATACCATCGGTTTCGGAGGTTTGCAGCAGGAAGATCCGGGCAGCAAGGGGAAAAAAGCTATTGAGAGCTTCTTTAGCCCGGAGTTTAGAAACAGGCTTGATGATATTATCAATTTCCGTCCTCTTAACCATGAAATTATGGAACTGGTCGTTGACAAGTTCATGGATGAGCTGGCCCCTCAACTGGCATCAAGGAAGGTATATGTGCGCCTGTCTGAGAATGCCAGGCGATGGCTGGCAAGAAAGGGGCATGATCCGCATTTCGGGGCAAGGCCGCTTGACCGCCTTATCCAGACTGAAATAAAGGATGTGCTAACTGATGAAATTCTGTTCGGCAGGCTGACCAAGGGCGGGGAGGTTTTTGTCAAGGTCAAGGACGACCGGCTGATATTTACTTTCAGCTGAAAATAATGCCCATATTCCGGCTTTCTGACAAGATATCGTTTCCGCCTCCGCATTTTGCCGCCAGAAACGGGCTGCTGGCTATGGGCGGTGATCTGAGCCAGGAACGGCTCCTGCTGGCATATAAAATGGGGATATTTCCATGGTTTTCCTCCTATGATCCAATACTCTGGTGGTGCCCTGATCCCCGCCTGGTTCTTTATCCCGGGGAGGTTCACGTTCCCGCACGCCTGAGGCGCAGGATTAAAAGCAAAATATTTGAGGTAACCAGCGATACGGTATTTGATAGGGTAATTGCTGAATGCGCGCGGGTGCGGACGGAAAACAGAGAGGAAACCTGGTTGGTGGATGAGATGATAGAGGCCTATCAGGGTCTTTATGAAAGCGGCTATGCCCATTCTGTTGAGACCTGGTATCAGGGGGAGCTTGCAGGAGGTCTTTACGGTGTGAGCCTGGGCGGAGCCTTTTTCGGCGAATCTATGTTTACACGTGTTACTGACGCCTCCAAGGTAGCGCTTGTTGCTCTGTGCAATTATATGGCTGAAAACGACTTTGACCTGATTGACTGTCAAATTCCCACTGATCATCTTATATGGATGGGTGCAAAAGAGGTGCCCCGCAAGGTATTTTTAGAGCAGTTGAAGGCATCGGTTAAAAAGCCAATACCCATTGGGAAATGGAGGTTTGGGGAAAACTGAATCACAGCCATTGAGCAAGTTAATAAGTGACTGTAAAATCAGTAAAATAAGGAGAGCCGCGTATGAATGATGCTCCGGAACGAAAATTTTATTTAAAGCATTTCAAGGCAATCAGCCAGGCGATTGCAACTTATGATGATTTTACTCAATTGGCAAACCACCTTGTTGAGGGCATGTGCAAAACGTTTCGTCTCAAGGGGGCCAGCATTATGCTGCTCGACGAGGTGGAACAGGCCCTGTTCCGTGTAAGCAGCTACGGCATAAGCGAGGCCTATCTTGAAAAGGGGCCTGTTTTTGCTGATCCGAAAATGTGCGCTATTTACACGGGAAACGTAGAAGTCGTCGAGGACTTTCAAAACGATGAAAGGGTTCAGTATCCCGCTGCTGCCGCCGGGGAGGGAATTGTTTCAATGATGTCGATTCCCATAAAGTACAGGCGCACCAATATCGGAATTATAAGGATTTATCACAGCCAGCGCCTTGAACTTCATCCCGATGATCTCGATTCCCTGTGCGTGATGGGCTGTCAGCTCGGGGTGGTCATAGAGGCAAACGGTCTTAAAAATTTCGTGGAGCAGATAAAAATTGCCATTGACAGCCTGCCGCCCAGGATACGCGGGAGCGCCTGATGGCTGTGCGGGTGCCTGATCTTGCCGATTTTTCGACCATTGACTGCGGCGACGAGATAATGCTCGGGGACCGCAAGTTTTTGATCACCGGCTTTGAGAAGGAAAGACGATTCGGCATGGAGGACCCCAAATTCTGGGTAAAGCGTGCAATTGAGGCGTCCACCGGCGAGCGCAAGCTTTTAAAATTCGCCTTTTTCGAAACCTATTTTACAACAGTGGGCGGTGTGAGAATAAGATGCTTTCGAAACCCGGAAAAAGAAAGCACTATACTGGAGCAGATGCATGAGCATCCCCTTTTTATGCAGGGAACATCTTTTCGGGATGAAAACGGCAACAACGTTCGGGTTTTAGACATTGTCCGCGGCACCAATTTTCTTGTAAAAATAGGCAATCTGGCAATGGATCACCGCACTTATTTTGAAACCCGTCTGCCTGATATTCTCTCCAGGCTGGCCAGGGCTTTCGGGGCCATTCGGAGTCTTCATTTAAACGGCCTTAAACACGGCGACATAAGAAACGATCACATAATAGTGGAGCAGAATACAGGAAACTATGTATGGATAGATTTCGACTTTGACTATCATGCTCCTGAAAACCCGTTCAGCCTGGATCTGATAGGGATGGGAAACATTCTTTTATATGCCCTGGGAAAAGGGTTTCACGAGATCTATACGATAGCCTCTGATCCCGGCTATTACGGGGATCTTATAGATCGGATCGATACCAATGATTTTTCTTTGCTTGACAAGTCCAGATTCATGAATCTGAAAAAGCTTTATCCTTATATTCCGGAAGGGTTAAATGATGTTTTGATGCATTTTTCCCGCGGCACCCAGGTTTTTTATGAGACCATAGACGAATTCCTGGAAGATTTAAACTACTCGATTGCCGGTTTCTGTCTTACGTGACAACACGATGGCGCCGGCAGGCAGGGAGGTAGAGGCTTTGGGTACATCAATGCTGGTTCCTTTAAATGATTCGGTCAGCTCCAAGGGTGTGGTCAATTTTTTGATAGACATGTCCATTTGCCCGGATGCGGATATCACCTTTGTCCACATATTCAGAAAGCCAAGCTCGGGCGAGGAGCTCATGGGCAAAAAATTCATGGCAGAGCAGCCGGCCAGGCTCGAGGACATGTTAAAGAAGGCAAAGGAGCGGCTTATTGAGGAAAAGGGCTTTGATCCGGAAAAGATCCGCATCCAGCTTGTGGACAAGCAGTATCCCACGATAACAGACGGGATAATTGATGTTTTCAACCAGGGACAATATGACATGCTGGTAATCGGCCGCAAGAAAATGTCAAAGTCCGAGGAGTTTGTCCTGGGGGATGTGAGCATAAAGTTGATTCGCGCACTGGGCCAAACCGCGGTGCTGGTGGTAAAATCGGGATAATTTCGATCTGCCGGCAGATTATGAACCTGTGTTAAATGGAGGCCTGTATGGCATCTGACTGTCTGTTTTGCAAAATCGTTAACAAGGAACTTGACACGGAATTTCTAATGGAAACCGATGACCTGGTTGTTTTCAGGGATATCAACCCAATGGCGCCGGTGCACCTTTTGTTTGTACCAAAAAAGCATATCCGCAGCGTAAATGATATCCAGCAAGACGACCGGCATATTTTGTCAGAATTTATTTTTGCCGCAAAGGACATGGCTGCAAAAACCGGTGTGGCAAGGACCGGCTACAGACTTTTTTTCAACGTGGAAAAAGGGGGAGGCCAGGAGATTTTTCACCTGCATATGCACATGATCGGCGGTTGGGAATAATGAATGCAGAAAAACCATGTATCGGACAGGAACTTGAAAATGGGCAAAACCGTTGCTGAAAAAATTTTTGACGCTCACCGGGTGGATAACCCCGCGGGCGACATGTATGTACTTGGCCTGGATGCGGTGTTCTGCCACGAAATTACCACGCCGGTGGCCATAAACGATCTGGTGCAAAGGGGCAAGGACCGGGTGTTTGATGCCTCCAGGATAAAGGTGGTAATCGATCACGTAAGCCCGGCCAAGGATTCAAAAACCGCCATGCAGGGAAAAATCCTGCGCGACTGGGCCAGGCGCCACAATATCAGCGATTTTTTCGATATCGGCAGAAACGGGGTCTGCCATGCTCTTTTTCCGGAACGCGGCTTTGTGCGGCCTGGCTATACCATAATAATGGGAGACTCGCACACATGCACCCACGGTGCGTTCGGCGCGTTTGCGGCAGGTGTGGGAACAACGGATCTTGAAGTCGGAATTTTAAAGGGCGTGTGCGCCTTTCGCTATCCGGATTCAATAAAAATTGAAATAACCGGTTCTTTGCCTGAAGGTGTATTTGCAAAGGACGTGATTCTGCATATTATCGGTGAGCTTGGAGTAAGCGGCGCAACTGACAGGGTGATAGAGTTTGCCGGCCCGGCTGTGGACAAAATGAGCATGGAATCGCGCATGACGCTTTGTAACATGGCTGTTGAGGCAGGAGCTACTTCCGGAATCTGTTATCCGGACATGACCACGGTGGAGTATCTGTGGCCGTTTATCAGCGGGGAATTCAACACCAGAGACGAGGCCCTTGAGTATTACAGCAGGTTTCTGCCGGACACTGATGCTGAATATGAAAGCATCATGGAATTTGATCTAAGTGGTCTTTCACCGCAGGTTACTTACGGCTATAAGCCTGACAGTGTTTGTCCGGTATCAGAGATGCAGGGCACGCCAGTGGATCAGGTTTATATCGGCTCATGTACAAACGGACGCATAGAAGATCTCAGGGTCGCGGCAGAGGTTCTTTCAGGCCGCCGCATCAGCGATTCTGTTCGGGGCATTGTATCGCCGGCGACACCTGCAATATACCGCAGGGCCATGGAAGAAGGAATTATCAGCACTTTTATGGATGCAGGCTTCTGCGTTGCAAATCCCACCTGCGGGGCGTGTCTTGGCATGAGCTGCGGGGTCATTGCCGAAGGCGAAGTTTGCGCTTCTACCACAAACAGAAATTTTTACGGACGCATGGGAAAAGGCGGCATGGTCCATCTCATGAGCCCGGCCACTGCTGCTGCAACTGCTGTTGCAGGGCATATAACCAATTCCAAACTTTATAAAGACGAAAGTCCGGAGTAAAGATATGCACAATTTCGGGGGTAAAGCTCTGTTCCTTGACCGTTCGGATATCAATACGGATGAAATTATTCCTGCCAGATATCTTACAGAGGTTTCAAAAGAGGCCCTGCGCCCGTTTCTGCTCGAAGACCTTAACCTGGAAGGCTTTGATCCGAAAGAGGATATCAAAGACAAACAGGTTATTGTCTCCCGGGCCAATTTCGGGTGCGGCTCCTCGCGTGAACATGCGCCGTGGGCACTTGAGGTAAACGGCATTCACATGGTTATTGCGCAAAGCTTTGCCCGCATTTTCCGTCAGAACATGTTTAACTGCGGAATGCTGGCAATTGAGGTTCCTCCTGAAAAGCTGAACAGGATCTTTGAAGAATTTTCAAGTTCTGATACCTCAATTTACGCTGATCTTGAAAACAATGTGCTCAAGATCTCCGGGGCAAAGGGCAGGGAAGCTGAAATCGGCTTTTCAATATCTGCGTTTGACCGGGCCATTGTAAAAGCAGGGGGGTGGGTTGAATATGCTGATGCAAATTATTAAGGCCTGCAATGAAGAGATTTGAAGATCTGTTTGCCGAATTAAGCAAAAAGGTTGCAGACAAAGACCCGCACTCGAACACGGTTGGTATGATTGAAAAGGGCCGGCATGAAATAGGCAAAAAACTGCTTGAAGAAGCAGGCGAAGTCTGGATGGCGGCAATATATGAAGGCCGTGATAAGAGCGCTGAGGAAATCTCCCAGCTTCTTTATCACGTCCAGGTTATGATGCTGGCCTGTGATCTGAGCCTCGAAGATGTATACAGATACCTTTGAGCGGTCATAAATACCGGGCGGGCTTTTTTGAAACCCGCCCGGTATTTTGAAATATTATCCGCTTTTTATTTCAATCTTTTTGGGTTTTGCAGCTTCGGCCTTGGGCAGCACAAGGGTCAGCACCCCGTCTTTTAACTCTGCATCGATTTTTTGCTGGTCTATGAGTTCCGGCAGTGCAAACTGCCGATAATACTGGCCTATGTCATATTCAATTAGCAGATCGGTTTCCTCGGCAGCCTCAAACGGCTTGATTTCTCCTGTCAGTGTCAGAGTGTTTTCACGGACATCAATATTGACATCATTCGGGTTTACCCCGGGCATATCTGCCATGAGCTTGATTGCATTTTCATCTTCGCATATATCCACCGGCGGCGTAAAGACAGGACCGGGTTTTGTCTGCTCGGCAGCACCTGCCACATCCTGCCTGCCCTTTACCTGCATGTCTCTGCTTTGAGTTTCGTTTGCCATATCCTTACCCTCCTTTCAAAACACCTGGGGATGTTTGTTTTAGGATTTGATTTCGATTTGTTTGGCCTTTGCTTTTTCAGACTTGGGTGCAGTAACAGTAAGAACGCCGTTTTTCAGAGACGCTTCTATTTTGTCCCGATCAATATCTCCGGGCAGTGTAAGCGCCCTTGAAAATCTTCCTGCTTCGCGCTCCCTTCTGTGATAGGTGGCATTCTGATCGGTTTCGATTTTTCTTTCTCCGGATATGGTGAGATTTCTTCCAGTTGTCTGGATATCGAGATCCTTTGCGCTTAGCCCTGGCAGTTCAGCCCTGAGAATATAGGCCTCTTTTGTTTCCGTGAGGTTGATCAGGGGAAACACGCCTGCGCGTGCAATTCTGTATCCTGTATCCACCTGCCCTGCGAGCTGGTCAAGGTAGCGTCGCATACGGTCCATTTCCTCAAGCGGACTTCTCCATCCAAAATCCGGAAAATCAAATAATCCTCTGGTAAACATGTCACTTCCCTCCTTTTTTAAGTCACAGAACGATTATTTTACCACTGCCTTCACATTACATTCATTTATTCATACATATCAGTATGTTGATTTCATTTTTAAAGTAATCACAAACCAGGGGGTGTCAAGATACCCAAATAAAAAATTTATTTTTTCATGTATAAAATTGCTTTACAAAACTTAACGTCTACGTTACTTTTTAATTAACGATCATTACCCGGGCAAACACTGTATATTTCCTTCCGCTTTGGCTGTCTTTCAAAGCTCCCGCCCGGATGTATCCTGTCATTGACTGACAAAGGAGGTGTCTCTTGGATTTTGATCTGACAACCGAGCAGGAAATGATCCGAAAAGAGATCCGCAAATTTGCCGAAAAAGAAATCGCCCCAGTGGCTGCCGACCTTGATGATCGTGAGGAATTTTCCAGTGAACTTACCAGAAAAATGGGAAATATCGGTCTTTTCGGCATGTTTGTATCCGAGAAATACGAGGGACAGGGCCTTGATTACATATCATATATTATTGCGGTAGAAGAAATCGCCCGGATAGACGGTTCCCAGGCAGCAACAGTGGCAGCCGGAAACTCTTTGGGTATCGGCCCGCTATATTATTTCGGCACAGAGGAGCAGAAAAACAGATATCTGCCGAAATTATGCGCCGGAGAGGCAGTGTGGGGTTTTGGCTTAACAGAGCCGGGCGCGGGATCAGATGCAGGCGGGACAAAGACGGTTGCGGTAAAAGACGGAGAAGACTGGATTTTAAATGGCTCCAAGATTTTTATCACCAACGCGGCCTGCGAAATGACGCTCGGCGTCACTGTCCAGGCCGTTACCGGCCAGCGCGATGACGGCCGTCCGGAATACACCTGTTTTTTGGTAGAGCGCGGCACCAAGGGATTTACAGCAAAAGCCATGCACGGAAAAATGATGTGGAGAGCGTCAAATACCGGGGAGCTTTATTTTGACAATGTCAAGGTGCCTGCTGAAAACGTGCTTGGAAGGCGCGGAGAGGGCTTTCACCAGATGCTAAACACCCTTGACGGCGGAAGGCTTTCCATAGGCGCCATGGGGCTGGGAGGCGCACAGGGCGCCTATGAAACAGCACTTAAATATGCAAAGCAGAGGGTACAGTTTGGAAAACCCATTTCAAAATTTCAGGCTGTTGCTTTCAAGCTGGCTGATGCTGCCATGGAAATTGAATGTGCAAGGAATATTCTCTACAAGGCCTGCTGGCTTCGCGGCAAAAAAAGGCCTTTTCAGAAAGAGGCTGCAATGGCAAAGCTTTACTGCTCTGAACTCATGGGCAGGGTGGTAAACAATGCCGTTCAGATTCACGGAGGTTATGGTCTGATGAAGGAATACAATGTGGAGAGATTTTACAGAGACCAGAAACTGCTGGATATAGGAGAGGGCACGTCCGAAGTTCAGCGATTGGTGATTTCAAGAAACATCGGGTGTTGATCCCGGTCTTATTTGATTGACAATACAGGAGGATATCAATGGCGGAAAGTGAAAACAATCTGCTTGCAGAAGACAAGGGGCAGATAAGAATTCTGACCATGAACCGGCCGGATATGATGAATGCGCTTAATTTTGACATGCTGCGGACTCTTAAATCCCAGATTGAATCGCTTAGGTTCAATACTGACATTCGGGTGATAATTATCACCGGAGCCGGGCAAAAGGCTTTCAGCGCAGGGGCTGATCTAAAGGAGAGGGCCACTCTTACAGACCTTCAGGTCAGGGAGTTTATATATACCATCAGAAATCTTTTAACAGATATTGAATCATTGAACAAACCTGTAATTTCCGCGGTAAACGGCGTGGCTCTGGGAGGCGGAACAGAAATTGCGCTTGCAAGTGATTTAAGGATAGCTTCAATGAATGCTTCCATGGGGTTGACAGAAACCAGGCTGGCAATCATCCCGGGCGGCGGCGGAACTCAGCGTCTTCCGCGCCTGATAGGGCGGGGCAAGGCAAAAGAGCTGATTTTTACGGGCCGCAGAGTGGATGCCGCCGAAGCCCTGCAGATTGGTCTGGTAAACGACACCTGCAGCCCCGACCAACTAATGCAAAAGGCTATGAAACTCGCCGAAGCAATATGCGAGACAGGGCCTATTGCAATAGAGCAGGCCAAGTACGCAATTGACGCCGGCATGGAAACAGATCTTCACACCGGTCTTGCAATTGAGTCAAATGCCTACTGGCTAACAATTCCCACCGAGGACCGCCTTGAAGGCCTGGCAGCATTTCGGGAAAAGCGAAAACCCGTTTACAGGGGCAAGTAGGAGGGGCAGGCTATGACTGAAAATACAAGTGAAAACCGCCGGCACTGGCAAAACCAAGAGGAAAAGCTTGACGGCCGCGTATACGAGGCCTTGTGGCCGGGGGGTGAAAAGGCCGTGGAAAGACTGGCAAAGCAGGGAAAAAAGCCGGTGCGGGACTTGATATACCAGCTAATTGATCAGGATACAGAGTTCTATGAGCTCTCCCGCATTGCCGGATTCGGCATGAATTACCCTGGAGCCGAAGATGTGCCGTGTGCGGGTATTGTAACAGGAATAGGCATGATCTACGGCAACTGGACCATGATCATTGCCAATGACAGCCGTGTCAAGGCAGGCACATATTTTCCGATTACCCTGAAAAAACACATGCGCGCTCAGGCAATCGCGGAAAAAAACGGGCTTAACTGCGTGTATATAGCTGATTCAGGCGGTGCATATCTGCCCATGCAGGCGGATGTCTTTCCGGATGACCAGCATTTCGGCTCCATGTTCTACAACATGGCCAGAATGTCGTCCATGGGATTAAAACAGGTTACCCTGAGCACGGGCGGCAATACAGCGGGCGGCGCCTATATAGTTTTTATGGCGTGCCAGTCAGTGATGATAGATAAAATGTCCTATTCCTTTCTGGGCGGGCCTCCTCTTGTTAAGATGGCCACAGGAGAGGTGATATCCGCAGAGGAGCTTGGAGGCGCCAGGGTACACACGCAGATCTCCGGAGGTGCGGACCATTTTTGCAAAAACCAGGACGAAGCCATTGAAAAAGTAAGAGAAATCCTGTCCCTTGAGCAGCCCCAGACCTGTCATTTGCAGCGTTATGAAGAGCGTCCTTCCATGTATCCCCAGGAGCGTCTTTATGAAATTCTGCCCGCATCGGGCAGCCAGGCCATAGACACAAGGTCTGTAATTGAAATCATTGCCGATGACAGTTATTTTTTTGAATACAAGCCGGATTACGCCCCCGGCCGCGGAGACAATATTCTGGCCGGAAAAATAAGGGTAAAGGGTTTTCCCATGGGCGTGATAGCTGCAAACCGCATTGGAGTGATATTTGACGAGGCAGCCAGAAAAGCTGCTGAATGGATTGTTCGCTGTTCCTATGAAAAATTGCCTATCCTGTTTCTCCAGGCTTCTCCCGGCTACATGGTGGGTTCGGAAGCCGAACACAGCGGAATCGGAAAATACGGTGCAGACATGGTAAGGGCTGTATCCTGTGCCCAGGTTCCCAGGATACAGCTTGTCATAGGTCAGGACAACGGAGCTGCCAATTATGGAATGTGCGGCAGGGCTTATAAACCAACTTTTCTGTTTAACACTATGCGGGGGCGCACCTCGGTGATGAGCGGCAAAAGCGCGGGCGGTGTTTTGCTCTCAATTGAGGAGCGAAAGCGCAAGGCCCAGGGCAAGCCCATGACAGACGAGGAGCGCGACGCCTTTTACAAAAAAATGGTTGATAAATACGACGGTGAGGCCCATCCGTTTTTCTGCGGTGCACGCCTGTTAAACGACAGGACTTTAAAGTTCTGCGAAATAAGGAACTGGCTTGCAATGGCGGTTGAAGTAAGCACGCTTCAGCCTATTGGTGAGCCTGGTTTCGGAAATTTCAGATTTTAAACGCAAAGGGGGTTTTATGACGGAATATGATTTTTGGAAAGTGTTTCCCAGAATGCCTAAAAAAGTAACAATAGGTGATATAACAATCCGGGATGGTTTCCAGCATCTGGAAAAATTCATCTCAACGCGCGCCAAGAAGTTTTATGCCGAAGAACTCATTTTTGCCGGGTGCAGAAATATTGAGGTTACAAATCTTGGCAATCCTTATCTGATGCCTCAGTTCTCTGATGCAGAAGAAGTTCTGGGTTATCTCCGCGGCGAGCGTTTCAGGCGCCGGTGCTCAAAAAGGGGAATAAACCCGGATGATGTGTGCATTACAGCCGTGACCATCAGGGAGCCTGCAGTGGACCAGGCAATTGAGTTAAAGAAAAAGGGAATAGGTCCTGACCGGGTTCTGATGATGGTGTCCACAGAAGAAGAACATCATTTTGCAAATTCCGGTACAACCCTTCCCATGTACTGGAAGGAGGCGGAGCGTTGCATTAAAAAATGCACAGATGCCGGCATTAAGATGTGCGGCACAGTCAGTACCATATGGGGAAGTCCCATTGCCGGTGCAACAGAGCTTAAGGATGCGGTTGAGTTCACCAAGCGGTGGCTGGAAATCGGTGCCTCTGATATAGAGCATGCGGATCACGACGGCAGTGCATCGGCCCCGGATGTATACCGATATTTTTCAATGATTTTAGATGAAATCCCGAATACAGACCTTCACATAGCCCATTTTCACGAAACCAAGCGCGTAGCTGCGGCATCAATACTTGCTACCCTTCAGGCGGGTATAACCAATTTCGAGGCAACACTGGGCGGAATGGGCGGACAGCCGGCAAATTTCCTTGATGACTGCCCGGTGCCGGGAACAGGCGATTATTATTACAAGGACCCGCGTTACGTAGGTTTGAACTGTCTTGAAGACATGCTTGTACAGATCGACGAGATGGGAATTGAACACGGCTATGATGTGGACCGGGTGCTTAAGCTGGGACAGCTTATGGAAAAGACAGCCGGCCATAGGTTAAGAAGCGAGGCTGCTATAAACGGCCGCACTCAGAAAGAAGGGCACATGGAATTTGCCAGGCCCGGCTTAGGAAGGCTCAAGGAAAAACAGGGAGAAAAACCAGGCCAGCTTGTGCCTTCACAATGGGGAGAGAAGGCAGAGCTGCCGGAAAAGCATCGCCCCTAAATCCGGGTTTGTATTTGTGTAAAAAACAAAAAACAGGGAAAGGAAGCAAAGCGGCAAATGTCTGAACCGGAAAAAACTTCTCCAGCAGATATGTCAGGGACAGAGCTTGCACAATACGTGGCTGAACTGTTTCACCGAATCATTATGCATCATGTTTTATGGTTTACAGAGGTTGGCCACCAGATGGGCCATGAAAGAGCCATGGAAATGCTCGATCAGGTGGTGAAAACCAGTTGTGCAATACAGATGAAACGTCTTTCCAAAGTGCTTGGATTTGAATTAAAAGACGGTCTGCCGGCAGCCCTTGCAGGCATGTCCGAGGAAAAACTAAGAGAGCTTTTGGAGGCTGTAAGTGTCAACTGGCTTGCAAACGACGGGATCTGGTTTCAGACCGTGGAAAACACACACGGCATGAACGAGGCAAAACGGTGCAATGATTCGTGCTGGGCACAATTTTCACCGGTTGAGGCGGGCATGATTTCAAAAATGCTTGATCTGCCTGAGAAGCCCGGACTGGAAGGTCTGAAAAAGGCGCTTGGCTTCAGGTTGTATGCAAATATTAACACCCAGTCCATTATTGAGGAGTCGGAAAACAGTTTTATTTTCCAGATGAACGACTGCAGGGTTCAGTCCGCCAGAAAACGGCGGAATCTGCCGGATTACCCCTGCAAGTCGGCAGGTCTTGTGGAATACTCCTATTTTGCCCGCACAATCGATCCTCGCATCACAACCGAATGCCTGGGATGTCCGCCGGACGAACACCCTGATCAATGGTACTGCGCATGGAGGTTTTCCATAAGCTGATACTGCATTTTTCCGCAGGCTTTTTTAAACACAAATACCGGAGAATTTATGATTCTCCGGTATTTATGTTTAAAAGCTCTTTAACTTTAAAAATATTGACCAGACACTCCAGATTTTTTCGAAGCGGGCCG
>CAZVFQ010000053.1:0-2229 GCA_964626455.1 uncultured Desulfobacteraceae bacterium | reverse complement strand
TTAAACTCAAGGAGGTCCGGTGAAAAAATCAAATCGACTTTTACAGCATCCTTTTCTTGAGAAATTCTGAATTCACTATTATTATTTTGTATTTATAAGTTTATATTTATAGACTTTATGGATATACAAAACAGACGAGGTTTAAAGAAAACAATGCGCTCTTTGCCCTGGTTAATAGCCCACAGGGGGGCTATGGCCGAAGCCCCGGAAAATGTGGAAGCCGCCTTTGACCTTGCATTTTCCTACAATATAGACGGCATTGAGTTTGACGTGCAGATGACCGCGGACGGGGTTCCTGTGATTTTCCACGATGAAACCCTCAGGCGCATAACAGGCGGAAAAAAGACTATTGCAGACAGCCGGATTGCTGAACTGAGCAAGTTTGATTTCGGCAAATGGTATTCGGATGATTTTTGCGGGCAGCGCCTGATGACCCTTGAAACTTTGCTGATGCGTTATTCAGGCAGAGGAATTCTGATGATTGAATTAAAGTCGGGCGCAGGAGGCCAAAACCCTGAAAAATATCGCGACAGACTTTGCACAGAGGTGGTTGGACTGATTGATAAACACGTTGGCCGGCATCTGCTTGATGAAATTTTTGTTTTATCCTTTGATGCGGAGATGATTTTAAAAACCCGGCAATCGGCCCCTTACCTGAATTACATATTAAACCTCAAAAAGGCTGTGATCCCCGGAGAAAAAGACATTGTCGGCTATAAAGACCTCTGGGGGTGCTGTCTGGCGCGGCGCAGGCTAACATTTGATTTTGCGGGGCAATGCCGGGAAAAAGGCCTTCATACAGCGGTTTATTCCTGTAACAGCCCCGCGCAGGTTTCGGGCGCCCTTGAATTGGGCGTTGATGTGGTAATGACAGACGATCCCGGGCGTGTTGCAGGCCCTTCAGGAAAGGGAAATGTTTTGTCTTGCGAAAAATAAAGTTTTACGGGAAAATAACTGACGTTAAGCTTTATACACAGATAAAGAGGATGCTTATGAAAGTCTTTTTTGACGAATATTTTTGCCGGGTATATACCTCTGATCCCGCGTCAGCTCCAGGCAGAATTGAAGCAATAGTCGATGCGCTGCCGCAGCATGTCGAAATTCTACAGCCGGAGCCCGCCACGGATGAACAACTGGCACTGGCCCATACAGACGCCCATATCCGGGCGATAAAGAATCAGAGGTTATACGATATTGCGGCCCTGGCTGCGGGAGGTGCGATCCAGGCAGCACGAATCGGACTGAAAGAACCGGCTTTCGGTCTTATCCGGCCTCCCGGACATCATGCTTCGGATGACAGTGCATGGGGCTTTTGTTTTTTTAATAACATGGCAATTGCTCTTTTGACCCTGAAACAGGAAAAACTTATTGAAACAGCCCTGATTCTCGATATTGACCTGCATTTTGGCGACGGTACAGTAAATATTCTGGGTGATTTTGATTGGGTCAGGATTTACAATCCCGCGAGCAATTCACGGGAAAAATACATGGAAGAACTCGAAGGAGTTCTTTCAGGAGACAAGGTAGACATTATCGGCATATCGGCGGGATTTGACAATCACATGCTGGACTGGGGCGGATTGCTGGCAACCACGGATTACTACCACATCGGCCTTATGGTAAAAAGGGCGGCAGTAAGAACGGGCGGTGGTTGTTTTGCCATCCTTGAGGGAGGATATAATCACTCGGTTCTGGGCAAAAACGCGGCATCCCTTATAAACGGCATGGCCGAGTCCGTGGATTGATTTAATATTTATCATAATATTGAGAGCTTACTGACCGGTAATGAAAGAGACAAGAAAAGAAAATGATCCGTTTCGGGAATTGACCTGGGGCGACCTGGCTGTGTGGGCTGGCCGTGAGGCAGTAAGCCTGGGCACGAGTCTGCAGAAGCAGGGCGCTGTAGAAAAACTTGTCAAAGTCTCAGATGGTGGACTGCTGGCCTGGGTCAACGCCGAGGAGACCTTTGCTGCGCGCGTGAGCTTTGAGCATGGAGAGTTGTTCTGCAGATGCGCCTGCCAGGGGGAATCTGCATGTGAGCATGGAATCGCCATAATTCTAGAATATATTGCCTATTTAAAAAAAAACACGCCCGTTCCTATTGCCGCGGAAAATGACCAAAGATTTTACCTTGTCTGAAAAAATCAACTACCAGGGAAGTCCAAGGTCGGGGTCGGTTTTTGAAGCGACATTGAGCGTTTTCGGGAAAAATTCAGCAAATGCCGGAGC
>CAZVFQ010000052.1:0-20067 GCA_964626455.1 uncultured Desulfobacteraceae bacterium | reverse complement strand
TAATCGGGGCATTCCTTCAAACGAAAGAAGAGTTAGAGAGGCTTGCCAGAGTATTTTCGTCTCAATCCCCTCTAATCGGGGCATTCCTTCAAACGACTCTACTTTACGGTGGAGGATGGCAGCACCATCGTCTCAATCCCCTCTAATCGGGGCATTCCTTCAAACTGCTTCGCTTACGGTAATCCATATATTACTGAAGAAGTCTCAATCCCCTCTAATCGGGGCATTCCTTCAAACTACACGTGAACACTGTTTTGGCATGCATTATGCTGTCCCAATCCCCTCTAATCGGGGCATTCCTTCAAACCGCAGGGTAAAAATTAATAAAAATTATAGCGGATTACAATTCATTTCCGCGGACCGGGTCGATTTTGAGGGTCCGGTAATAATTCCGGCCCCTGAAATACCCCCATCGACAAAGAGTAATATTTTGAAAAAATTAAAAATATAGATTTCCGCGGACCCTGTTTTCCCGAAAAACGAAAAACATCTTGTTTTTACAATAAAAATCATATTACCCGTTCCTTTATCAGACACAGTCGGAATCGTCCGCGGAATTGAACCTCTTTTGCTTCCTTCTCCCACTGGCTGCACCAGCTTACAGGCTTTAAACCGGCAGCCCGTGCCGGACTATTTCTATGACTTCCTGCTCGGCGGTTAAAAGCATCTGCTGGCGCCGCTGCCGCGAAGCAAATGCCGCCTTAAAGCCGTTTTTAATCAGTAAGAGCACCTCCCAAAGCGAGAGCCCGTCCGGGGTCAGCCGGGCGGCCTTGTGGAGCTCATTTGTCCAGTCAGTGCGCGATATGCCGGGGTTATCCGTGTTTACGCTGACTGCCAGGCCCGCATCCAGATAAGCTTTCAACGGATAGGTTTCCAGCTCCCTGGTTTGCGAATAATAATTATCCCGGAACCCCACAATCTGATAATTGCTTGAGGGGCACATTTCCAGCCCGATCCGCCGGTCCTTAAACCGGTTCATTAATTCAGGGTTATGCTTAAGGGTGAGGCCATGCCCGATCCGCTCGGCATTTAAATGGTACACAGCCTCCCATATACTGGAGACGTCTAAATCTTCACCCGCATGAATGGTAAAATGGAAACATTGCCGCATCAAGGGCAAAAATGCTTCCCGAAGCATTTCAGGATTCAGGGCCGCCTCACTGCCAGCCAGATCAAAGCCGGCAACAAGCTGGTCTCCGGCTGCAATAAAAGCCAGGGCCAATTCGATCTGTTCTTTTATTCGGTCCATGTTTCTGTGGCGGCTGGCCGTCAGAATAATCTGATAATCAAAATCAGCTGCCGCCTTCAATGACGCCTCAATAGTCCGGACAACATCTTCGGCCGAGAGGCCTGCCCGGGTATAATTGGCAGGTGAGCACCGGATCTCCAGATAATGGATGTTATCTCTGTTGGCCTTTCGGGCGAGCGCCTGGCAGACAATCTGCAGGGCGGAGCGTGCCTGCAAGAGCCCGGAGCCCTGAACATCCCCCAACTGCTCATAGCTTCCAAATCCGACCCCGCAGAATACATCTTCAGCCAAATAGGGGCCGAAAATAAGCCGATCCAGCGAAGCCGGCGCATTTTGATAGGAAAGCACCAATGCCGCATTCAAAAGCGGTTCAGGCAGATCCGGTAAACTGCTGCGCAAGCCCTTGAAATCAAACGGTGTATCATCGCTGCCGGAAAGTTTTCGCTCCGCAATTTTCCGGTATACCGCCAGTTGCGGAGACAGCACATCATAGTATTGATTAACGCCTGCTTGATAAGCCTGGACAATCTCCAAAATCTCCGCCGCATCCGCCACACCACCCAAATGGCAGTGGAGGTCGGTTTTAGGAAGCCGCCTGAGCCACGCTTTCTCAACATCAGCCCGGGCAGGGTCCATGCCGATGCGCGTGCTTTTCAACCGGGCGATTATCTCCGGCGACAAGTTATAAAGAGCCAGGAAATTGGCCGCCGGCTCTCCCTGAAGCAGTTGATTGGTATAATTGGTGACTAAATACCCGGCATTTTTTTCACATTCTTCAATCTGATCGTTCAGCTCGGCAGATGTCCCATCAAAAAATCCAATGCGCCTGTTTTCAGGCATTTTTATGGGAAAACGCTCCGGAGAAAAACGCAGATGCCCTTCATCTTCCAGAAATGCCATTGGCGATGCCGGATAGGACCCGGTCACCAGCGGCATATAAGCACTTGCCAATTCGTCAGGCAAAGGCCCGGCAAAATCCAGGGGCGCAAGTTGGTTGCCCGCATGGCTCCGCCTGCCGTCATCAATGACATGGATCAGGCAGTGGCACCCGAAAAACGCAGCCGCCCGCTGCATATCCGAGCTCATGGTTTTTCGCCCGCCGGCCAGGGAAAGAAAAAGCTTTTCATTTCCGGCGATGCTGCGGGCGTGCAGTACCAGCCGAAAGATAGCCTCTCGCATTAAGCGGCATTCTCTCTCAGATACCAAATCTTCAACATCCGATACCTGCCACAGGCGCATAACCGGGCGGTCTTTGCCAGTCAGTGCCGCATGCCACTTCAAAAGCTGTTCAAAAGACCTGTCAGATTTGTCGCCAATGGTTCCCACCGCCCAAATCTCATCCACGGGCGAAACGTCGTATTTGCCGCGCAGCTCCGCAATCCGGCCGGCCCCTGAATGATGTTTATAAAGCGGAAGGGTATCCGGGTTCGTAAACCCAAACAGCTCCGGCACAATCTGCCAGGACAGGCCAATGGTGGTGAAAAGGATGTTAGACATTAATATAGCAATTGTCCCCTGCCATCTGATTATTCCGAGATTTCGAAAGAAATGAGAATCAAAACCGAATGGTTATACGATCATAAGGTTCAATGTAATCCAGCATCCGCTCAAACCAATCCCATTGGCCTTGAGGCGTCATATTTTCCCCGATTTGCAAAGGGATCACTGGCTGGGCACCGAGCATACGCAGCTGCCTATAAAGACTATTAAAGTGCCTGTCTCTCGATTTCTCAGTAACAACAATCACAAAACGGTCGAATTTTTCAGCCCCCAGTATTTCAACCTCTGCAGCCTGCACAAATTCGGTTTCACTTGAATGCTTGCCATTAAGTTCATAAGTGGTCTTTTCGTATTTGCCTGCAAAGCTGCCCATCCCAAGAAAACTTAAATATATGCGGTTCAGGATACCCTCATTTTGTCAATTTTTATCCGGAAGCAACATATTAAATTAAAGTTTCTCATATCTTCTAAACCGCTGGTGGAAAAAACAATTCTCCTTTTTCACCGTCCCATCACTTTCTATGGTTTCTTCGGCTTGCCGCCGGGTTGTGGTATATACTGGCACTAAACCCCGCCCCAGAGCAAAACAAACCATTTGATAGGTGGCGCCAAAATCGCCTTGCACTAAAACATAATCACCTGCCCTGGCTTGCTCTTTCAACCATTGCCAAACCGGTTCAATATGGTTTTCAACGGTATCTGTCTTTGATGGTACTTGTGACCATATTATTTGCAAGTGAGGGGGCATTTCCACAAATTCTGAAATTCCCAGGGAATGACTCGCGTCCGCCTTCTGCTCCATCGTCAGCGTGTGGTTAAACAGTAAAAACATCCGTGACCCCCGATTATTAAGCAATTAAGCCTCGCCTATAACATCTTTAATCTTCTGTATTTTTTCTCTCTGTTTAACCCACTGCTTCCGACTCAGAGATTTTTTGGACCATTTGCCCGTCTCCTGCCAATAGGCCTTTATTGCATTGGCAAACTGTAACTTCCGGGCGTCTGGATAGTTATCCAACTGATTAAAAATTGCATTTACCTGTTCTTCGCTGATTGTTTTTTCTTCAAATGCTAACAGCAATTGTTCTTCAGGGCTCATTGAAGCTAAACGGGCCTTTTTTTCTTCTTCTCTACGTTTACGCTCTTTGGCGGCCCTTTCATTTGCAATTTTTTCTTCTGCAGCCTGGCGGGCCTTTGCGGCTTCTTTATTTTTCTCTGCTACCATGGCTTCCAGGTCACGCCTTTCAAAAGGCCACGGCCAGTCTTTTTGCTTTGCTCTGACAGTTTCAGGAAAAACAAGCTTACACCATCCAAACGGGTATTCTCCTCCGGCCAGCGTCCGGGTTGTTCCCCAGGGCTTTTTCGGGGGAGTTTTGGGTTGCCGGAGCCAGTTCAAGGTCACGCACTCCACATGGGAAACAGGAAAAGATTTTGTACCACAGCCCAATGCCCGGTTATTCTATGATGTTGAGGATACGGAAACTTCTGCCAATAGGCTGAACCAGTATATTTGCGGTGACCGGCTTTTTTTTCTTTTTTAGGGTTAATTTGTTGTAAAGATCCTCTGGGATTATATTTTTTTCAGTGCTGAATGCCGTGGCATTGCCAAGAGAAGCTTTTAGTTCAGCCTTTCCTTTGTCATACAGCAATACCGCATTTTCCCAGACGATGGGCTCAGGTTCGTCTTTTTGGGTTTGTTTTTCTGTTTCATGTTCATGGGCTGTGCTTTCTGCGGAGCCCGTCGGCATGGTAAACCGGCCATATCCGGCGGCTGTCTTTGCTCCGATTCCAAGTTCGCAAAACGCTGTCTGAAGGGCTGCCATCAGTTCGTTATAAAACGCCCCGGCCCCATTTCCCAGGAAAAACCCCCTGATTATAAATTTTTGATCCTTTTCCACGGCCAGAAATTTTATGGGAACCGGTTCTTCGGTTTCCTCGGGAGGCCCCTCACTGCGATAGTATTTACCGAAATGCGGATTCATGATGTCAATGGAAAGGTCCGGCACCTGTTCCGGATAAATATCCATAAAAGCAAAACCTCCCTGGCGTGCTTTTTTGGGATCAAGAGACCCGAAAATATCAACAAGCCCCGGAATTTCATTTTCATCAATCTCTTCCCTGACCTGTTGGCCGGCATTGTTTTGCACAAAATTAAAGCAGTAGGCTTGGCGCACCACTCCTTTAAAAGAGGATGCAGGAATAAACGGGAGACCTGTGTTGCGGTCAAACACCATGCCCACCTCGGTGGGGGTGGGCTCCCCGATTCCGGTAAGAACGCGCGAGATGTTAAATGCCTGCAGCTCAACCACCTCTGTACAGATCTTTTTGTATGAAGAAAGAAGTTTCTTTTGAAACCGGTGTCTGGCCGCCAATGCATTTGATGCGTCGTTTCGTATGTTATGGTAATGAGTAATCTGATTTTCTATAAGAGACCATTCAAAACTTTTTCTTTCCTTCCCTTTTTTCCCGTTATTCCAAGCATGTTGGATCTGTAGCGCTTTTTTTTCTGCGTTGATATGGTATTTTGCAAACTTCTGGTAAAACATCCCGAAATTGGAAATTTTATCCCGCTGGTTTTCCAGGTAGGCGGGCAGGGGGGAAAATCTGTTTTCAGGATCATGCATGGTTTTACTCTGCTGGCTCATTGTCTGTCACCTCCTGAAAGGCTCTGGCATAGCGTTTCAGCCATTGCAGCATTTTTAATGTCTCTTCCTGAAGCATCAGGTATTCGTTTTGCTGCATTTGGGAAATACCGGAGAAAAAATTGTGCGGATCATCTGATATTTTTTCGTTCTGTCTTTTGCACCATTTTGCAATTGCCTGGTATGCAAAATAATGTTTGTCTTTTGGATCTTTAGCGCCCTTGCACTTTGACAGAAGAAAGGCCATGGTTTGGCCGAGTCCGTTTTGCAAAATCATAGTAGGTGTTCCAACGATAAAATTCGCAAAATCTTCTGAAACTTTACCGGTTTTTTTTGTGAGGTTTTCGATGCTATCGAGCGCAAATTTGGATCTTAATTGCTCTTTACTGTTCATTTTGTCCTCCTTTTATCCACTCGACCTGAAAAAGACCGCATCCCAGTGTTTCATTGCCGCCGATCTGAAGACAATTGGCAATTACCTCTTCTTTCATATAGGAAACAAGCGTTTCGGCCTGGATGGAAGATTCCATATCCCTGCTTGGCCCATAGAACATGATGACATACATCAAAACATCTGCGGGAAGCAGTTCTTCGTAGCGCAGTGAGCCACCGTCCGTAGTGCCGGTTTTTTCGTCGATTTTGATCTGGGCCCGAATTTCCGTGCAGTGCGAGACGCCATAGTGAAATGTCAAATCATTTACAAGAATCAATCTTTCTGCTTTATTAAACAGCCTGGCTGCAGTGCCTGACAAGTTGCCTACTGCCCCTTCTGTGATTTTTACTTCGTAATCTTCCAGCAGAATCAATTCACCAGATTTCATATCACCGTGGATTGCGATACCCTCTCCTTCGCCAACCAACGGGATATCAAAACTCATAGATGAACCCGTCAGGTTCAGATCCTTTTGGAGCCGAGTTAAGACGGCCGGGCAGGTGATCCACACAAACGGGGCTTTGGAAGATCGCATTGGAAAGGCCAGTAGTTTGGCATCAGATACGGAGATTGCCCCTGGCAGGGTCCCTTGGTTGTCATAATCATCTGTTCCGAAAATTTTTTCGGTGATTTTTTCGTTCGTTGCTTTTTCATTGGCCCCTGAAAGGATTGACTTGAATTTTTCAAAGTGATGCCTCATGGCCCCTTTTACGCCGCTGGCCTGTATATGCGGCCAATTGGTATGACGCTCCCGCTGAATCGGAAGATCCACCACCCCCATTGATGTTCCCGAGCCCGCATGAACGGGTGAAATCCCATACAATGCCATGATTTCTGAGTTTTCCTGCTTATACATGTCGTTTTCCTTTCTTTTAAAATGCCACGCAACAATGTTTGATATTCTTATTGAAAACCGACCCTGCCGGATAATATCCGATCATATCCTTATGACTTTGCTTTGCCATGTCCCAGCCGCCGCGATAAATGATTTCACCTGTGCCGATCAGGGCTTCACTGCTTTCATCATTTACAGGAACCGGGGAAAGACAAAGAAACTGCTCTCCGCTTTCCGGAAAGTCCGGCGGGCAGTCCAGTTCATGGTATGCACCGAATCGCTGCTCGCCGCCCAGTGATAAGACGCCTTGCTTGCTTAGTCCGCAGTCCTGATCTATCGCCCAGATCAGAGAAACCTGCCGGTTGAGCCGAATGTGCCGGGAATTGTATAGCTGGCTTTCAATCACGTTTCTGTTGGAATCCATTGCGATACCGGTTCTTGATTCCACTGAGTAGAGCTTATCCATGCCATTTGACGTCATAAAGATAGATGTTCCGGCCCCGAATATAGTCTTTTTTCCGGAAAGAAATTGAAGAAGGATCCAGCTCCCCCCGATTGATTTGACATCATTTCTGCTGGCCGGCCAGTACGCGAGTTTGCCTGCGGTTTTCAGACCGAGTTTTTGCCGGGTTTGGACATCTATCTTTAATGGTTTAATAATGGGGATATCACTGCCTTTTGTATCTTTTTCAAAAAACCAGGTATAAGGGGCCGGGACCAAATCATCGCCTTCATACCGGAGCAGGGGACCCAGAATTTTAAAAGGCGAATCCTGGCCATAGTCGCCGATCAGTGCGCTTATCTCATGCCCGCTTTTATAATCCTCTATGGAAATGCCCTTTTGTGCAAGGACCGCACTTCGGATGGCCCCGGAAAGCACCGACGCGGATGGCGGAAATGCCAGGCTGACCTCATAATCCATTCCTGCCGCCAATGGTTCGGCGCCCCTGAAAAAAAGAGTGTCTGCCGGAGTAAACTCGTACCATTTCATTGTTGATTCCCTCCTTTGGCCAGGTAACGGGCAATAACCGAAGCTTCACCGTTAAATATCCACCCTCCTTTTTTGCCGGCACTTTCGTCCCAGCAGACGGTGATATCGGCAATGGATACGGCCAGTTTTTCTGCAATTTGAAGCCGGATTTTTTGATTTTTTTTGCCCGGATAGATATTTTGCAATGATCCCGAGTGTTCGATTTCATAGGCGAATAATTGAAGAATCTGCTTTTTCTGTTTTTCGGAAATCTGGTTGTCTGTGGGCAGAACAGTCCGGACCATTGTTTCGAGCTCAGGTATCCGATAAATCAGTGAACCGCTGAGCAGGCCTTCAAGATAGGCAGCCTGCACTTTTTTAAATGACTCGAGAACAGAACTTTTGTCGGCAAAAAGGTTTGGTTCTTGCCATTTGGCTGTAAAATCTCTGGCCTGGCCCGAGCGTTTTTTCAAACGGATGGCAAAGGCATCTCTTCCTGTTTTTTTCTTTGCCTGATTGTCAAGGAGCCGGTGGGCTTCTTCCATGGCACCGCGCAAAGGCTGTTTGTGGTGGCAGATCAAAAGGGCGGCGGAAATGGAAATTCCCTGTCCGTTTCCGGGCAGCAGAAAAACCGGCTGCGTACCGTCCATCGAATTGGTTTCTTCCGCCACGCCGTTTTCCGCGATGGTGCCGAAACAGGTGTTGTATGTAATCCGGATTTTTTCAGCAGCATCAAGACCCGTTGAAAGCGGCACTACTGCTGCCACGTCATCTCCTCCGGCATAAATGAGCCTGCCGCTGCAGGAATCAATGATTCTTGGCACAGCATGAAGTGAGAATGCGCCCAGGGATTCTGAAAGCGCAGCGTGCAGACCTGGAGAAAGCATGCGCTGCTTCTCAAGATATTCATCCCACAGGGCCTTTTTTTCAAACAGGCCGCCTTCCTGGTACCGGAAGGCAAGCTCCGGATGCAAAACATCGCTCCAGCATGCGGCGATATTTGTTCCGTTGACCAGATCGCCCATTTTGTCTCCGTCCATCATCAAGATGGCAAAATAATTGTCAGGCTCACCGGACATTACTTTGTACTTTTCCCCCTTTTTGATAAGCGCTTTTATAGTTTGGCTTCTTTGAGCCGGATCTTCGTGAAGCTGGTCGATAAGGTCCTGTTCGATCGTCGGGTCATCCAGAAACCCGGCTTCCTTCAACCGGCTGCGGTATTCCCATGTGGCCATTTCCGTGGTAGACGGGAATTTATCGCTGTTAAATATTTTTTTGAGCGGATGGGAAGATTTTTTGACCGCCATGGGTGCAAACCGCTTGATGCAGCACACGGTGCAGAGTCTTTCTTTTTCCCGCACTGTACTGTCCTGAAAGCGATTGTAGATTTTTTCCCAGAAAGAATCTGTTGCTTTTTTGTATCCCGCTGAATGAGACGGGCCGTCATGGTCGTGCAAGACTTCAAGTTCGCCGCAGACCGGACACTTGATGCCCGGCTCCGGTGTTCTTGCCGCGGTGGGCCGTGTTTTGGAGGCGGCCAGTGCTGCCTGGATCAGATGGTGGGTCACCGGATATGCATAATTGGCAGTCGGATAGCTTTTTGAAAACTGGTTGATGGTTGCAAAAAGATCTGAAAATTTATCCTCAAAAAGCAATTGGATTTCCTGCTGGTCATCAAGGGCCACAAAATTGGCGGAACTCCAGTTAAACCGCCACCAGGAATCAATTTGCCGATGGGTGATTTTTTCTGCGGCTTTGCCTTGAACACCTATCAAATCAAGGACAATGGCGGCAAGTTCATGCCATTTTTCCTGGATTCGTTCCTGTATGTCAGCGGCGATTTCCTTTTCCTTTCCCGCTGGGACGATAAACACAAATTTGTTGGGGAGGGAGGCAACTGCGTTATCTTTTTGCAATGTTTCGTATTGTGCGTTTGGTTCAAACAGACCGTGAAAAACATCTTCCAGGTATTGCTCCACCAGGGGTTGATCCTGCAGGGAGGGATAAACAATGTGATCAGGTCCGAGTTGTTTGATCACAACCGTGATGCCTTCAAAGCAGAGCCAGGACAGGATGACGGATGCGGCCCAGTGGTCCCGCAGTTTTCGTGTTTTGTTGATAAACGATTGAACCGGGCTGATGGAAAATACCATCAGGGCTGCGGTTTTTGTCTGGCTGTCTGCAAATGCGGATCCAAGGGCGCTTACCATTGCAGAATGGTTCCAGATGGAATGATCCGGAATCCGGCTGTCTGCGGGCAGCCTGTCCCACAACCAGCCGAGTTGGCCGCAATTGTTTGCAATCAATCTTTTCCTTAGAGCAAAAAAGAGATAGCTGAAATACTCCTGTTTGGTCCAGATCCTGTCCAGTCGGTTTGTGTCGCTGTTGATCAGATCGACGATCTGATCGGTTGTCGAGGAAGCACTGTCTGTTTCTCCGTTGAACTGCAGGCTTTTGCCACCCGAGATCGGGTGTGTGATTTGAGGGCTTTTGGCAAAATCCACGGCCCCATTTTTTGAGGTATCAGAGCTGTATCCCGGCAGGTTGGCGCGGTCCAGGCCAGAAGCGATAATATCGGCCAACGAGACCTCGGTCTTGCTAGGTGTGGAAACCCCGAATGCTGCGGCGATTTTTTTTGCCCTTTCCTCATGACCCGATATCTTCAGGGCCTTGTCCACCGGATCATGGAGAAAGAACCGGATTTTCTGTTCCCAGTATGCATCGTTTCTCTGGTTCATTTTATTGTCCTTTCCAGGTCTCCGATTACTCTTTTGCACTTTTGATCAAGGTAGTTATGGATATGCTTCCAAAGGTCCAATTCGTTGCCAAGCCTTTTTTCATCCCATTTTTTGGGGATTCTGTGGGGCAGATGAAAGAACAAGGTCACATATTGCTCATTTTTTTTCCGGACCAGAATCCGGAGCTGGGAAGGCATTCTGCCGCTATACCAGCCCCAGTCCTGAATTGGGTGATTGGTGACCGGGTATCCGAGGATATGACGCTTTTCAATATTTTTGCTGCTGTTTTTTGGAAAGGTCAGCTCATCCTGCTGCCGCAGATCCATGTATTTTTCACCTGCTTTTCCCATGGCCTCTTCCCATGTGGATGCCCGACCGGCTTCCCACAACAACGGCTTTTCTTCAGTCACGCCCAGCCGGAAAGGATATTTTTTATCTGCGGAGAAAATCTGATTGATCTCTTTGCCGAATTTTGAAAAAAGTTCTTCTGTATTTAATAGTGTAATTTCTTCCGGATTAGCCGGGTGCAGCGCAAAGCTCCCCCAACCGTTTCTGGAGCGGGCCCCCAGTCCGCCAAATGCCTTAAAAAGTGACAGCGCCTCGGTCACTTCCCGAAAATGGTTTTCAGTAAATGTTACAGACAGTTGAAAAATTTCACCAGGCAGAATACGTGTTTTGGTGTATGCACCTGTGAAATGAACTGGCCCCATTCCAAGATAGGCGCTTAAAGGCACATTTCTGTTGTTGGCTTCAGTATTTAATTTTTTGCCTAAATTGTCTTTTTCATCAACTTGGCCAGTTTTTACTTGCCCTGAAACAGCAACCTCCACAAGACTGCGGCAGGCCCTTTCATTGACACCCCCAAAAAGTTTTTGTTCCTTTTCCAGGAGCTGTTTCCAGGGCATATCCCCCTGGGTAATCCGCCACCAGTAGCGAAGGGCATTGCGCAAAGGAGGGGTGCGGACTTCTGCGTCGCCGCTGGCACCTCCCAGAAACATCGGTGTTAAAACCTCGATTGAAAATTTTGCCTTTTTTCTTTTGGTAAAGCGTGAAACATTGATTTTCATCATATCTCCTCAGGGCTGCGGGTATGGATGATTTTCTGTTGAATCAGGGTGGTGATCAATTTTTCAAGAAAATTGACCGCCTCGCTTGCCAGAGTCTCAATTTCTTCATCTTTTATTTTTTTTTGCATGCTTTTGTCTCCGCAGCCCGTCCATGCGTGATCAAAACCGTCGCGAAATTTTTTGGTTTCTTGGGTAATGCTTTTTAACTCTTCAAGCATGCCCTGCTCATCGATCCAGGTGCAGATAGTGGCGCTAAGCTTTTCAGCTCGTGGCTTTTCATTTTCTGATCGACTTTTAAACTCTTTGAAGTTCATCATTCGGACAAATAAGTCAGCATGGGTTGTTCTCAGTTCGGCTGTTGCATTGTCCCATATATGTTTGATCTGATCCGGCGGCACGCCAAGCATTCCGACTGATCCGATGGTTTCTCGAATGACGGTGTATGCCTGCATGTAAAGTTTGTGCTCAACTAGCATGCTGATGATACCCAGCTGTAGCATAAAATAATCCGCATCATATTGGCCGGATAACTTCCTGGCCAATGGCGCAAATTTTTTCTCTACCAGGCAGAGTAGTTCATATTCTGCGCCTGAGCTTCTGTTTTTTCTGGATCTGACAATTTCCAGGGCATTCTCAGTATTTCTGGCAATCCGGTTGACATCAATATTTTTCAGTGTGGCTGTCAGCTTTTCCAGGGCTTTGACAAGAGTCTCGTCTTGCAGGTTTGAGAACGCATGATTGCTTTCTTGTCTGGCCACATCAGCCAGTTTGGATGCATCAGCGGTCTCAGTAAGCCGCGCCACCCCTTCGGCCCATTGATTGACAGAATAGAAATCCTTCATGTCAATGATGGTGCCCTGTCGTTGAGAATTTTCATCCCTTTCACCATAGAATACATGTTGAAGGACAATTTCGGTTTTTGCCTTGAGAATATAATTTAATGCGGCGGAAAGGATTATGGGTAGAGATCTGAACCCGTGGGTCAAATCGAAAACAAGAGTATCACCGTCATTGATGAGGCTGCTGATTTTTTCAAACAGGGCCCATGCGCTTTGGATCTGATCAATTTTTCCGATATCCACGGATTCTATTATATCTTCTCGGATGCCCAGCTCATCTTCTAATTCATCCTGGAGTTCATGGAAAAATTCTTTTGATTCGCGGGTACACAGGATATAGATCTTGTCAAACCATTTTTTGCCAAGCAATTGGATCTCGGCCCGCTGAACAAATTTTGTCACAGTTTTTGTATCAGATCCATCCATTCGATAGGAAAGCTCTGTATAGCCATCTCCGTCGGGGCCTGTTCCGATAAAAGTGATAAATTTCATGGGACTCTCTGCACCTTTTTCTTGTGAAGCATTATAAACTGTCGGCAAATCCGCTCAGCGCATTCACGATCATGGGATAGTTTGTATTTATCCCGGGTATTTTTCAATTTCCGGAAAGGCACTGCGGATTAAACATCTCCAAAATCTTATCAGCATCCGGCCGATGATGCGCCGCAGCAACCCGAGCAATTTGAGAGCGCTTCTGTTCAAGATCTCCCGGCAACGGAAGATCTTGCTCAATAAAATAGTCTGTATACAAGGCATGCCAGTGGCTAGATCGCCCTTTGTAAGAGGGCAAAACTTCTCCTTCCATTTCTTTTGAGTAAGGTCTTTCCGCGCGCTGACAAAATTTACCGATATCATGGAGCATTGCGCCAATGATCAAAATGTCCAGGTCTGTTACCATAAACCCCTCCTCATCATTTGTTCAGGCCAGTAATTCTGCGTTTATCTTACCGAGCCCAAAAGCTGTTTGCTTACCGATATGGGTATTAATGCAGAATTCAATAAGCTTCAAAAATCTGTTCATTTTACCGTTATACGTTGCATATCCTGTAATACCGCCCATAGGCATCCGTTGATGCTGCCGGTTTGAAAACCGCTGCCAGTCGAACCAGTTAAGGCGATGCTCCTTTAATTGGATGCCTTCTGCTGCCTGAATTAGTCCTGAATAATCTATCGCTGGCTCTCCGGCGCCATATGCGTTTAATAATGCGGTCATTCTCCTGATCATTGTTCGGGCAAGAGTGTCAAAACTCATCCCGTTGGCTGGATAAATTTTATATTTGCTTCTAAAGGGCGTCTCAAAAGTAATGCGGACGGAAATTTCATCATCCGTTTCAACCAAGTTCTCAGGTATTGATAAATACTGTTTCTCTTTTGGGGGGTAGATCTTATCATCATCAGCCGTGTAAATTTTTTGGCTTTCTGTGGCCACAGATTGCAAGCTGAAGCGGGACCGGCAGCCATTAATTTTTTTTCCAATGCCAATTCTTCCCATCTGTTGAAAAGCGTAAATAAAATAAGGTAGCTTTTGATTAAACTCACCAAAAAGGATGAGATCACAGCTAAACTCTTCACCCGGAGAATAATCGGTTTTCTCGGTTAAGGGCGGGACAATTACAAATGGGTGGGGCTGGGCAGAGACATTTCCTTTTTGGGGTTTGCCGAAAGCAAGATCCGTCTCAAATATCTGGGTGTAAAGGCAATGGGTCCTCAATGGGCACTCATCGCATGTTTGCTGCTTTAACGCGCAAACAACTCTTTTCAATGCCAAGCCAAACACCCCCCGCAATGTCGAACCTTTAAAAACCGGTAATATTGCATTGCTTTCAAAACGGCATGTGAATGTATATTTCCCGAACATCATACTCATATTTCACCCTGACTTATTTTTTTCTTATTTAAAACGGCATCATTCAAAAAATTTTCAAAAAATTAGTAAAAAAATTTTTTCCACTTCACCGATAGGTAAACGGAAACAGGGTTTCCGGATGCTCCCACAGGTGGTTCAGCACGCTCTCGGCCGGGTGCTGGTTTAGCATTTCGAAATATACCGGGTTCAATTTCAGGGCCGTCTGCCTGACGGTTTCAAAAGTCTCCGGATCAAGGGCGTCAGTCGCCCCCTCATATTGAAGACCGGCCATGGGGAGCAAGGCCATCACCTTTATCGTGGGTCCGGATGCTTCGGCCAGGCATTGGGCGAGGCTTTCCCGAAAGAAGCGAACAGCCGGCGTCTTATTTTTAAGCAGGGCAGCCATTCGCGCGAAGTTATACCGCCATAGCTGCCAGGGATGCTGAGGTTGTGGCAGCGGTTCCGATTGGGATGTCACCCATTCGAAATAGCGGGCAGCCAGGTCGATGGCCCGTGCATCTGCGATATATCGGCAAAGCGCCGCGTGCTGCCAGGCAGATAGGTTTGGCAGTTGCTGAATCAACTCCTGCCAGGCGGATATTTGAAGATAAGTTTTCAATGCCTCTTCCGCTGACTGGAATCGGCCGGCATCTATTAAGGCATAGACGCGATAGTTATACTGACGGAGCCAGTCATCCGGGTATTGCTCAGGCTGCTCAAAGGCGCCAAATGCAGTGAGGGCTTTTTGGTTGTATTCATCGAAACGGTCAAAAAAGGCGGGGCCGCAAAAGGCCAGGTTCTGGGCGATACTTCCATATAGCTCACCAAGGGCATGGCAGACCGGAAACCCGGCATCTCTGTCTGTGTTGAACCTGGCTTCGAGCATCTGCTCAATCTGTTTAATTGATGGCGGAAGATCCGGTTTGAACAGATAGCTGTTTTGATGCCGGACAAAGCGATGATTGAAGTAGTCGCTGAAGTTTTCAAGGGCGCCGCTTTTGGCCGGCGTCTCAGCAAGGCGGTCGCCAATGCCGATCCATACGTCCGCGGCCCGGGTATCCCCTTGATGATTGGCCAGCATGAGCTGATCCGTACATAATTTGAGGGCGGCTTCAGGGGCGGTGGAGATAATCGCCGGCATTATGTCCGGCGTGATTAACCGGGTAATGGCCGCCATATCCGGCACCGGCTGATCACGGCCCTTCAAAATCCGCCTTAATTTTTCGGCAAAGGCGGCCAGGTGCTTTTTGGAGCCGATCACATGGTTCATCACTTCCGTGAGCATGCCCTCTTGCCGGGCATAGTCAATCCAGTGCGCGGGGACTTGGTCGAGATTGTTTGTCAGCATGTCCGGGTCATGCTGCATGCGGGCAAATATACTTAGCTGCGTATGGCTGCGGGAATCATATAATACGGCGTATACCAATGACTGCCGCAGGTTGGCTACAGGGATTGATTTGATATTGCAGTCTTCATCCATTAAGCTTTGGTTCTTATCCGGATAGAGCATGACGGAAAAACGACCGGCAGCCGTGGCGCCGGCCAGTTTTTTCTGCACTTGATCGACAGGTTCCACCTGGCCGGCTGCATTAATGCCGCCCGTGGCAAGCAGGGTGAAAGGGTAAGGCTGTTTCCTGATAAGGCAGGTAAAGCCAAGCGCCAGCGGCAGCCCCATGGAGATGCCGTCGATGACACCCGGCGTGTTTCCGGCTACCAAGGGATAACAGATAAAACGGACATTCGGATCTCCGGCAGCTGCCTTTGCGGCCTGGTCCGCATTTTGCAACGCTGATTGGGCGGGCTCGGTCAGTAAGGGCCTGACCCATTCCGGATACAGATCGTCCTTATCAGTATTAGCGGAAGTGCAGCCGGCCATAAAATACAACAGTCCGGCGCTCCCTGACGGGTCAACCATTATGACAGGCACTGCGGTCCATTTTCCGGAAAGATACCGGTCGATCTCATCTTCCGGAATCAGCGTTTCAAAGGGTATTTTTCCCCTTATAAAGGCGCGGTATGATTTATCTGATGGATCGGTAAAAAGAAGCAGGGTGCTGGCAAGATATAAATCAAACAGGCGGTGGAGAGGCGGGTCATTGATAAGTGTGCTGTGGATCTGGCTGATGGTTTTATCAAACCTTGCTTCATTCATATGCTGCCATAGCTGCCGGCCGTTATAGGGGTCTGCCAGATACCGGCAGATATGGGTTCGGTCCGCACGGCAGTCAATGAGGCATTTGATATAGGTTAAATCGTCAACAGGCATTTTTACGAGGACTGAACAATTGCCATTCTAAGCCGGCCGGCGTCCTCCGGCAGGTGGTTGAATTCAAGATAAAAAAAATGATGTCCGGGTTCCCATTCGATTCGGTCGGGCAAATGAATTTTGCCGGAGGGGGCCTGCCAGCCGGCTAAGAGCTCGGTGGCTGCCAGCGCCGCATCACTTTGAATCATGCCGCTGATCGTACGGGATTGATTTTTTTTTGTGTCGGTTTTGATCTGCGCATAGATCGGGGAGACAGAAACAACTCTGTCCTGTTCAAGTTTAATGTGGTTTGCCACGCATACGATTTCTTCCGTGTCTGCGGCCGCCATGCGAATCTTATCCGGGCTGAACTCAAGGGTTAAAAACGCGCTGCCGGCGGATTCCGGTGTCCGGTACCAGTCGATCCTCGGGTCCAGGTGTTGGATGTTGGAGACCAGCTTGTCCGGTGGGTGGTTAAAAAGCGCAGCTGCCCCGGCTTCATGCATGCTCATGAGTCCATTGGCTGCGGAGGTGGCAAATGTATAGCCCACTTCAACCTCCAACTGGCGAAAATAAATTCTCGGGTCGTTTTCGAGCATCGGCAGCGGATGAATCGCCCAGGGGGGAAGTGCCTCGGGGTTTTGGTCCAGTCGCTTGACAGCTTCGACGGTATCACCGCTTACGCGGCCGATAATCGGACCTAGATAATCGGCAGACAGGGTATATATGTTCCAGGGCTCGATGAACAGTTCCAGGCCGTTGGTTTGCCCGGCGGGCAGGATCAGATCACCCGGGCCGGCCATTGTCGTATCATGATAGGTCTGGGCCGCCAGCACAGCCCCTGGAATTTCCTGGATGCTCTCAAGGATCAAAATCAACGGGGGGTTGTAATAATAACCGTTTCGCCATTGTGCGCAGTCTGGATGAATCAGCCGAAGTTCCCCGGCTGATGAATCGGATAGGCCGCTTGCAGGTTCATCCGGAGTGACGGCATGGCTCAGCCCCTCAATCAGGTGTTCGATATCAGCCGGGTCCTCCGGCTCATCAAGCTGGCAAAAAGGGCAGATTGCCAGATGCTTTTGAAAATGGGTTTGATGATCAATGGTGTTTTTTATGCGTGCCGGTGGGCAGCGTCGGTATCGTTTAGCCAGGCCCAGTGCAAGTTTAAGATTATTCATCGGTTTGTCCTGAAAAAGCTATTTATTATATAATGACGACTTTTCGTGATGGTCTTTCAAAATCCGTCCGACGAACCCCAAAAACATGGAAAATGCCTCCTCATCCACCTCTTCTCCCGCTTCCGGTGAAAGCTTCGGCAGATCACGGAGAAAAAACTGCAATTTCGATTCCGCCTGTTTGAGCTGATAGGCCGGGCCGGATGGGCTTTTATAGCCAAGCAGGCCGGCAGTCTTAGCCAATGTGTGCCCTTTTATGTGGTGCAGGAAAAAAATGGCTTTTTCTTTGGCCGCAAGCTGGTGGCAAAAATTACCGGCCCATTTTTCAATGGTTTGAGGTGTGATCCGGCATCGTTCGGGGCTATAGGTATCATCCGGGGTCAGCCCTGTCACGTCAAGCCCTGGGTTGTCCTGTCCGTTTGGATTGCCGGCAAAAACGGCGTTAGCGGCAGTTATTTCAGAAGTAGCCGGCATTTCAATATTTCGGACGATCCACTGGATAAAATCATTCAGCTGGATAAAAATCGGCTGTCGGCCAAACAATTCGGAGACTTTATGCCAGAAAAATTCAGCAAGCTGAATTATTGCGGATTTTCGATTGATCATTTCATAGGTGAGCTCCTTTACCTGATCCGTTGGAAAAGGGATCTCGGCCAGATGCTCATCAGTGAGTGACTGGATTTCTATATTGCCGGTGTTTTGCAGGCTGAATTTGATGCCCGCGTGGGCTGCGGCATACAGGTGGAAGCGCTCATCATTACGCAATACGTCGCCGGCCCGCTTGTACAAATAACCGTAAGGGTTGTCGGCCTTGTTTCGCTGTTTATCGATCAGGTGATTGACAAATGCGCTCAACAGGTATGCGGCGCGATTTGAGCCGGCCGCAAACAATTGCCGGCTTAAATTCGAACTTTTATCCCGGATAAATACATATAGCTCTGATTTGAGTATCAGGCGGATGTCAGGTTCTGATTCCGTGTTCTGATCGATTTCCAAAGCGGCGCAGAGTTTCGGCATCAGGTGCATTTGTCGACTCAATTTAGATGCGATTTGGGTCAGCAAACGGTCGCCTTCATCTCCTGCCAGCCAATCAGAAAAATCGAAATCACTCATTTGAAAATCTACTGTCGTTTCATCGCTGCTTTGATAAGTTTACTTCCTTTATGCACTCGGCCGGCACCTTGCCTTTAAATGAAAGCTGGTATGCGGTTGATTCGGGGATATTGAATTGGATTTTCTCAATCAAATAACATTTTTTTATTAGATAGCCAGTCGGTTCCAATTCGCATTGCTCTTCAATGTAACGGAAATGCGGGCTTTTAAATGGCTTTTTAGTGGAACATGGGCATACCCGGGCTCCAGCGTTGTCAGGCAGCTTTTTCAGCACAAATACCGGGTGGGTTTTGCCGGGGATAAACTTAGCTGGAAATCGATTGCCGGTTAACTCTAAAAGCGCACTGTCAGGGGCACCGACAAAGAAAAACGAAGGACGCCAGTATTTAAGCGGCAGGCGGGCATTCAGGCAAAGAATTAAATCCAGGTTGTTTCCAGCCGTGGGCGTTTTTTGGGGTCGCCAAAGTTGGCGGGCAGTGAGCATGGGTTTTGAGTTCTCCGTTATCGGGACTTGGATTCAAGCTCCCGGCGTTTTCGATGAATAATTAACCCTACCGATATGCCCATATCCTTCAGCAGTGAAAAGCTGAAAAAATGAAAAAATGAAAATCGATTTTATGGGATTTAGCTCAAAAATGCAAGAGCTCAATTACTTTTTCTACTAATAAAGAATCCACCCCCATAGGGGGTGGTATTGGAATAACCCCTAAAAGGGGGTAAAATTGCCTTTGCCCCCTGAGGAGGCAAAGGGTGAGTTGTCCCCAATTTTAATTATCTTTCTGAATCTTTTTCTTTTTTCTCTTGATATTTAATGTATTTGCGAATTTTATCTTCATCTAAGCCAACTGTATCGACGCAGTAACCTCTGGCCCAAAAATGATTGCCCCAATAGGGCTTATGCTTTAATTTTCGAAACTTATTGAACACTCTAATAGCTGTTCGGCCCTTTATTGTGCCAACGAAATTCGAAACAGATACTTTTGGCGGAACCATTACTAACATGTGTACATGGTCAAAACATACGTTGAGTTCTAAAACATCCGCTTTCTGGTGTTCTGAAAACGCCCTTATACATCCTTCAACTTCCTTGGCCACATCGCCTTGCAATATTCTCAAACGATATTTGGGAACCCAGACTATGTGGTATTTGCAGTGCCATAGAGTATGTGATAATTTTTTGAAACGGCTCATATGTTACTCCTTTGTCAAGTTGTGGGGACAACTCAAACATTGGAGTAACATATTTGCTGTTCAACTGGCATAGCCGTTGAACTCTGACCATACCCAAAGGGTATGGTTTTCTATGATGATAATAAATGATGGGAACTTACTGATTCGAATAGGTAAAAGGCGCATAGAAGAATTGCAATGGCGGGCAAATTGAGACTTCCATATCGCTTTGGCGTTTGGCAGGG
>CAZVFQ010000051.1:3901-20195 GCA_964626455.1 uncultured Desulfobacteraceae bacterium | reverse complement strand
TATGCTTTTAGCTGCAACGGGCCGGGATTTGAGAATCCCTCTTATTTTTTCAATCAATGCATGATATCCTATGATTAGTAAGAAACTAAAATTGTGCTGTTTTTATGCGGGACAGTTCTCATTATGATGGACTCGTAAAAAATCGATTTTGCAATGGCAATGAATCTTCATGTAAACCAGGGTGTCTGTATCCGGGGGCAAAAGGTCGCCCCGGCTCTTTTGCTTGCCCCGATGGCCGGATTTACTCATGTGGCGTTTCGGGAGCTGGTTGCTGAATACGGGGGCTTTGGGCTTATGTTTACCGAAATGTGCAGCGCAAAGGCCCTGCCGTCTGAAAATCCCATTGTTTCGCCGGTTTTCAGATGGCGGGATGCGGAATTGTCCTTTCTTTTTTGCCAGATTTTCGGGGCCGAACCGGCAACAATGGCGCGCGCAGCACGGCGGATTGAGGCCGAGGGCTTTTGCGGCGTGGATATTAACATGGGCTGCTCTGTGGCGGCCATATGCAAACAGGGGGCAGGGGCCGCGCTTTTGAAAAACCAGGAAAAAGCGCTTGCGATCGTGACTGCGGTAAGGCAGTCTGTATCAATACCGGTGACCGTGAAATTCCGCACCGGCTGGAGCGATTCCCCGGGCCCGGCTGTTGATCTGGCCGCTGGCATGGCTGAGGCGGGGGCGGACGCCTTGATATTTCATCCCAGAGTGGCCCCGGACAGGCGGCTGCGGCCGCCGAAATGGGATTATATAAAGGCTGTAAAACAGGCGGTTGATATTCCTGTATTTGGAAACGGCGAGGTATTTTCTGAAAACGATTGCGTGCGCATGATGGCAACAACCGGCTGCGACGGGACGGCCATCGGCAGGATGGCCCTGGCCAGGCCATGGATATTTGCCCAATGGACAAAAGGCTTTGAGCCTGAATATGGTATATACAAAAATTGCGCCCATCGGATGCTTAAACTGCTGGAAAAGCATTTTGAACCGGTTAACGCGCTCAGGCGATACAAGAAATGGATCGGATATTTTGCGGCCAATTTCAAATACGGCCACAGTTTTGCCGGCCTGGTGCGAAGAGCAGAAGATTCCGCAGGGGCCCGCCATGCCGTGGATGCCTTCTTCCATGATGCCCCCCCTTTAAACACCACTCCCAATATGAACCTGCTTATTTGAATCTTTACAATTCTGTTGAAAGATGAAATAATATTAAATTTATATTTTGATTCCTAAAAAGGCATTTGTCTGGTGTTTGTTATGCTTTGGGATCCGGGTATTATGACCATACGTGAAGATTTCGAAAAAAGGGAAGAAGCCTTTATTTCCCCGTTTGGCGTGCGGGCTTCGCATTCTGCGGGGCGTCTGCGGGCCGAAGAGCCGTGTCCGGTTCGCACTGTGTTTCAGCAGGACCGGGACAGAATTGTTTTTTCCAATGCGTTCAGGCGGTTGAAGCACAAAACCCAGGTGTTTTTATCCCCCCTGGGCGACCATTACCGTACACGTCTGACCCACACCCTGGAAGTGGCTGAGGTGGCCCGTACCATAAGCCGGGCCATGCGGCTTAATGAAGATCTTGCCGAAGCAGTGGCCCTGGGCCATGATCTGGGGCATACGCCTTTTGGCCATGCAGGCGAGGCCGGATTAAAAGAAATATTCTCCCCGGAGTTCAATCACAGTGACCAGAGTCTTAGGGTGGTTGATGTTCTGGAAAGAAACGGGGAAGGTCTTAACCTGACATACGAGGTAAGGGACGGGATTTTAAAGCATTCCAAGGGATTCGGCGATATCATTCCCGCTGATCCTGGCGATATGGCATCCACGGTTGAAGGTAGGATTGTGCGGTTTGCTGATATAATAGCATACCTGAATCACGACCTGGATGACGCGGTTAGAAGCGGTGTGATCTCAGAGTCCAGAATTCCGGAAACCTGCGTAAGAGTTCTGGGCAGGACTCATGCCCAGCGTGCAACGGCTATGATACGGGATCTGATATATTCGAGCCGTGTTGAAAACGACTGCCTGGAGCTGGGATTCTCAGACAGCGTGTTTTCTGCTATGAGCGTGCTGCGCCAGTTTCTCTATGAAAACGTGTATCGTTCCAAAAAGGTGCATGCAGAGTTTATAAAAGCAAAAAAGATAATAACTGAAATATACACTTATTTTTTAAACAACCCGGATCAGCTCAGGCGAAATATGAAAACCATGGAGATGAGCAATGCCTATTTTAACGGATTTGCCCCTGAGCGAATTATCTGTGATTATATAGCCAGCATGACGGACCGGTACGTGTTAAATCTTTACAGCCAGATATTTGTGCCAACTCCCCTGGTCTAGTTTAGAAGGATAATATTCATGGTTTCAGTTGACGAGCTGGCTTTTGATCAGACCCTTGCACCTCTTTTCTGTGATCTGGGGCGGCTGTATGAGGAAATGGACCGGGAATACAACCGGGCGGCAGCTCATTACGGTTTTAAGTGTACTGGCTGCACTGACAATTGCTGTTTTACCAGGTTTTACCATTATACCTTCCTGGAATACATTTATTTGCGAAAAGGGCTTGCAGAACTCCCGGAACCGACAAGATCAGAGGTGAGAAACCGGGCTGAAAAATACGTTAAAGCCCTGGAGAAAGAGGAGTCGGTAAAGCAAGACCGGCCTTTTCGTATGATGTGCCCGCTTAATGAATCCGGTCTGTGCATACTGTATTCCAGGCGTCCCATGATCTGCAGGCTCCACGGCCTTCCCCATGAGTTTGATCCGCCGGGAAGGCCAAAGATGATATTTGAGAGGGGATGCCATGAATTTGCCAAAAAATGCGGTCATTTGCCTTATTTTCCGTTTGACCGGACAAGGTTTTATATACGGATGTCAGAGCTTGAGGCAGAGATTAAAAAAATTCTGGGCGCTTCTTCAAAACCCAGGAAAACAGTGGCTCATATGCTTGTTTCAGACGAGGTGGATTGTCAATGAAATATATTAAAGACACGGATGCGGCCGATATCCCGGGCCGGCCGCTTGCTGAGAATGAACGCTTTGCATTTGCCTGTCATCAGGGCATGGAGTGTTTTAACCAGTGCTGCCGCAATTTAAATCTGTATCTGTATCCCTATGACGTGATCCGGCTTAAAAGCCGCATGGAAATTTCCTCCGGCGAGTTTATAGATACTTATACCCACGCGGTTTTGCGCGAAGGAAGCCATTTCCCCCATGTTCTGCTTGCCATGGCTGAAAATGATGAGAAAACCTGCCCGTTTTTAACAGATGAGGGCTGTCGGATATATTCAGACCGGCCCCAGACCTGCCGGGCCTATCCCGTGGAGCAGGCAGTTTATTTCGAGGAGGGCAGGCCCAGGCTTCTTCATTATTTCAGACCTCCGGAATTCTGCAGGGGGCCTGAGCAGGATCGTTTCTGGACGGTTAAATCCTGGGAGTCAGAACAGGGCGCGGGATTTTATAACCAGATGGCAATTGAATGGGCTGAAATCATGGGGCTTTTTACCCGGGATCCCTGGGGAGCCGAGGGCCCTTCAGGCCAGAGGGCAAGAATGGCCTTTATGGCTGCCTACAATGTGGACGAGTTCCGGAGGTTTGTGCTTGAAAGCAGCTTTCTTTCCCGGTTTAAGATAAAGCCGGACGTAAGAATGAAACTGGGAAAAGAAGATGTGGCGGTTCTGCGACTGGGCTTTGCCTGGATCAAACTGGCTGTTTTCGGTATCCGCACAAACCAGCTTTCTCCGAAAAAATAGAGATTCAGCCGTAGTTTGATTTATTATATAATATTGGAATACCGCACGACACAGTCAGCCTCGCCTTCCAGGGGCACTTCGAGAATGGCTGCATAATAGTCTATGACCTCGTCGGGCACCGGGTTTTTCCTGTCCCTGTTTCTTTGCCTGCAGACTTCTACAGGGATTTCAAAATATATTATTTTAACATGATAATTTGCCTTGTGCGCCATTTCAACCAGCTGGCTGCGATGTTTGCGTAAAAGATTGGTGTTGTGGACAACCACGTTTTCGCCCTTTTCCAGGGCGTCTTCGATTTCCCGGTTGTGAAGGGCCAAAAGCATCTCAAAACCTCCGGGACCGTCCTGAATATTGCGGTCTCCCCAGAGTTTTTCCCGCCAGTCGTCCAGGGACACGGTTCGGTTAAACCCGGCCCGCCTGGCCCACATGGTTTTTCCGCTTCCGGGCAGCCCCACGGTAATGATCATGATTTTTTTTTCATCTCCCGCCATTTCTCCAGCCGCTGCTTTATTAATTTTTCGTCCCCCCGCTCAGAAGGATGGTAAAACAGGGTGTTTTTCAGTTTTTCCGGAAAATGGTCCTGGGCTACAATTGCGTCTTTATAATCATGGGCATACTTATATCCCCTGCCATAGCCCAGGTTCTTCATAAGCTGCGTGGGGGCGTTTCTTATGTGGTGCGGCACCGGCAGTGAGCCGGTTTTTTCAACAGTTTGCCTTGCCTTTCCCCAGGCAGTGTAGATACTGTTGCTTTTGGGTGCGGTTGCCAGATATACCGCAGCCTGGGCAAGCGAGAGGTCGCCTTCCGGTGATCCAAGGAAACGGTATGCCTCCATTGCGTCCATGCTTACACAAAGGGCTCTGGAATCCGCATTTCCGATATCCTCAGAGGCAAACCGCACCATGCGGCGGGCTATATAAAGAGGGTCCTCCCCCGATGCTATCATTCGCGCCAGCCAGTACAGGGCCGCATCAGGATCGCTTCCGCGCAGGCTCTTGTGAAAAGCAGAAATCAGATTGTAGTGCTCCTCCCCGGACTTGTCATATGAGAAAGATTTGCGCTGAAGGGCGTTTTCAACATGCTCAAGGCTTATTTCCGATGTCTGCTCTCCGGTCATGCTTCCGGAAAGATCCATGGCTGCAATTTCAAGTGCGTTTAAGGCAGCCCTGGCATCCCCGTCTGAAATTGAAATAATATGATCGGCCGCCTCATTGGAAATTTCAAATCCCATACTTCCCAGGCCGCGCTCGCTGTCTGCAAGGGCGCGGCGGATCAGAATTCCGATTTCCTCGTCTGCCAGCCGGTTCAGCGTTATAACCCGGCAGCGCGAAAGCAGTGCAGAGATCACTTCAAATGAAGGATTTTCAGTGGTGGCGCCTATCAGGGTTATAAGCCCGCTTTCCACGTGATGCAAAAATGCGTCCTGCTGGGATTTGTTGAAACGATGGATTTCATCCACGAAAAGAATCGTGCGCCTGGAGTGAAATTTTCTTTGTTTTTCCGCAGTGTCGATTACCGCGCGGATGTCTTTTACTCCTGTTAACACGGCTGAGAACTGGACAAAGTGGCACCGGGTTTTGGCCGCTATGATTCTTGCAAGGGTCGTTTTGCCGCTTCCCGGCGGACCCCACAGAATCATGGAAAAAAGGCGGTCGTTTTCAACCGCGTTGCGAATCAGGGATCCCGGCCCCACAGCGTGCTGCTGCCCGATAAATTCATCGAGATCCGCCGGCCTCATGCGGTCTGCAAGCGGCCTGTATCCCTTGGCGGTTTTTTCTAAATGATAGTCGAACAGATCCAATAATGATGCTCTCGTAGAAAGTCTGATTTTAGATGGCGCCGTAAAAAGTTCGGATTCTTTATTTTGTACCTGCCTGTTTTTTCTTTTTTGGCGGTTTTCTCTGCCCGCCTTCGCCCCGTTTGCGCAGCCACAGCCGGATCGGAACCATGTCAAGCCCGGCAGACTCGCGGATTCGATTTATCAGGTAGCGCTGATATGAAAAATGAACCCCTTCGGGGTAGTTGACAAAACAAACAAACGTGGGCGGCTTGGTCCCGGTCTGAGCGGCGTAATAGAATTTGAGTCGCTTTCCGCGGTGCATGGAGGGCTCGGTGCGTTGGGTGGCAGATTCTATGATCCGGTTTAACGGGCCGGTTGGTATTCTGTGGGCATACTGGGCGTAAACCGCATCTGCGAATTCGAAAATTTTGGGCAGCCGCCTGCCTGTGAGCGCCGATACCGTCAATACGGGGGCAAAGCTTAAATACCCGGCTTTGTAGCGGATTTCATCCTTGATTTTGTTAAACACCCTGTCGTGTTTTTCCACAAGGTCCCATTTGTTTAACAGAAATATACATGCGCGTCCTTTTTCATATGCATATCCGGCAATACGAACATCCTGCTCTGTTATCCCGGCTTGCGAATCTATCATTATCAGTGCTATATCGCATCGTTGGAGGCTTTCAAGGGCTTTTACCACCGCGTATTTTTCCAGTTTCTCTTTTACGCTGGATTTGCGCCGTACCCCGGCGGTATCAATTATAAGATAAGGCCTGCCGTTTACTTCGCAAAGCGTGTCAATCGCATCCCTTGTCGTGCCCGCGATTTCGCTTACAATAATGCGATCCTCGCCAAGAATCCGGTTTACAAGAGAGGACTTGCCGACATTGGGCCGGCCGAGAACCGCCATTTTGACCGGTTGGCTTAAAGCCTCATGATCGGTTTTCGGCAAAACGGCCGTCAGGTCGTCGAGCAGGGCTGTTATGCCTGTGCCGTGCGCTGCGGACACCGGATACAGGTCTTGAAACCCGAGGGAGTAAAAATCATAAATATTGTCCTCTCTTGCCTGGTGATCGATTTTATTTATAGCGCAAAATACGGGAATATCAAATTCCCTGACCAGGTCGGCCAGATCGCGGTCATAGGCCGAGATGCCGTGGGCCCCGTCGAAGAGCAGAATTACTGCGTCTGCCTCGCCTATTGCAAGACGGATCTGGTGATGGGTTTTTTCGGCGAACTCGTCTTTGTCCTGCATTAAAAAGCCGCCGGTATCCACCAGTTCAAATTGTGTATCGTCCCAGGACACAGTCGCGCAGATCCGGTCCCGGGTTACGCCCGGGAAATCATCCACAAGAGCATGTCTGGAACGTGTCAGGCGGTTGAAAAGGGTGGATTTGCCGGCATTTGGAGGACCGGCGATTGCTACAATAGTTTTCATGAAGGTTTAGATTTTATATATAATGCGTTTTTCCGTGATTATGATATCCACGTATTTGTCGTGTGATTCCATGGGAATTGCAGAAAAGACCTGCTCTTCAAAGGCAAGGGCTACTTTACGGGCGGTATTGGGCAGCAGGGACATCAGCCTGTCATAGTGGCCGGAGCCGCTGCCGAGCCGTCCGCCTTTTTCATCAAATGCCACGCCCGGGATAATTGCGATATCAACGTCTTCAAACGGAATTGTTTTGCATTTTTCCGGGTTCGGCTCCAGGCGCCCCTGCGGGCCCGGGCGCAGGTCTTGATTAATTTGGCTTATTTTAAACAACTGCATCTTTTCAGGCTTGTGCGGGGCAAATAAAGGAATTGCTACTTGCTTGCCCGCATTTATGCACAGTGCCGGAATATTTTCCGCAGCGGATTTGTCCTCCGGGCCGCCGTAAAAAAAGACTGTTTCTGCTTCTTTGAAATTGGCGAACTCGAATAACTGTTTGAGGATGGCTGATTTTTTCCTCTCCATCTTGGATCGGCCAAAAGCGGCGATGCGGGATTCTGTTTCCCGGCGAAGTTTCAGCTTCTTTTCCTTGACATCTTCCATAACAATTCTCCAAGTCTGACAGTAACAAAAGAAGTATAACCTAAACCGCTGCAATTTGCAATAATCATTGACGAATCAGTGCGGCTGTGGTATTTTTTTTAAAGTTTTTACAAAAAAATTTCCTTATATTTTTAATTATTTAATATAGGTATTGTATGCTGGAAATCAAGTATGTGCGGCAAAATTTGCCCGCTGTAAAAGAGGCCCTGGAAAAACGGGGGGAATCCGCTGATCTGTCGGTGTTTGAACAGGCTGATGCCGACCGGCGAAGGATTTTAAATGAAATGGAACAACTCAGGCACCGGCGCAATGTTGTTTCAAATGAAATCGCCTCGCTGAAAAAAAGCGGAGAAAATGCGGATGATATGATCGCCGAGATGCGGGAGGTCGGCACAAGGATAAAGACCCTGGAAAAAGAACTTGCAGCCTGTGAAGATCGTATAAACCAGATCCTGTTCAGACTTCCAAATATTCCTCATCCAGAGGTCCCTGAGGGAAGCGATGAATCCGAAAACGATTTGGTGCGGGAAGTGGGCGTTTTGCCGGAGTTTGAGTTTGAACCTCAGCCGCACTGGACGGTCGGGGAAAATCTGGGTATTCTTGATTTTGAGAGGGCGGCGAAAATCGCAGGGGCCAGATTCCCCTTGTATCTTGGCGCAGGCGCTTTGCTGGAGCGGGCTCTTATCAGTTTCATGCTTGATCTGCACATAAATGAGCACGGTTATAAAGAAGTTCTGCCTCCGTTTATCGTAAACCGGCACAGCATGACATGTACGGGCCAGCTGCCTAAGTTCGAGGAAGACCTGTTTAAGCTCGAAGGCAGGGATTATTTTTTAATCCCCACAGCCGAAGTCCCGGTTACAAACATTCATCAGGACGAAATTTTGCAAGAGTCAGATCTTCCGATCTATTATGCCGCCTATACGCCGTGTTTCAGGGCAGAGGCAGGATCCTACGGAAAAGACACCAGGGGGTTGATTCGCCAGCATCAATTTAATAAAGTGGAACTGGTAAAATTCGTTTCCCCGGAGAACTCCTATGATGAACTCGAAAAATTGCTGGCAGATGCCGAAAAGGTTCTTAAACGCCTGGAGTTGCCGTATCGCGTGGTCTTGCTGTGTACGGGAGATTTGGGGTTTGCATCTGCGAAAACCTACGATATAGAGGTCTGGATGCCGGCCCAGGGCAAATATCGTGAAATTTCCTCCTGCAGCAATTTTGAGTCCTTCCAGGCGCGCAGGGCCGGGATCCGTTACAGGCCGAAAGACAGGAAAAAGACCGAACTGTTACACACATTAAACGGTTCGGGACTCGCTGTCGGCCGGACAGTGGCAGCTTTGCTTGAAAACTGTCAGCAGGCCGACGGAAGCGTTTTTATTCCGGCTGCGCTCAGGCCTTACATGGGCGGCAAGGAATTTATAACACCGTGAAACCCGAAGATTTTCCAGAAGACATAAAGCCCTATCTGATACCGGAACCGGCAGGTAAACTGATCTACCGCTGTCTGGGATGTGCTGCTGAATTCGGCATCCGCAATCTGCTCTATACCTGCCCGGAATGCGGCCATGTGCTGCTTATATATGATGCGGATTTCAATCGTTTAAAACAGATTCCGGGCAATATATGGCGCAGGATTTTTGATTACAGGCGCATGCTTAATATCCCGGCTTTAAGCGGGATTTACAGGTACCACGAGCTGATTGGGCCGGTGCTTCCGCTTGAATCGGTGGTGTGGCTGGGAGAAGGCCACAGCCCGGTGGTTGAGGCAAATGCCCGTCTGCAGGAAAAAGCAGGCTGCAGGTTTTATTTCAAAAACGACGGGCAGAACCCGAGCGCGTCCTTTAAGGACAGGGGCATGGCAAGTGCGCTTAGCTATATCCGTTATTTGCTCCAGCAGGGCCATGTCTCGGATATACTTGCAGTATGCGCCTCCACTGGGGATACTTCCGCAGCAGCGGCATTATATGCTTCTTTTCTGCATCCTGATGTCAAATCCGCCGTTCTTTTGCCGCATAAGAGGGTTACCCCCCAGCAGCTTTCCCAGCCTCTGGGCAGCGGAGCAATGGTGTTTGAAATTCCGGGCGTGTTTGACGACTGCATGAAGATAGTGGAACATTTATCGGAAAATTATAACGTGGCCCTGCTGAATTCAAAGAACGCCTGGCGTATACTCGGCCAGGAATCCTACTCCTATGAGATTGCCCAGGTGTTTGACTACGATATGAAAGACAGGACTGTGGTGGCCCCTATAGGAAATGCCGGCAACATTACGGCCATAATCAGCGGTTTTTTAAAGTTTCACGAACTTGGCATCATAGAGGATCTGCCCAGGATTGTAGGGGTTCAGTCAGAGCATGCCAACCCGGTGTATGCCTATTACCTTGAGCCTGATCCGGAAAAGCGGCGCTTTGAGGCTGTCCAGGTCAAGCCCAGTGTGGCGCAGGCCGCCATGATCGGAAATCCGGTATCAATGCCGCGGGTAATAAGGCTGGTTTCCGAATACAACAGGCGGGCAGGGATGCAGAAGGTGTGTGTTGTTCAGGTATCAGAGCAGGAAATAATGGACTGGCAGCTGCGGGCCAACAGAAACGGTCATGTGGTATGCACCCATGGAGGAGAATGCCTGGCAGGTATGGTGGCTGCAAAAGCTGCCGGAAAAATCGGTGAAAATGAAAGTGCAGTGCTTGACTCCACGGCTCATGCCCTGAAATTCGCTGATTTTCAGCAGATGTATTTTGAAAACCGTTTCCCTGATGAATACGGAATTTCACCGAAACCTGAGCTGATCAACCTGCCGGAACTGGTTTGTCCATCGGACCTGCAAAGTGTTCCTGAACCGGGCAGGCCGTTGTCCGGCGATTCCCTTAAGGTTTTTGTCCGGCGCACAGCAGAAGAAATCGCTGACAGACTGGATCTTAAAAAAGTATGATCAGGATGAACGTGCATTGTTTGCCCGTCTGGTACCGCCTCTGGATCTGGACCCTGGCGGCGGTGTTTCTGTGGATTCCCGCCAATACCCATGCCGCTTTTTTCTATAAGGATTATGAGGTTAGGGATTTTCGTGGAACCGACGTGCTGTGTGATTACTATGTGGTCCTGGAAAACGACTATGTAATCAAGATCTTAAAGCAGCGGGGAGATATCGCCCACGAAAATTTTCCGAAATTCCTTGAGATTTTCAAGCAAATCAATCTGAATATCCGGGACATAGATCGTATTTATCCGAACCAGCGGATTCTGATTCCGCTGCGTATCCTCGCCCCCGGAACCTTTGAAGGTCAGGAGAGCGGGAAGGTCAATATGCCGGTTATCACTATAACAGATCTTCCCCGGGTCCTGAAGCATCATTCCGATGTTTATGAGGTGCGCTACGGAGACTGGGTTTCGCGCCTGATAGCCAGGCGGTTCGGCGAACCCGGCTCGCAATCTTATGAGAAAGGCATTGAATTGTTCCGGAAATTGAATCCGGATATCAAGGAACTGGATAAAATACAGGCCGGAACTGAAATCCGCCTGCCGGATCCGGCAATCCGAAACCAGCCGTGGTATGAGGATCTGTTTGAAAGTCCGGATACGCAGGAGCAGCAGGAGTCTTCACCAGAGGACCTGTCTGCATACCCCGGCCCCGGAGCCACAGACGTTTTAGGCGGAACAGAGGAAAAGACAGAGACTGAAGAAACAGAGGATGAAAAGAACGAAAAATCTGTTTTGCCGCCGCCCGTGCAGTGGTTTAAGGACTTGTCAGTGTTTGCAAGGGCTGCTGAAATTGTGGATGCTCAAATATATGATAAAGGGCTGTATTTTTTCCCCAGAAAGCGCGGCAGGGACATCCGCCTTGACCTTTCCCGTACGCCTGTACTTGAGCTTGGCAACGGCAAAAAAATTCTTTTCACCAGAAGGCAGGGGCTGCCTCCCAGTGATCAGATGGTTGTCCAGGATTACTGGGGGGATCTTGAAGTGGTGTTTGTCTCGGGTGAGCCGCAGCTTTCTTCTCTGATAGAGAGGCTTATAAATGAAATCGATCCCAACGGATATAAAAACCGCGTATCCATTGAAGACAAAGGGGTTTTGATTGCAGTACGCGGCCGTTTTATATATAATAGTTCACAGGAAGATTCAAGGATTTGCCTTAATATTGTCTCTGAGCCGGATATGAGGACTCCGCCATCTGTTTGCGATTATCTGGCACGCCATGACGTACAGCTAAGAGAATGGGTTGACAAGGAGGACATGTCTGGCTGGGTGTTACGGGAGCCTCGAAAAAATCCGCCGGAGAGGCAAGTGCCGGTCGCGGATCCTGGAAGACCGGCCCTGCTGGTCAGAGCCATTGCAGAAATGCTGGGATATCAATATCATGAAAATGTGGAAATCTCATTTCCCCATAGCGGTTTCCAGGTCAAAGCTAGCACTGACATGCTTTCTGCCGGACAACAGGCAGAGATCATCTTAGATTACGGCAGCCTGCAGGGAGGGGCTGTGGAGGCTATAGAAAAAAGCGGCTTTAAGGTGCTGCAGATTGAGAGTTTCAGGGATGTGGAGAAGATGCTTGAAACCCTGGCTGAGGATCTGCCTGTAAGTTATGAGAAGGAACCTATGTTCTGGACGGCAGAGCGGCCACGGATACATAATACATCTGTTCAGATTCCGGGATGGCTTGTATATCCAGCTGAGAGCAGCAGCAGGGGCGGTCTGCTGCTTACACGGACAAATCTTGCTGACGCACTTATTGATTATCTGCATGAGGATGCGGGAGTTAAAGTGATACAGCTTCGCCGGTAAACCACTAAAAAAGGAATATAGATTATGAAATGGAAGACTGCGCTTAAAATAGTCTTAATTGTTGCGATGTTTTCATTTCTCAGTGCATGCGCCGGCAACAAAGGACCGAGCCCTGAGGAGCAGAGAGCGGAGGCATCCAGAAATCTCGGTGAAGCACACCTGGCAGAAGGCAATTATACGAAAGCGCTTCGTGAGCTGCTCAAAGCCGAGAAGATGAACCCTGATGATCCTTATGTTCACAATGATCTAGGGCTGGCGTATCTGGCAAAAGAAAATGTGGAGAAATCTGTCAAACATTTTAAAAAAGCCCTGGAGCTGAATGAAGAATATTCTGCAGCTCTTAACAATCTTGGTTCGGCCTATGTGGAACAGGGCAAATGGGAAGAGGCGATTGAATGTTTTGAAAAAGTGACAGAAGATCTTTTGTATATGACTCCGCATTATCCCCTGAGCAACCTGGGATATGTTTATTACAGCCTGGGGCAGTATCATAAAGCCGAGAAATACTACCTTGAAGCCCTTGAAATGAAGCGTGATTATCCGCACGCCCTCTATGGACTCGGACGGGTCTATCTTACGAATGGAGATTTAAAGGAGGCGATCCGGAAACTGGAACGGGCGGTGGAAAAGGCACCCGAGACTGCCCGCTTTTACATGGAGCTTGGCCGGGCCTATAAGAAAAATCATGAGTACAACAAGGCGTTAGAGGCATATAAAAAGGCTGCTTCCCTTGCAGAGGGCACCTCCCTGGGAGACAATGCAGAGACAGAGGCTGAAAACATCATGGAAATGTATTAACCGGGCCGGCCAGAGGCTGCGGGAATCAGGACAGTATCCTGATGACCTTGTCGATGTCGCCTCTGGCATCAAAGGCACCCAGATTTACCGGGGCTTGCGGATCGACAGCTTCGGTTCTGCCGAATACGGCAAGTGCAATCCGGTCGATGAGATTTATTTGCCGGACTGCTTCATCCGAGCAGATGCATGAAATATTTACACCCTGCATTATAAGAGCTTCCACCGGCTGGCGGCTGAGTTGTTTCTCATTTGCCGATGCCTGCCGAAGCATTTCCGCCACACGGCGTTTTTCATCCATCAGTGTTGTGTAAATATCTGTTTTATCATCTGTATGCTCCAGAAAATCAACGACCCATTCAATAAGCCCCATATCTTCTTCGGATTCCACAGGCATTTTCTCCAGGCAGGAGCAAAAAAAAGACGTTATATTTTCGCTGAAACAAAACCTTGCGTTTCTGAGTTTGACCCGGATACGCAGCGCAATCTGCCTGTTTGCGACAAGGTTTTTAATTGCCGCTGCTATGTTTTCAGGAATTGCCCTGGTGAGTTTCAGCCTTTGGACATACCGGCGTATGCTGGTTTCCGGGACAGTTATTTGCGGAGTAGTGCTTTTGTCAGGAAAAATAACCCTGGTCAGGATCTCTTTTTCCGCCAGATGGTGTTCTATGGCCTGCACGCTCTTTTGATCCATGTTTTTTTCTTCCAGCAGGGGTTCTATTTTTACCTGATCCTGTTCAGCCGGATAGAATATCAGCTCGTATAAGCTCTGATTATCACAGTCCTCACTGTTTTCAAGCTGCCATACCAGCTGCTCCGGTCCCTGGGCTCCGGTCATGGATTCGATATAATGTATTACATCATTTTCAAGCCGAATTCCGTCTCTTAACCGGTTTTGAATTTTTTCGGTTATTTTTACGGCTGTATTATCCATGGTTTAAAGGCCTTTTCTTCAAAAACATTGTTTTGCGCCTATCCTTTAAGCAGCGTTTCAGCCTATAGAAAGTCTTTTGTATATTCAGTCGCCCATTCCATAAAACTGCCCGGAACAGGCTTTTCCCATTTTCGCTGCTTTGCGTAAATATGAATTGTTTTGATCTCAGGGTCTTTAACCAGATGATCAAAAGGCTCCGGGTCAAAAAGTTTTGCCGACCCCTGCCGGTCAACAGGATAAAATGTTTTTGTTGGCTGAACTTTGTTGAGAAGGCCGTAGCGCGGTATAAGCCGGGTCAGTGCTACCGGGCAGACAATGCCCCAGCCCATAACTCCCAGGTGCCATTTTCTGCCGGTTACCAGAAACCATAATCTTTTAAGGTAACGCCGCCTGAAATCAAGCCAGTAAGGAGATCGGCCGGGATTTCTGCACGCTGTCAGCAAATCGTCAAGAACCGGGCTGTCGGCGGGCAAATGAAGTACAGCTCCGTTTATTGTATTGATCTCATGGCCCAGAAGGTATCCATGCGGCGGGATCTTGATCGGGGCCAGACAGAAACAGTCCAGATCAATCCAGACTCCCAACTGCTTTTTAAGAAGGACATACCTGAAATAATCAGCGAAAACAGATATGCTTCCGCTGGGCTCATGCCTGTATGTATCATCAAAAGGCAGGATTTCTGCCGCATCTTTTACAACAATGCCTTTGGGTATGTTTTCGACTCTGCCGTATGTGTACAGCACGACCCTGTGGCCCTGTTTTCGCATTGATGCCAGGCAAATCCGCTCCAGATGAGAAAGCGGGCCTTCAATCCAAAGAGTGTTCAGCGTAGGCAGCATAGCACGTATCTATTTGATAATAAAAGTTTGCGCGACAACCCAACAACAATATCAGCATTGTCTGTATTGTGTATGGTTTTATAGCATACGGATATGTTAGAAGCAATTGCTGCCGAAGCGTTTCTATATATGGTCTGTTTAAAGGATTCCTGACTTTTGCAGGTATTTCGGCAGAATAAAAGTTAATCTTATTGTCCTGCACAGACAAATTAAAACGTTTTTTTTACGGGTGTATGCCATATCCGAAAATATTATTGACATCTTTATGTATTCGCATATGTTCTTAATGAATACATAAAATGGGGATTAACGGGGCGACCGGGCCGGGTGGCGGGTACGCGCGAATTTCTGGTTCCCGGTTTGCCGCCTATTCTCCCATATGTCGAAAAACAAGGCGCTGTGATTATTTTAAGGGTTATTCACACCTCGATTAAGTGGACCTGAAAAGTTTTAAGGTACGCACCATATTTACTCCGCTATAAAAATCCGGTAATCCACGGTTAAAATCAGGGAAAAAATTATTTACAAAAGAAATGATGGCGGTCCGGGAGTAAAATATAGTGTTAACTCATCAAAATTTATCACAACAGGAAATTAACCGGAAGCTGTTTCATTTGGTGGCACTTTTGCTGCCTGTAGGAATATTTTATGCACCGAAATTTTATTTTTTCCAGGAATGGATGTCTTGTTTTCTGCTGGCAAGCCTTTCGATTTTTATGGCAGGGTTGGAGTTTTTTCGATTCAAATTTCAGTCACTTCAGGACACATTCCATAAAATTTTTAAAAAATTACTGAGAGAAAATGAAAAAGAAAAAATAACCGGTGCCACATGGTATGTTATTGCTGCATTTATTTGTTCCCTGCTTTTTTATGGGGAGCCGCATATTTCTTTTATGACCCTTTTTATGTTTATTGTCGGCGATGCAGCAGCTGCAGTAATCGGATTGAGTATGGGTAAAATTAAAATCGGCGACAAAACGGCAGAAGGATCTTTGGGCTGTTTTATTCTGTGTATATTGACCGGGATTATTATATTTCCCAAAATGCCTTTGCTTTTGGAGGCATGGCACGGCTACATCCCATTCAGGCTTATTGTCTCAGTTTCACTTATCATGACTATTTTAGAATTAATCCCCATAAAACTGACCAAAAATTTAATTTTAAACGATAATGTTGTAGTACCAATTATTGGGGGAGTTTCGTTAAAGTTTCTCTATCCTTTTTTTGCAGGTTAAGAGAATTTATTCAGAGTTATGCAGGGCTTCCTGAAAATAGTGGTTTAAGATTCATAAGACTTCTCTTTATTCGATAGAATCAGCGATATCTGAAAGCGGCTGTTGTGACATAAGAAAATGAAAATATCTTCTGCGGGAAAAAGCCCCGGCGCCCTTT
>CAZVFQ010000051.1:0-3801 GCA_964626455.1 uncultured Desulfobacteraceae bacterium | reverse complement strand
TTGTGACATAAGAAAATGAAAATATCTTCTGCGGGAAAAAGCCCCGGCGCCCTTTCCGGGATTGTCACTACTATCTGATTCCAGGTTTAATCCATAATTGTTCCTATATCCAGAACCTGAATCCTGTCCTGGGGAAATCGTGCATTTCGACGGTATTTATCGGCTCCTGACTCAAAAAGTATTGTGAGTTCGCCCTGGAAATTGGCAATTCCTTCAGTCATCGGCGGGGCGCTTACGGTTTTGATATGGTTTGAGCCGTCGAGATGCCAGACAGGCACTTTTTTACCGTTTTCCAATGTGAATGAATCCTTTTTTTCACTAAACAGAGGATTGTGGTAAAAGGATAAAAAACTCGTATTTTTGCGTCCGTAGGACTGGCTTAAAATTATATATTCTCCTATGAAAGCCGCCCCCTGTACTTTATCCGGTATTGAGATGAAAAAGGATGGATAGGCTGTTTTGGACTCAATCATTGAGGCTTTTATTGAATCAGTCTGCTCATCCAGGACAAAGCCCGCCATAAGGGCGTGGTTGCGGCTGCCGTGAGCGGTTTTGTACGTATGCGATGCCTTTGTTGAATATCGTCTCCCCCAGGTCCTGAACTCACCAATATAAAGAACGCTGCCGGAAGCCGTGGCAAATGAGCATTTTACTTCCGTGGATAAAGGAGCCCCTAGTGAAAGCTCGGACTTTTCTTCTGCATTTATTATCTTTTCCAGAGGGATTTTGTAAAAATGTTTTCCAGAAGCCAGCCACAAATGGTTCCTTGTAGCTGCAACTCCCCCCGTATGACCACGATGCCGGCTTCCATCATTATTATACAGCCATAAAACCTTCTCAAGCGCTCCGTCCTGCATGGAAACAAGTGTAAGAGCGCTGGCATGGTCGCCGAGCATGTAATTGGATATGACTACTGATTCGTATTCGGGAAGATATGCCATGCCCTGAGGTATGAACCCATGAAAAAGTCCCGGAATCACCGGACCTTGCTTCACAAAGGACATATAGGCACCAAATTCCTTTTGGGGGAGATTTTCCTTTTTTCCGATTTCACGCTGTATAAGAATAAAAGCTTCTTCAGGGCGCTGCTGCACTTGCTTCATGCCTCGTGTTCCGGAAAAACAGGATGAAAGAATACCAAAAAGCACCAAAAAGCATGCAGTCAATAATGTTTTATACTTGCCCATGTAAACCTGTTCTTTTTTAACTGAGAGGATTTTTATAACCGGTAAAAATCGGGACTTCCCTGCAGGTATAACAAAATCATCGGTAATGCTTTAGTTGGATATCATACGTCTTTTAAAAGAAATATGCTTCATGAAATCTATGGCTTCAACCAAATCTTTTTCATTCGGCGGCCCAACATCCTTATTGCCCCTTTCTTCAAGATATCCGATTTTATCAATTCCTTCCGGAAAACTTGCAAAAAGCTGGCCATCATATAATATCTGGGGGGTTTCATGAATAAATAATACCGGCGACCTTTCTTTTTCCAGCAATGATCGGCCTAAAAATTCTCCTGGTCTTTGCTCTTCTCCCAAAAGATCCAGAATTGTGGGGGCAATATCTGCATGGGTTCCCTCTTCATTTAGAACCGCCGGCTCGATGTCAGAATGAATAATAAAAAGCGGAATGTTTTCGGGCGCCTTTACTTCTTTTTTCAGTACAAATTTCCTTTTTGAAGAATAATTCTCGGTATCTATAGTGGACTCATGATCGGAGTATATAATAAACAACGTATCTTCGAAAAGACTAAGAGCGCGTAATTCCCGGAAGAATCGTTTGAGCGATTTATCCACAAAAGACATTGATTTAAAATAGTCTCTTACCAGATCATTGTCTATATCCCTGAATTGCTCTTTGTCCTGGTCAAGCGGATAAAAATCAAAAGGAGTATGACTGGTAGCGGTTATAAAAAATGCGAAAAAGGGACTTTCTGCCTCTTTTAGATAATCAGCAGACTGGATAAAAAAATCATAATCGTTTGTACCAAAATCAGACTTATAGTTGACCAATAAATTTTTCTCCAGCGGGAAATCCTTCTGACTGTAGAACTTATCAAATCCCAGGTCCGGGAAAGCCCTGTGTCTGTGGAAAAACCTTTTGTCATTACTATGGAAAGCGTATGTTTGGTATCCTTTTTCCTTTAACACTTTGACCAGTGAATCAAAATCGGATAAATCACATGTTTTAAATGCGTAATTCTTGTTTACGGGATAAGTGGAGGTTAAAAAGGAAAATTCCGCGTCAAAACTGCCGTTTACATGCTGGGCGTAAAAATTTTCAAAGTATAGCCCCTTATCTTTTAACTCATTTAAAAAAGGTGTTATTTCAGTGCCGTTATGTTTGTAGTCAATTATTTTCCGGTCGAGCGACTCCACCTGTATGGCCACTATATCAGGGGTTTTTGCGTTTATTTCAGTTTCGGTTATGCTGTTTTTTACCGATGGCGGCCTGATATCCGGGTTTTCAAACCTGGCCGGGGCATAAAACGAATAGTATTCAAATGCGTAAAGGGGTAATATGCCGTATACATTTACAAAAGCTGATGTGCTTTTATTGAAAAGAGCTATAGGCTTTTCATTGCCCAGAATCAGGCTGGTCAGGTATATCTGGGCGAAAATAAGCACAGTTATTAAGGGAAGAATAACTGCGAGGCGGGGTTTAACCGCCCCGGGAAAAACACTTCTTAAAGGGGCAGTAGCTTTGTCCCTGATCACAAAATAAAATAGTATAATTAAATCAAGTACAAAAAATATGTCATACGGCCTTGATATCTGCTTGAATAAAACATCAACAGGCCTTGCCCCCCTGCCCATCAGCATGTCGTTCAGACTCAGGTAATTGCCGAAATACCTATAATACCACAGGGTCGATAAAAAATAACCCGTAAAGACCAGCAGAAAGATAAAAACAGCCTTTCTGGCCTTTCTGTTTTGCAGCAGGGGGAGAACCATAAGGTATATTATCAATACAAGCACACAATTTTTTAATATCAGCCCCGTAATGGAAGGCACCTGGAATATCTGCAAAAAAAGGTAATTATACTTAAATAGAAACCCCAGGGTAAAACAGGCAGCAAAATATTTCTGATGTGTTGCAGAAAAATTAAACAGATACATTGTTGCTTTGTCTTTTATTTGTTTTTCGGACCCCAAAAACAACCCTGATTAAGTGGCAGTCCGGCTTTTATAAACTGATTGTAAGAAACAACGGCCCGGAAATTCCTCGTATATCGTGCATAATTTCATAATTGGCCGTGCCCTGTAATTTTATGATATAATTGTCGATAAAAAGGATGGTGTCAACATATTTCGGAAAGTGTGCCGGGTTAAAACATGATATGTCCGGATTGCCCTTACGCCGCATCTGGCAAACATACAAAAAGGGCTGCAAAAATTGCGGCCCTTTTTGCATGTGTTCAGGAAGGAGGGGAAATATTAGAGTGCGTGCTTATTAATTTATACGATCAATCAGTTCTTCATCCTCCTGCAAATGATAGGCAATGCCCCGGTAAACTTCTTCGTCAATACCATTATTCTCAATTGCCTCTACCATCTTATCAACAGCTTCCTCTCTTAATTCCTTGTAGCGCTCATCGGCATCGTCTTCTTCTGCTGCCTTACGGATTTTTTCCGAATATTCAGCCCTTATCTCCTGGATCTCTTCTGCTGCATTAATAAAAGCTTCTATGTCTTCACCTTCAATATCATCTTTGGACAGCTCGGTTTCCTTGTCTATTTCATTTTCATATACGTCATCTTCGCCCGCGGCAGCAACGCCGACGCCGCCGATGCAAAA
>CAZVFQ010000050.1:17221-20469 GCA_964626455.1 uncultured Desulfobacteraceae bacterium | reverse complement strand
TCCTGCCGACCGCTTGCGCGCTCGATGCAGGCCAACAAACCACCCCGCCGGCCCTGAGATCAACCCCGGAAAGCTTCAGGCTTTGCTTTTGGTCTGCTTCAGGCCCATGGGGTTAAGAAAATTCCTTTCTAAAAAGTCGATTTTGTAAACTTCAAGACTGGCGGATTTGCTGGGTTGACACTGCAATGTTGATACCACGATATTAACTTAGCAATGGTTTTTTCTTTAAAAATGTTGTGTTATATGTAAATTTGCATAATCCGGATTTGTTCGGCAGGATTTTTTCAACAGAACAGGAAAAGGAGGGTCTTTGCAATGGTTTCATTTTCGCTTGAAAACAAGGTCGCCCTGATTACCGGGGCAAGCCGGGGTATAGGCGAGGCGATTGCCCGGGGCCTTGCCGAATTCGGTGCCACATGCATTCTGGTAAGCCGCAAGATTGACGCCCTGGAAGGGGTAAAGAAAAAAATAGAGGATAAAGGCGGCAGGGCGGATGCCATAAGCTGCCATATGGGCTATCTTGATCAGATAGAAACCCTGTTTGAAAAGGTGAGATCAAAATACGGAAAACTCGACATTCTTATTAATAACGCAGCCACAAACCCGTATCTGGGAGAACTTCTGGGTGCTCCTGAATCAGCCTTTGACAAAACCATAGAGGTAAACCTCAAAGGCCCCTTTTTCATGATCCAGTACGGGGCAAAGTTAATGGAGGAAGGCGGCGGGGGCGCAATTGTAAACGTATCTTCAATAAACGGGGTAAGGCCGGCGCCTCTGCAGGGAGTATATTCCATTACCAAGGCCGGCCTGATCTCTATGACCAGGGCATATGCCAAGGAACTGGCACAGAAAAACATACGGGTTAACGCGCTTCTGCCGGGCTTTACAGAGACCAAGTTCTCAGAAGCCTTAATCCAGAACAGGGAAATCTATGAACAGGCGCTGCAGCGCATACCCATGAACCGGCACGCCACTCCGGAGGAAATGGTTGGTGCTGTGATTTACCTTGTATCTGACACGGCTTCTTTTACCACAGGCGAGACCATTGCGTGCGACGGGGGCGCACTGGCTTAAAACAAGTAAACATAAAACAAGGCGGGAAAAATGGATCTAAAAGATAAAGTAACAGTTGTTACCGGCGGGGCAAGCGGAATCGGAGCCGCTCTGTGCCGGGCGTTTGCAGAACAAGGTGCAAAAGCGGTTGTGGTCGCGGACATGGACTTTGAAGGCGCATCCCAGGTGGCAGGAGAAATAAACGGCATGGCCGTGGCCTGTGACGTGTCTAAAGAAAAAGACCTTGTTTCCCTGGTTGAAAAGGCTGAAAACGAGTGCGGCCCGATTGACCTTTTCTGTTCAAATGCCGGGATTATGGTCAGAGGGGCTTTGGAGGTTTCGAATGAAGACTGGCAGCGTATCTGGGAAATAAACGTCATGGCCCATGTATATGCGGGCAGGGCGCTGATTGATAAAATGATCGCCCGAGGAGGCGGCTATTTTGTAATCACCGCTTCGGCTGCCGGGCTTTTATCCCAGATCGGATCCGCACCTTATTCAGTGACAAAGCATGCGGCAGTGGGGCTTGCTGAAAATATTGCCATCACTTACGGCGACCAGGGCATCAAAGTGTCAGCCATCTGCCCGCAGGCGGTGGAAACCAAAATGACCCGGGAGGGCGGAGGTGTGGCTGCAGTAAACGGCATGATAGACGCGGGCAAGGTCGCCGAAGATACCGTAAAGGCCCTGGCAGAAGAAAGGTTCCTGGTTTTGCCGCATCCGGAAGTCGAGACCTACATGCAGCGCAAAACATCGGACTATGACCGCTGGCTCAAAGGCATGAGGCGGCTTCAGGCCAAGTTTATGGAAAACAACTGATAAACAGGTATTTGTTAAATGGAGATTATCCATTCACAGGATACTGCGTCCGGCAGCTCTTCGGGCCTGGCCTCAGGAGGCGTATAGATCCGGCGCACTTCGGCTTTCGGATTTATCTGCGAGAAAAACCCCCTTCGGAGGCGCAGGCCCGCGCTGCTGCAGTCATAGAATTCCATGCCCCATTTGCGGGCTGCTTTCTGGGCTGTGCAGTTTAATGTGCGCATCCTTAGTTCTGTGTCTGATACCCTGGTTAGTTCTATGTCCTCGAATGCGCACCAGTGGGAGTGTTCCAAAAAGGCGATAAGGCGCTCAATTCCTGTGATATCCTGATCAACGGTTTTTTCCAGCCGTTTTGCCTCGTATGAGCCGAATGTTTCCGCGAGCTGTTTAAATTCTTCTGTTTCAAGTTTTTCCGGGCAGTGCTTCCCCATCCAGTTTTCCATGAGAAACCACATGTAGTTAAAGCTGTAGAGCAGTTCCTGCATGACATCGTGTACCTGCTGTTTGTTCCAGTCGTCTATTTTCAGCATTTATGTCCTCTCCAAGGCAGAAATTTCAAGTTGCCTGCATTCGCACACGAAGTGCGGCTTAAAATACGGTATTAAGTATCCGATTTTATATAGAACCGGTTCCAGACCGGGCTTACAATTATTTGGTTTACGCACATGTGCGGAGGCTGTTGGGCAACCCAAAGGATGGTCCGGCCCAGGTCTTCTTGTTTAAGCATTTTTTCGCGGATTTCAGGCGGCGGCGGAACCGGCCTCTGCTCCATTATAGGTGTGTCTACTTCGCCCGGGCAGATCACACATGCGCGGATTCCGTTTTTGCATTCCTCCAGATTCAGGGTCTCGGTAATAGATACCACCGCGTGTTTGCTGCCGTTATAAGCCGGTCCCACCACGGATGAATTGTATATGCCGGCCCAGGAGGAAATGTTTATTACAAGTCCGTCCTGCTGCTTTTTCATAAAGCCGAGCACCGCCTTTGTACAGTAAAAAGTACCGTCCAGGTTGATTCGGATAACTTTGTCCCAGCCCTCAAAGCTCTGGTCCTCCCAGAACCGGTTCGGGGTGTTGGTGCCTGCGCTGTTTACAAGGATGTCAATCCTGCCGTGTCTTTGTGCAATTGTTTCTGCTGCCTTCTCTACTGCCCCGGCATCACTTACATCCAGGGGCAGTGTTTCTGCCTGACCGCCGTTTTTCTTGATTGCTGCGGCTTCATTTTCCAGTATGTCAGACCTCCTGCCCGACATGACAACCATGGCCCCGGCGTCTGCCAGCGATTGGGCTCCGGCAAGGCCTATTCCTGTTCCCGCACCGGTTATCCAGACTGTTTTCCCTACGAGTTTTTCCATGAATGCCTCCATGTTTTAAATT
>CAZVFQ010000050.1:0-17121 GCA_964626455.1 uncultured Desulfobacteraceae bacterium | reverse complement strand
TGAAAGTCAAATTATCATGACGCCGGCAGTACGGATATTACCGGTTTTGCGCTAAGGTATTAGAGGGAAAGGAGTTTTGTAAATGGGTTACCTGTGGTTTGTAACGGTTTTGTGGGCGTTTTCATTCAGCCTGATCGGTGTTTATCTTTCCGGGCATGTGGATAGCTATTTTGCTGTTTTTTCAAGAACTTTTCTGGCAAGCCTCATGTTTTTGCCCCTGATAAGGTGGCCGAGCATCTCTTTTGCGCTGGCCTTCCGCCTGATGGCAATCGGGGGTATCCAGCTCGGCTTGATGTTTATCTGCTTTTACAATTCGTTTTCCTTTTTAAGTGTCCCGGAAGTGGTTCTTTTTACTGTATTTACTCCTATATATATCACTCTTCTCTATGACCTGTTAAGGAGGCGCTTTACCCTGTGGTATCTGGTTACCGCTGTCGTGGCTGTGGCAGGGGCCGCGGTGATCCGTTATAATCCTCTGAGCCAGGATTTTGCTGCCGGTTTTCTGCTTGTCCAGGCCGCCAATATCTGTTTTGCGGTCGGACAGGTGGCTTATAAGAAGCTTATGGAAAAAAGAGGAGAAGCCGGCCTGGATGTTTTGCCCCAGCATTCGGTTTTCGGTTTTTTTTATCTGGGAGCGCTGATTGTTTCTGTTGCCGGATGGCTGATCTGGGGTGATTTCTCAATGATGCCGACAACTTCTGTTCAATGGGGTGTTTTGCTGTGGCTCGGCATTGCCGCCTCCGGCATTGGCTATTTTCTGTGGAACAAGGGTGCAACCATGGTCAACCAGGGGGCGCTTGCAATAATGAACAACGCCCTTGTTCCCGCGGCGCTGGTGGTAAATCTGGTGCTCTGGAACCGGGATGAGGATCTTTTGCGCCTGCTGATCGGCGGCGGACTTATCCTTTTTGCACTGTGGTTTAATCAGTCCTGGGTTAAGCCTAGGGTGGAACAAAGGCGTGCGGGCCTTTTGAACAGAGCCGCTTAGAACGGCCCGCACCCTTCTTCAATTACTGGCAGGATGCCTGTAATAACCATAAAGGGGGGGATCATGGGAGATTTTGCCGAGTATGAAAACTATGATGCAACAGGGCTGGCCGGACTTGTACGGGATAAGGAAATAAGCGCGCAGGAGCTGTGCAGGGAGGCTGCTGAAAGAATCGACCGGCTCAATCCAAAGATCAATGCAGTGGTTACCAGAATGGACGAGCAGGCAGGCAGGGCTGTCTCAGACTTGCCTTCTGATGCCCCTTTTGCGGGTGTTCCGTTTCTGCTCAAGGATTTAATGGCAAATTACGCCGGGGTGCCTACATCTTACGGAAACAGGCATCTTAAAAACGTGGTGGTTGATCATGACAGTGAACTTGTTATCAGGTTTAAAAAAAGCGGTCTTTTAATTTTGGGCAAGACAAACACCCCGGAGTTTGGCCTGACAGGCGTAACAGAGCCTGAAGTGTTCGGCCCGTGCAAAAATCCATGGAATACTGATCATTCGCCCGGAGGCTCAAGCGGCGGGTCTGCCGCGGCAGTAGCCGCGGGGATAGTTCCCATGGCTTCAGGCGGAGACGGCGGCGGCTCCATCCGCATCCCCGCTTCATGCTGCGGTTTGTTCGGATTAAAGCCCTCCAGGGGACGAAATCCTACAGGGCCGGATTTTGGCCGGGTATGGCAGGGAGCTGTTCAGGAGCACGTGATCACAAGGTCGGTCAGAGACAGTGCGGCAATGCTGGATATGACAAACGGTGCGGATACTGGTGCGCCCTATGAGATAAAATCGCCTGAAAGAGCGTACACCGACGAGGTGCAGACATCGCCGGGCAGTCTCAAGATTGCATTTAGCACCAGGTCGCCTCTCGGCACCCAGGTTCATTCAGACTGTATAAACGCGGTGGAGCAAACAGCCCGCCTGCTTGAAGACCTGGGGCATCACGTTGAAGAAGCCGAAACAGGAGTTGACGGCCTGGCGTTGGCAAAGAGCTACATGACTTTGTATTTCGGCGAGGTGGGGGCTGATATCAGGGAACTTGAGGCGGTTCTGGGACGCAAGGCGCGTCCTTCCGATGTGGAGCCCCTTACCTGGATGCTCGGTATGCTGGGCAGAAGTTTTTCAGCAAGCCATTTTGTCGAAGCCATGCGCCAATGGGACAAGGCAGCAAGGGTTATGGGGGGATTTTTTGAAAAATACGATTTCTATCTTTGTCCCACAATAGCGGTTCCTCCTCCGAAAATCGGGGAACTGGCTATGGCTTCCGGGGAGGCAGCCATGGTAAAAGCGGTAAATACCCTGCGTTTGGGCGGATTGCTTAAGATTTCAGGAGTTGTTGACCAGATGGCGGAAAAAAGCCTGTCAAAGATGCCTTTTACGCAGCTTGCAAACCAGTGCGGGCTTCCTGCCATGTCTGTTCCGCTTCATTTAAACGAGCAAAACCTGCCCATCGGGGTTCAGTTTGTTGCACGCTTCGGTGATGAAGCCGGTCTTTTCAGGCTGGCAGGACAATTGGAGCAGGCAAAGCCCTGGTTTGACCGAAGGCCGTCACTATAATTTGTTTTTACTTTGCCATTTCAAAATTAAAAAGGAGTTTTTTATGATCTTACAAAAACCGGGAAAAGTTACAGACCGCATAACTCTTCTGGGACGCAGGGAGTCCAATGTTTACTGTCTGGACGGCGGTTCGGAATCCGTGCTTATAGGCGGTGGCATGGTCTATATTGCACCGGAGGTAATTGATCAGATCCGGGAATTGGCAATAGATGAAAATAAAATCAAAAAAATCGTTATCCTGCATTCCCATTTTGATCACTGCGGGATAGTTCCTTTTTTAAGGAAAAAATGGCCCTGGGTGCAGGTGGCAGCATCAGAGCCGGCAAAGGCAATTTTGAAAAAGACAAAGGCGGTTGAAACCATCCATGCCATGAACCGCGATGCCCTAAAGAGGCGCAATATGCTTGAAAAGGCGGAAAAAGAAGGTTTTGCCGATTTTGAAGGCATTGAGGTTGAAGAAGCTTTAAAAGAAGGCCAAAGGATCTCATGCGGGGACCGGACCCTTGAAATACTCGAGGTGCCTGGGCATTCCTCGTGCTCGATTGCGGTCTACGTGCCCGAAGAAAAGGCCATGTTCGGCTCCGACTCAGGCGGAATTGCATCCGGCAATGAAATATTTCCTGCGGCCAATTCGAATTTTGACAAGTATCAGCAGAGCCTGGAAAAAATGGCCGCCTATGATATAGATGTTTATCTGGCAGAACACTACGGCGCGCGTACCCATGAGGACGCAAAAGAATTTATTACTCAGTCAATAAGGGCCGCAGAGCAGTTCCGCAAAAAGATTGAACAATCTCTGGAGCGCACAAATGACCCTGAGAAAACCGCAAAAGAGCTGACTGAAGAAAGAATGAAAAACGCGCCTTCAGAATTTTTGCCCGAAGACGTAGTTCACATGATAAACAGGCGCATGGCAGGTTTTGTTTTCAACCAGCGGGCAGGAAGCAGGACCTAGTCGATCCAGTTAAGGGTCCGTTTTACCGCCTTTTTCCAGTTTTTAACGTCTCTTCTGCGCTCCTGTTCGGTCATGTTCGGCTGCCAGGTTTTATCTATGGTCCAGTTTTCCTTGAGCTCTTCTGTGCCCTGGGCAAATCCGCTTGCAAGGGCCGCGGCCGATGCCGCGCCCAGGGCTGTGGTTTCGGTAATTTTCGGCCTTATAACCGGTATGCCTAAAATGTCTGCCTGAAACTGCATAAGCAGTTCGTTTACAACCATGCCGCCGTCAACTTTCAGGCTGCTCATTTTCACACCCGAGTCCTTTTCCATGGCTTCGGCTACGTCCAGGGTCTGGTAGGCCACGGCTTCGAGTACGGCACGGGCGATGTGGCCGCGCTTGATATACCGGGTCAGCCCCACTATCACTCCCCTTGCGTCAGAACGCCAGTAAGGTGCAAACAGTCCCGAAAACGCCGGTACAATGTAGGCTCCTCCGTTGTCTTGAACCGATTTTGCAAGGGGCTCGATCTCGGCTGCGTGTTCTATGAATTCCAGGTTGTCACGAAGCCACTGCACCAGTGCTCCGGCAACCGCAATGGAGCCCTCCAGGCAGTACACCGGTTTTTGGCCCCTCATCTGGTAGGCGACCGTGGTGAGCATTCCATGGCTGCTATGCACTGGTTCCGTACCTGTGTTTAAAAGCAGAAAGCATCCTGTGCCGTAGGTGTTTTTTGCATCACCCACATCAAAGCATGTCTGGCCCACCAGGGCTGCCTGCTGGTCTCCAAGGGCGCCGCATACAGGAATTTGGGCCTCAAACGGGCCGTCTTTGCGCGTGGTGCCCCAGGTTTCCGGATCAATTGAAGGAACAATGCGCGGTAAAATGTTTTCCGGAATATCAAGCGTCTCTAAAATCTCTTTGTCCCAGTTGAGGGTTTCTATGTTTAATAGCATGGTGCGGCTGGCGTTTGTAACATCGGTCACATGAGATCCGTTATCAGGTCCTCCTGTGAGCTGCCAGATTATCCAGGATTCAATGGTGCCGAACATTGCATCGCCCTTTTCAGCTCCGTTGCGGGCGGGCTCGCAGTTGTCAAGTATCCAGCGCAGTTTGGGGCCTGCAAAGTAGGTTGAAAGCGGAAGCCCTGTTTTTTTGCGGAACCGGTCCTGGCCCCCGTTTTCCGCCAGCTTGCTGCACATTTCCCCGGTGCGGGTGTCCTGCCAGACAATGGCGTTCATGTAGGGCATGCCGGTGCGCCTGTCCCACACTACTGTGGTTTCGCGCTGGTTTGTTATGCCTACGGCCCTGATGTCGGTTCCTTTAAGCCCGGTTTTGGCAAGGGTCCTGCGGATTACTTGCCTGGTGTTTTTCCATATTTCCATGGGGTCGTGCTCCACCCAGCCCGGCTGCGGGAAGATCTGTTCGTGTTCCTTCTGAGAGGAGCCCACGATCCTGCCCCGCCGGTCAAAGACAATAAAGCGGTTGCTCGTTGTTCCCAGATCCAGTGCGCCGATGTAATCGCCCATAATTTTATCCTTTTGTCTTATGCTATTGTTATATTTTCGGGAAATTTTCCAAGCTGCTCAAGCCCGCTCTCGGTTACAATGTGGGTGTTTTCTATTCCAACCACACCTTTTTCAGGAAAGCTAACTTTTGGCTCCAGGGCTATTACCATTCCGGGCTCAAGGGGCATTTTCTGTCCCTTTGCCAGAAACGGAAATTCATCAAGCTCAAGACCTATCCCATGCCCCACGAACCGGATGCGCTGTTGGCCTGCGCCCATGAAATTATCCGCAAGTCCGTGATCTGACGCCATTTCAAGGGCCAATTCGTAGAGATCATTAGCTGCAGTGCCTGGAATAGCCGCTTTTTTAACAGCTTCCTGAATTTTCAGCATTACATTGTGGGCTTCTGTTAAATCATCGGGCAGATTGCCTATGGAAAATATCCTGGTATGATCGGAATTATACCCGTCCACTGCAAATACAAGGTCCACCAGTATTGGTTCGTGTTTTTTCACGGGACGCAAGCTTGGCCCCTGGGCGATTGCAGGGTTTATGCCCGCGCCTCCGGTGGGCGATGCCAGATAGCTGGCAACCGCCGCGGAAGGACCGGCCATTACATGCCCATAAAAAAGCTCGCTTCCCCAAAGACGCATGCGCACAATTCCCTGGTGTCCCATTTTTCTGGCTTCAGCCTCGATTTTTCCTGCGAGCTCGATTTCCGGGATGCCGGCTTTGAGCAAATCCGGAACAGTGGCAGCCAGGAGGTCTGAAAACCGGGCCGCCTCCCGGATGCGATCTTTTTCCCAGTCAGACTTTACGGCCCGGATCATCCTTATTGATGTGCTGATATCAGTGATTTCGGTTTTTTCAAACAGGCGGCCGAAATTGAGATAAATATTGGCCGGAACCACGTCAAGCTCCATGCCGAGTTTTTTTGGAACAGAAATCCCGTGTTTTTTTAAAATGTCCGGGATCTCCCTGGGGCTGGAAAAAGAAACAATTCGCTCAAGCGCTGATTCTTTTTTTGCACGATCAAAATCCTTTCTTACCATTAAAACAGGATCTCCCTGTGCCGGAATATAGAGATGGGCCTGCTGGGCGGTGCCGCTGAAGTAGAAAAGATCGGCATTCTGCAGAATCAGGGCGCCTTCTGTGTCCTGCCGGCAAAGATGTTGCCTGAGCTTTTCGCATCTGGTATGTAATTGATCAGCGGGTGTGTAACAATGGGATGTTTTCATTGGTGATATCGTCCTTTTTCTCCTGGCAATTAATAGCTTGCAGAACATTTGAAATATCAATGTCATTGCCGGTATTTGCTGTCAAGCAGGTTTGCATGTTTAAAACATTGCACAGGAATATTTAACATGTTAATATAAAAAATCAACGTTCAATGCTTGGCAGTTTGGCAAAAAACAGAACTTGATCAAAATCCCGGGCAGAGAACCATGAGCTCCAAGCCCACATATAAGCAGCTCGAAGAGCAGTTACTGGCTCTAAGCCGTGAAACCCGCCGTTGTCAGATTTCAGAAACCGCGTTTTGCCGTCAAAAAGCCTATTTGGAAGCCCTGCATGAGACGTCCCTGAGATTGATAGACAAGCTTGACAAGGAAGAGCTTCTGGAAACTATTTTGGACCGGGCCGCATCGCTGACCGGGACGAAACACGGCTACATATATTTGCGCGAGCCTGGTTCCGGGTTTATGCAGATGCAGATGGGCATGGGGTTTTTCAAGGGGCAGCTGGGCCGGAGAGTGGCAAAGGGTGAGGGAATGGGCGGACGTGTATGGGAGACCGAGTCTCCGCTGCTCGTTGATGATTATCAGAACTGGGACGGGCGCATACCGGATAAACACCTTGACAGGCTTCGGGCAATTTTGGGCGTTCCATTGAAATCCGAAAAGGGTGTCAGGGGAGTGCTCGGTCTTGCACATGTGGACGAGGACAAGCATTTTACCGGGCAGGACGTAGCAGCCCTGGAAAGATTTGCCGGCCTGGCATTGCTGTCTCTTGAAAAGGCGGGTTTATACGCAGAGGTCAAACGCGAGCTTGCCGAAAGAAAGCGCACAGAGGCGATTTTGCGTGAAAGCGAGGGCCGCTACCGGATATTGCTGGAGTCATCGCCCGACCCCATCGTGGTTTATGATATGAAAGGGGTGGCCACCTACGTAAATCCCGCATTTGAGAAAACTTTTGGCATGTCGCGCGACGAACTGCTCGGCAGGCAGATAGACTTTGTGCCCGCAGAAAGCTGGCCCGAGACCCGGCAGGCCATTGAAAGGATGCTTTCCGGCCAGACAATTAATCTTTTTGAAACACGCCGTCTTACAAAAGACGGCCGGGTGCTCGACGTGCAGCTTTCTTCCACCCTGTATCACGACGCCGACGGAGAACCCGCCGGCAATATAGTTATCCTGCGCGATATAAGCGCACAGAAGCAGGCTGAAAGACAGCTTCAGGCCTACCGGGACCGGCTTGAACAGCTGGTTGCTGAGCGCACAGCCGAACTTGAAAGCTCAAACCGTGCTTTGGAGCAGGAGATCGAGGAACGCAAGCAGGCCGAACTATCGCTGCAGAAGCATCAGCAGGAACTGCGGGCTCAGTCCCATCATCTCGAAGAGGTCAATACTGCTCTGCGGGTTCTGCTAAAGCAGCACGAAAAAGATCAGCTTGGATTAAGCGAAATGGTGCGCAGAAACGTAGAGGAGCTTGTCTTTCCCTACCTGGAAAAAGTTATGCATACCCGCCTGGACACACGCCAGAAAACATTGCTTCAGATCCTTGAGACAAATCTGAATAATATCATATCTCCTTTTATAAACAGGCTGGCAGCGGAAGCAGGCAATCTTACCCCCATGGAGATTCGTGTTGCAGATCTTATAAAGGCGGGCAAAACCAATGACGAGATTGCAGAGCTTCTTCTGGTTTCCAAGAACACGGTACTTTTTCACCGCCATAATATAAGAAGCAAATTAGATATAAAAAACAAGAAGATAAATCTCCGCGCCCACCTGCTTTCCATTGAAAAATAGTGGATATGACCCGCTATTTTACTGCTATTATGTATGCTTGACTTTTATTTCCGTTGAAACCAATCTTAAAACTAAACAGAGCATAATTTCTCATAAACCCTTCATAGCGAGAGATTTGTATGCCGAATTTAAGCGTATCAGACGTAACCCTCACTTTCGGCGGTCTCTACGCCCTGTCTTCGGTAAACCTTGAAATACAGGCCGGACTTATCACCTCTGTTATAGGGCCCAACGGGGCAGGCAAAACCAGCCTGCTAAACTGCATTTCAGGATTCTATCATCCCAGCAAAGGGGAGATTAATTACAACGGCCATCGCCTGACAAAAGCCTCGCCGCACAAGGTTTCAAAGATGGGCATTTCGAGGGCTTTTCAGAATCTGGAGCTTTTCCGCGGAGCATCGGTTCTCGACAACCTTATGCTGGCACGCCACAAAGATCTATCCTACAGCCTCCTTCATGCAGCGGTATTTTTCGGCAAAGCCTCCAGGGTTGAGGCGGAAAACAGGGCGTATGTTGAAAAGATCATAGATTTCATGGAACTGGAGCCGTACCGCAAGCAGGTCGTGGGCAATCTGAGCTACGGCATCCAGAAAATGGTTGAAGTGGCAAGAGCCCTTACGCTGGCCCCGGAGGTGATTTTGCTTGATGAGCCCATGGCGGGAATGAACATCCAGGAAAAAGAGGATATGGTCCGGTTTATTTTTGATATCAAAAATGAATGGGGAATTACCGTGGTTCTTGTGGAGCACGACCTGGGTGTGGTTATGGATATATCTGATTACATATACGTATTCGATTTCGGGGAAGTGATAGGAGCAGGAAATGCCCAGCAGGTTGCTTCCAATCCCAAGGTAATCGAGGCCTATATCGGAAAAGAGTAAACAGGTATGGAAAACAGAGATCAAATGCTTGAATACAGTATTCCTCAGCTCCTGCGGTGGCGGGTTAAAACCAGCGGCGAGAGGACCGCACTGAGAGAAAAGGATTTCGGCCGCTGGATTCCCTATTCCTGGAATGAGTATTACGATTATACCAGAAAGGCCGGTTTGGGGTTAAGGGAGTTGGGTTTCGGCGAAAACGACAAGATCGCCATTATCTGCGACAACATTCCCGAGGTCCTTTTCGTGGCCATAGGCGCCCAGGCTGTAGGCGGAATATCTGTGGGCATCTACCAGACCAGCCTGCCCGACGAGGTTGCCGGGATTGTTGAGCACTTGGATGTCAGCATGGTCTTTTGCTCGGACCAGGAACAGGTTGACAAGGTTTTGGAGGTCCGCGACCGGGTCCCGAAGGTAAAAAGGGTTATTTATGAGGACGACCGGGGCATGCGGGCCTACAGGTCGGATGAATGGTTTCTGGATATAGAGGATCTTTACGCCATAGGTGATAAGGCTCATCAGAAGGATCCGGAGATTTTCGAGAGGCTCGTGGATGAAAGCGGGCCGGATGATGTATGCCACCTTTGTCTTACCTCGGGAACCACGGGGCTTCCCAAGGGCGCCATGATGACTCACCGCAACTATATAAACATGGGACTTAGGCTTACCGAAGTCGATCCTCTGGAGGAAACCGACGAATATGTCTCATTTCTGCCGTTTGCATGGATAGGCGAGCAGATGAACTCCTTTGGGGTGGCTATGGCTACGGGTATTGCCATAAATTTTCCAGAATCAGTGGAAACCGCCATGGCGGATTTAAAAGAGATAGGACCTCATTTCATGTTCGGCGCCCCGCGAATTTATGAGACCATGCGCTCACAGATATGGCTTAAAATAGACGAGTCCTACAGATTTAACCAGTTCTGTTATAACTATTTCATGAAAATCGGTGAAAAAGCCGCTTACTACAAGATGACCAGCCAGAAACTGCCCACAATGCTACGTTTTTTGTCCTGGGTGGGCAGTGTGATTATGTTCCGGCCTCTTGTCAACCAGATCGGCTTTTTGCGGCTGAGGCATGCCTACACCGGGGGCGCGGCCCTGGGGCCTGAATTGTTCACCTTTTACCAGGCCCTGGGGGTCAATCTCAAGCAGATCTATGGCCAGACCGAGATTACCGGGATCGCATATGTTCACAGGGACGGCGATGTCCATCCTGAAACCGTGGGGATGCCTCTTCCGGGAACCGACTGCAGGATCTCTGATGAAGGTGAAATTCTTTCCAGGTCACCTTCCGTTACCAAAGGATATTACAAGCAGCCTGAAAAAACCGCCGAGCTAATAGAAGAAGACGGCTGGCTTCATTCCGGAGATGCAGGCTATATCGATGAAAACGGGCACCTGGTGGTAATAGACCGGGTCTCGGATGTCATGTATAACCGCCGGGGCGAGATGTTCAGCCCCATGTTTCTTGAAAACCGCCTCAAGTTCAGCCCGTATATAAAGGAGGCTGTGATTTTCGGCCACGAGCGGGACTACGTTGCAGCCCTGATAAACGTAGACCCGGTTGTAGTGGGCAAATGGGCCGAAGACCGGGGGATTTCGTTTTCTTCGTTCATGGACCTTTCTGCAAAACCTGAAGTGGAAGAATTGGTTTACAATGAAGTTGCCAAAATAAATCAAAACGCCGAAAAAGAGCATTTTAAAATCCGCAGGTTCGCAGTTTTGTATAAGCTCCTGGATATGGACGACGGGGAATTGACCAGAACGGGCAAGATCCGCAGGCAGTTTGTAAGGCAAAAGTATCAGGATCTTTATGAGGCTTTATACGATGAATCGGTTTCCGAAAAAAAGGTAGAAGCCTTCTACCAGTACCAGGACGGGCAGACTGCCACAGTTCAAACCAAAATCAGATTCTATACAATGGAAGAAGACCGATGACGTATTTTTTTCAATTAATGGTCAGCGGAATCGTGGTGGGCTCGATTTATGCCCTGGCAGCGCTGGGATTTGTGCTCATATACAAGTCCTCCCGGGTGCTTAACCTTGCCCACGGCCAGATAATTGCAGCAGGCGCCTATATTACCTATACGCTTACGGTCTACCTGCAGATACCGATTTATATTTCTTTTGTCCTGAGCATGATCCTGACCTTTTTCCTGGCCATGAGCGTGGAGAGGATTTTTTTAAGGCGTCTTATAGGAGAGCCCATAATATCGGTCATTATGGTCACCATAGGGCTCATGTCGATTATCGACGGGGTGATTTACCTGACCCCTTTCGGCTCGCTCAACCTGTCTTTTCCTTCATTTCTGCCCAACACGCCCATTGTTTTCAAGGGGCTTTTCATTTCATACACCCAGCTTGTCGGAGTGGCGATAACCTTTGTACTGATCGGGGGATTTTCCTGGTTTTTCAAGAAATCCACCCTGGGCATCACCATGCGAGCGGTCTCTGATGATCAGATGGCCTCCATGTCCATAGGTATATCCGTGCCCAGGGTTTTTGGGCTTGCATGGGCATGTGCCGGACTGACTGCTGCGGCCGCGGGCGGCATTCTCGGCAATATTGTGGGTTTAAATTTTGATACGCTTCATGCATTCGGTATCATTGTTTTTCCGGTGGTCATCCTGGGAGGGCTTGATTCCCTGCCGGGAGCAGTTGCGGCAGGAATAATCATGGGGCTCATACAGCAGTTTGCAAGTGGATATCTTGACGGAAACTGGGGATTAAGCGGAACCGCAACCCTGCTTCCCTATATTATATTGCTGGTGATCCTTTTGATAAAGCCCCACGGCTTGTTCGGCACACACGAAATAGAACGGGTGTAGACTATGTCAGCAAATCGTTGGATGGCAACAGGCAATTATTTTACCACTTACAGGCAAGAGCAGCGCATTTTTTCCACCCACCTGGACAGGCTTATTTTTGTGCTCTTTATAGCCTTTCTTTTTGTGTGGCCTTTTTTCATGAGGTTTTCCACCGCGCACATGTATGTGTTGGACAATATTCTGATCTCTGTGATCGCGGTTTACGGGCTTAACCTTGTAACGGGTTTCGGCGGACAGATTTCAGTGGGGCATGCGGCTTTCATGGGGATTGGCGCCTATACCGTGGCATCCACCGCGGGCGTTATAGGAGATCAGCACGTACTGATCACCCATGGATGGCCACTGATGATTCTGGCAGCAGGTCTTATGGGGGCGGTTTTCGGCCTTATAGTTGGTCTTCCCGCCCTAAGGCTGAGGCATTTTTATCTTTTGATGGCAACGCTTTCCTTTCAGTTGATATTTCAATGGTTAATCGGATTCATGGAGTTTTTCAATCAGGGACAGTTCATGTACGTGGGCCGCGTGCACTGGTTTTCAGGTGAGGTGACCAGGACCCAGCATTACATGTTCTGGTATTATGTGCTTATGGTTCTCGCCGTTGTTCTCGGTTTGGGCGTGCGCAATCTTTTGCGCACGCGCTACGGCCGGAGCCTGGTGGCTGTGCGCGACAATGATCGTGCTGCAGACGCCATGGGGATGCATCCTGGTTTAACAAAAGTTTTTGCTTTCGGCCTTTCAGGCTTTTTTGCAGGTGTTGCCGGCGCAATGATGGCATATCTTAATCGGGGGGCCGGTTTTGAGACATTTACGCTTCATGAATCCATTCGATTGCTTGCCATGTCAATTGTCGGCGGACTCGGCCAGTTGACGGGCTGTATTTTCGGTCCCGCTGCAATTGATATACTGGATCTGCAGGTGGAAACTTTGGCCAGATGGGCCGGAGAGGTTCTGCCTTCATATCTGGATCTTGCAACAGGCCTGCGCCCCCTGAGCTTTGGTCTTGTAATTGTTTTGTTTTTGATGTTTGAGCCGCGCGGGATCGCCAATTGGTGGCGAATCCTGCGCTCTTATGTAAAGCTGTGGCCTTTCAGGTATTGATCCGAGAGGCCGCGGAGTTTTTGAAAACCCGGTGAAGTCCGGGTTAAAACAGACAATTCAGGGAGGGGGAAATGAAAACAGGAAAAATAACCATATGGTTTATTGTGTCAGTGGTTGCTTTGATGCTGGCAATGCCCGCGTCTTCAATGGCAGAGGGAAAAGTATACAAGACAGCGCTCTCCCTTGCCATAACAGGGCCTACCTCTGATGCGGGCAATCCGTATTCAAAAGGAACAGAAGATTACTTCAGGTATGTCAACGACATGAATCTTCTCGGAGAGGACAAAATTGAGTGCAAAATCCGCGATGACAAGTACGAAACCGCAATTACCAAAAGGAATTTCGAGGAATTTGTGGACTGGGGGATCGATTTTTACCTCAATTATTCCACAGGCAGCACCCTGGCCTTAAAGAGGGATTTTGAGGAATTGGAAATGCCAACCCTGCCGGCTTCCTATCACGCACGAAACGTGGAGGATTCAGACTATCTTTTTCTGCCCATTACCTCATATGCGGCCCAGAACATCGGCCTGGCTGAATATGTGTTGAGAAACCATGAAGGCGGGACACCCAAGATAGCCTGGTTTGTTCATCCTTCTGCCTTCGGAAGGGATCCGGTTGAAGATGTCAAGCTGGCCATTGAGGAAGGCCTTGATATAGAGATCGTTGAAACCGTGGAACACGGCGAGGATCTGGATGTCACGGGCATACTCCAGAGATGGAGATCCAAGGGGGTCCAGTACGTAATCTGCCAGACCGTTCAGTCTCCGGTGGCCACCCTGTTAAAAGGCGCAAGCAACCTGGGCATGATTGCCGAAAGCTTCGGTGAAAAAGGCAAGTTTACCTTTCTGGGCGCCCATTATACCGGCGGCAACGACCTGGTGGCCCTGGCCGGGGATGCGGCGGAAAATTTCCACTGGTCAACCTCATTTATTACAACCAGCGAGCCCAGCGCGGGTGCAGACATGCAGCTTGCGCTTGCCGAAAAATACGGCAGGGATGAAAAGACCGCCAATTCCCATAACTATGCAGCAGGCATAATTGTGGCAGAGATTACCACGGAGGTTATCAAGCGTGCCAAGGCCAGGGGAAAGGAAGTCAACAAGGAAAATCTTTACCAGGAACTTCTTGATATGAACGGCATGAACGCCTTTTACTCGGCCATGGCAGTGGGCCCTGTGACTTATTCTGAAGATGACCACCAGGGCGTTGACACCCAGCAATTATACAGGGTTGAAGACGGGGAGTTCCGGGCTGTGGGCAAGCCGTTTATCTCGGAATACGGGGAAATGGTAATGAAAAAGATAATGGAATAAAGGGACCATTGCCCTTTTGCCCCCCTTTGCATTAAATCGTCACTCCAGCAGCAAAGGGGGGCAGTTTAAAAATCCCTGAATGCAGGTTTTAAAATCCATGGATACAAAAGAAAACCGACATCTTCTGGAAGTAAACAATATCGAAGTCTTATACCACGATATTATACAGGTGCTAAGAGGGGTCAGTCTTAATGTCCCTGAAGGAAGCATAGTCGCACTGCTCGGCACCAACGGGGCCGGAAAGACGACCACCCTGCGGGCTATCAGCGGGCTGCTCAAGCCTGAAAACGGCTATATAAAGGATGGCTATATAAAGTTCCGGGGACAGGATATCACAAATGTGCTCGGAACCCGGGTGGTAAAACTCGGTGCGGTGATGGTGCCTGAAGAACGGAGGGTTTTCAAGCATCTGACAGTGGATGAGAATATCTGGGCGGGATCCATTACACGCAGGGACGGTCAGCAGAAAATCCGCGAAGATTATGATCTTATGTATAAGCATTTTCCCAGGCTGGCCAATATTTCTAACAGGATGGCCGGTTACTGCTCGGGCGGTGAGCAGCAGATGATAGTGATTGCAAGGGCTCTTATGGCAGCGCCGAAAGTGCTGATGCTTGATGAGCCTTCGCTGGGTCTGGCCCCGCTTCTGGTAAAAGAAATTTTTGAAAATATAGAAAATATCAATAAAGAGCTGAACACCACCATCCTTCTTGTAGAGCAGAACGCCAGAGTAGCCCTTGAAATATCGCAATATGCATATATCATGGAAACCGGCAAAATCGTGCTTGAAGGACCTTCTGCAGAATTAAGGAACAACCCGGATGTCAAGGAGTTCTATATGGGACTGACAAAGACGGGCGGACGCAAATCGTTTAAGGAGGTAAAATCCTATAAGCGGCGAAAACGATGGATGTAAAAAAGGGTAAAACCAATGAAAATACTTGTCGGCTACAATGAAACCGCAGCTGCCTGGGCGGCGCTGTCACTGGCTCGGGAGCATGCCAGCTTCTTTAATGCAAAAGTGCTCATTATGACTTCAATGGAAGGTGGCGCAGGCGAGACCATGGAGGAAATCGACAGGGTTGAGAAAAGTCTTAAAAAAGCCGGGCGCTTCATGCAGGAAAAAGGCGTGGATTTTGAAACCCATCAGTTGGCACGGGGAATGGAACCCGGCGAGGATCTTGTCCGATTTGCCGGGGAAAACGAGATTGACCTTATATTTGTGGGAATCAAAAAAAAATCCAGGGCCCAGAAGATCATACTCGGTTCTACCGCGCAGTATATTATTTTAAAGGCGCCGTGTCCTGTAACAACTGTAAAATAAAAGAGACTGCAAGCCCGGGATCTAACAGCACCCGACGGGAACTATGACAATGGGACTTTATGATTTTTCATTTTATGACCAGATCAGACGCAATGCCTCTGCCTTTCCTGAAAACAGGGCATGGTATGAAGTCGATACCGGACAGGTGCTTACATTTAAGGATGTAAAAACCAGGGTGGACAGTCTTGCCTGCGGGCTGAAGGCTGCGGGTGTGGCCAAAGGCGATCGTCTGGGGGTGGTGGGGAAAAACAGCATTGAATATTTTTTGCTCTATGGCGCTGCTGCGGCCCTGGGGGCTGTGATGCTGCCGGTAAACTGGCGGCTGAGCGCTGACGAGGTTTGCTATAATCTAAATGACGGCTCTCCAAAGCTTCTTTTTGCCGATGCCGGGTTCCAGGACATGTTAAAGGACCGTCTCATGGAACTGCCGTCGCTTCAGAAATGCTATAATCTGAAGTCAGACAGCGGCGACTTTGGGGCATTCTCCCCGCTTTCAGATCATGGACAAGATGCGCCATTTTCAAGTGCCGGAAGTGAGGATGGATTTGTAATAATTCATACCGCGGCCGTGGCAGGCCGTCCCAGGGGTGCGCTTTTAAGCCATGCCAATCTTCTTTGCTCCGGTCTGCATCTTGATTATTACTTTGCTCTGTCTGAAACCGATGTGCACTTAAACCTTCTGCCCATGTTTCATGTTGCAGGTCTTTTTATGGCTGTTGCGGCATTTCAGGCAGGCGCCTTAAACATTAATATGAGCGGGTTTGATCCCGGCAAGGCCGCCGGACTGATAGAAGAATACAAAGTGTCGCTGGTATTTGATTTCCCTCCGATTCTCTCATCGCTTATCAAGGCGGCAAAAGACGACAGCCGCGATCTTTCATCTCTGCGCTCAGTGGTGGGTCTTGGAACTCAGGAAGACATAAATGAGTATCAGAATATGACCGGCGGTACTTATTACTGTATGTACGGACAAACTGAAACAGCCATGCTTGCAACCATAGGCCGGTATAATAATGCCCCGGGATCGGCCGGCAAACCGGTTGTTCTCTCTGATGTGCGCACGGTCGGCGAGAACGGCGAATTTCTGCCCGCGGGAGAAACCGGAGAAATCGTTATGAAAGGCCCCATGGTCTTCCAGGGGTACTGGAATCTTCCGGGAGACAATGAACATACATTTCGGCACGGATGGCATCATACCGGCGACATGGGCAGATTTGACGAGAAAGGCTTTTTGTTTTACGAGGGCCGGATGCCGGAAAAAGAGCTTATCAAGCCCGGAGGGGAAAACGTCTATCCAGCTGAAGTTGAAAACGTTATTCTCGGGCATCCTGCCGTGGAAAAGGTTGTTGTTTTCGGAGTAGCCGATCCGAAATGGAAGGAGGGGATCAAGGCTGTTTGCTGTTTAAAGCCCCGGGCAAAGCTTGCGCCTGACGAGCTTATAGAATTTGTGGGCAGCAGGATTGCCAGGTACAAAAAGCCTCATTACGTTGAAATTGTAGCCGATTTTCCGGAAAAGCCCGACGGCACGCCAGACCGGGAGAAGATCAGGGCCTTATATGGAAGGCAGTAAAAAGGGCCATTGTCATGTCTTTTTTTTCTTATCATTATCTTTGGGTGCTTCATCCTGGTCAAACGGCATATGTATTTCAATCTCTCCGGAA
>CAZVFQ010000049.1:0-20823 GCA_964626455.1 uncultured Desulfobacteraceae bacterium | reverse complement strand
GTGTTTTGGCTGAAATCGGCGATACCGACGAAGACGACACAGATCCCGGCTATGTCGCGGGTCTGCGGTTTAAGTTCTAATTCATAAAATTCATAAAATATTGATTAAGGCGGCATGGTCGGCATCTGAGATCATGCCGCCTTCATAAAAAAAGAGAAGAAGATGGTTAAAGAAAAATCGGTAAAGCATATAATAGAATCTTCATGGTGCAAGGGGTGCGGGATTTGCGTGCATTTTTGCCCCAAAAATGTGCTTGAACTGAATTCAGTGGGCAAAGCATGGCCGGCTCGACCCGGAGATTGCATAGGATGCAGGCTTTGTCAGTTCAGATGCCCTGATCTTGCTATCGAGGTTTTAAAAGAGGACTCCGGAAATAAACAGGGAGAGCAGCTATGAGCACTGAGAACATGCAGTTTATTCAGGGAAACCAAGTCTGTGCCGAAGCCGCTCTATATGCCGGACTCGGGTTTTTTGCCGGATACCCAATTACGCCTTCCAGCGAGATAGCCGAATACATGGCAGCCCAACTTCCGCAGACGGGCGGGAAGTTTCTGCAAATGGAAGATGAGATATCATCTTTGTGCGCTGTTATTGGATCGTCTATTACGGGTCATAAGGCAATGACCGCAACGAGCGGCCCGGGATTTTCCTTAATGCAGGAGGCTCTGGGATATGCGGTGATGACGGAAATCCCGTGTGTCATAGTAAACGTGATGCGCGGCGGCCCCTCGACCGGGCTTCCCACACATGTGGGCCAGGGAGATGTTATGCAGGCCCGATGGGGTGTTCACGGAGATCATTCAATAATTGTTCTTACGGCCTCCAATCATGAGGATATCTTTAACATGACTGTTGAGGCTTTTAATTTTGCAGAAACTTACCGGACTCCGGTGGTTCTGTTATTAGATGAGGTTGTGGGCCATTTACGGGAAAAGATCAGTATCCCCGGGGCCGGAGAAATTCCGCTTGTGGGCAGACTTCGTACAGCGGTAGAACACGGGGTGGATTATCATCCATATCTGCCCAGGGAAGACGGCAGGCTGCCAATGTCGGATTTCGGAGATGTGCACCGCTACAATGTTACCGGCCTGTATCATGATATGTGGGGATTTCCCACTGAAAAGCCTGAGATTGTCTATGGTTTGATCAGACACCTTGTTGATAAAATTGAAAACAACAGTGAAAAAATGACGCGTTTCCAAAAGTATAATACAGAGGATGCAGAAACGCTTTTTATATCGTATGGCGCAGCGGCCCGCTCTGCTCTTCACCTTGTGGAAAACCGCCGGCAAAGGGGCGAGCGTATAGGTCTTCTGGAATTAAATACCTTGTGGCCTTTTCCTGCGGATATTGTCAGGGAAGCGGCAAGAAAAGTAAAATTTGTGCTGGTGGTGGAAATGAATATCGGCCAAATTATGCGTGAGGTGAAGCTCTCGGTGGAGGAGCCTGAAAAAGTTTTTTTGGCCAACCGAATTGACGGGGAGTTAATTACCCCCACTGACATCAGAAATACCCTGCGCATAATTCATGGGAAAGGAGTTTAACCATTGCCTGCAAGGGATTATATACGGGAGCGGTTTTTCCCGCAAATGTGGTGTGCGGGATGCGGCCACGGGATCGTGTTAAATGCTCTGTTAAGGGCGGTTGAGAACCTGGGGCTGAATAAGCGGGACATAGTTATGGTTTCAGGGATCGGATGCTCGGCCAGAATTTCGGGTTACGTGGATTTTCATTCAATGCATACCCTGCACGGAAGGGCTCTTGCATTTGCCACCGGCATTAAGATCAGCAAGCCTGAGCTGAGCGTGATTGTTCCCATGGGTGACGGTGATGCACTTGCCATAGGCGGTAATCATTTTATACATGCAGCGCGGCGCAATATAGAGATGACTGCAATTGTTATGAACAACCGCATATATGGTATGACAGGCGGGCAGAATTCCCCTCTTTCGGGCTGCGGTACAATGGGTACTACTGCTCCATATGGCGGTATCGACAATGCTTTCAATACAGTTGATCTGGCTGTATCTGCAGGCGCCACTTTTGTTGCCCGTACCACAACATACCATGTTCGTGAGCTTGCGGATCTGATTCAGCAGGCAATAGGCCATAAGGGATTTTCCGTACTCGAGGTCTTAAGCCAGTGTCCCACACACTTCGGTAGAAGAAACAAAGCAGGGGATGCGGTTGAAATGATGGAAGGCTATAGAAAGGGTACTGTTCGGATCGGATCGGAAAAAAAGCAGAAAAACGATGAGTTGATAGAGCGCGGGATTTTTGTAAAAAAAGAATTTCCAGAATACTGCCGGGAGTATGGCAAAACCATATCGAAATTACAAAGGAAATAATCCAATGGAGAAGCGCAGATTTCTGTTTTCAGGCTCGGGCGGGCAGGGAGTAATTACAGCCGCGGTCCTTCTGGCAGAAGCCGCGGTTCGTTTCGAATCATTAAATGCGGTTCAGAGCCAGTCCTATGGGGCTGCTGCAAGAGGCGGGGCCGCAAGAAGTGATTTGATTATCTGGGACAGTCCCATACGTTTCCCAAAGGTTATACAGCCCAATATCCTTGTTTGTTTGACCCAGGAAGCATTTGACACCTATCATTCAACAATCCGGCCCGGCGGATATCTTGTAACGGACGCGGATTTGGTTAATAAGCCGTCATTTGTTGACGCCAGGAGGGTTGAGCGTCCTTTTCAAAAGGAAGTAATGGAAAAAATCGGAAAACCTGTTGTTTTGAACCTGTGTTTGCTCGGTTTGATTGTTGAACTCACAGGCCTGGTCAGATTGGATTCTGTAAAGAAGCTGATCAGGGAACGGTTTGCCCCGGCCTTTCATGATATCAATTACCAGGCCCTGGACCTCGGGGTGCAGTTACTGAAAGGGTGAATATATTTTGAATAATGAAGTTGAATATCAATCCCGGCAGGGAAATGCTGTTATGTACCAGGCTGGCCGCAAGTTCGGGAGGTTTTGATGGCAGGACCGATTTCTGCTGATTTTTTAATAATAGGTGGCGGAGTGATGGGGCTTACTTTAGCCCTTGCATTGAAAAAACGGCATCCTGACTCAGCAGTTTCTGTTATCGAAAAGGAGCCGGGGTTTGGCTTCCATGCCAGCGGGCGCAACAGCGGAGTACTTCACGCAGGCTTTTATTATACAGCCAACAGTCTTAAGGCTAAATTTACACGGCAGGGCAATCGCAGATGGACAGAATACTGCCTTGAAAAAAATTTGCCTATCAACCAATGCGGTAAACTTGTGGTTGCAAAATCAGCGTATGACCTGGATGGCTTGCATACCCTCTATGAAAGGGGGAAAAGCAATGATGTGGATCTGGAATGGGTCTCAGAAAAACAGGTTAAAGATATAGAGCCTTATGCCCGTACTTATGAACATGCACTGTTTTCGCCGTCAACTTCTGCAATAGATCCCAATGCAGTGATGTGTTCTCTTCTTAAAGATGCCGAAAAAGAGGATATCCGTTTGATGCCCGGTATTGCTTATAAAAGCCGCATCCCGGACGGAATCAGAACTTCCGGAGGTGATATTAAGGCGGGATATGTGGTAAATGCAGCAGGTCTGTATGCGGATAAAATCGCATGGGATTTTGGGTTTTCCCGGGACTATCAAATTCTTCCCTTCAAAGGTCTGTATTTATACTCGCGTGATCCACAGTGTCCATTGCGAACACACATCTACCCAGTACCGGATTTGAATTACCCGTTTCTGGGGGTGCATTTTACCATTACAGTCGAAAAAAAAGTCAAGATAGGGCCAACAGCGATACCTGCTTTCTGGCGGGAAAATTATTCAGGTATGCAAAATTTTCAGATAGAAGAGTTCCTTGATGTTCTTGGACTGGAAGCTTTTCTGTTTTTAAGGAATGATTTTGGTTTCCGGAATTTGGCCTTTTCAGAAATGCAGAAATATTTTAAGCCCAAAATGATACGCCTTGCCCGGCAAATGGTACGGGGCCTGGATCTGGGGGCTTTTCGGGGCAAATCAAGACCGGGTATCAGGGCTCAGCCTATAAATCTGAAGAGCAAAAAACTGGAGATGGATTTTTTATATGAAGGGGATGATAAGTCCTTTCATCTGATCAATGCGGTTTCACCGGCTTTTACCTGTGCGTTGCCATTTAGTGATTTTCTTTCCGAAAAAATAGACGGCTTACTGGGGGGAAATTTGAAAAAATGACATACAGATTCTAAAAGGTAGAATCATTAAACCTTTCTGCCATACTTTTCAGGATTTTTATCGGAGTGGGTTTTGGATTAGGGGTATTACTTTGAAATAATGAAAGATAACCTGTTTCATAAAAATACAATGCAGTCTTGACATGCGGGAATTATAAAGGTAGTATCAATATACCAGCACTATATGGCCTGTTTGGTCCACCGGCTGATAGGGTGCCTTTCAGGATTTATCAACCTTAATATTAAGGAGGTCGTGATGAAAATGAAGCCAAGGAATTTTAATTTTTTTAAGACGGTGGCTGTTATTCTTGCCTCGGCATTGGTTTTTATTGCTGCAGGCAATGTATCGGCTGCTGAAGATGAATTTCCAAGTAAATCTGTTAAAATTATCGTCCCATTTACGGTTGGCGGCGGCACTGATGCATGGATGCGCACTTTTGCAGCAGCCTTGTCTTCAAAGGACTATCTCGGCGTTGATGTTTCAGTGCGTAATCTGCCGGGAGGGCAGGACCTGAGAGGAATTGGTGAATGCTACAGAGCAAAACCGGATGGACATACACTTACAGCTTTTAATCCGCCATCCTCTCCGTTTGCCTGGTATCTTCACAAACCTTCGTGGGATATCAGGGAGCTTACCGGTATAACCGTTTATGCAGAAGACCCCCAGATGCTTGTTGCCAACAAAAAATATGAACACAAGGATCTGGAATCTCTGCTCAAGGCCCTGAAAAATGGTGAGCAGCCCAAGGTTTCGCTAAGCGGGCTCGGCGGGTTGGAACATATCGCAGCAGAATTGTTTGCCAAGCGTTATGATGTATCATTTGAGAACTATGTTCCCTATAATGCAACTTCAGATGTTATCAGCTCTTTGATTCGAGGGGAAACGGACATTGCCTTTGGTTCTTATACTGTTATGGAGCCGGCTATAGCCGAAGGCGATATTGTTGGAATTGCAGTGGCAGGCCAGGAGGAAAGGCTTGAAGCCTTGCCGGATGTGCCGACTTTTTCAGAATTTGGAGACCCCCTTCTGGAGCTTAAGTTCAGCCGCGCTGTTTACGGCCCGCCCGGACTTTCCAAAGAGCGTCAGCAGATCCTTGAAAAAGCCTTTATCAAAGCCCAGGAAGAAAGTTCTCTATTGGAGTCGCGTTACGACTCCTACGGTATTAAACCTTCATTTGGCACGGGCAAGGAAGCAGAAGAAAGCCTGAAAAACGCGGCCAAGCTGGCAGAAGAATTAAAAATTGAAAAGTTGGTTGAATAGTTGTTTGCTGGAACAAATTTGCTAATTGCGGATAAAGCACATTGTCAATAGATAGTTTAAGCCGCAAAAATTGTGGCTTAAACTATCAAATACCCGATAGGTGTAATATGACTATTAAAATCGGCAATGCAGAATTTTCGATACATGAATTTATATTATTGCTGTTAAGCCTGCTTTTTTTTGCCGTGCTCTTTATCGGATCCTTTGATTTCGGGCGGATGGGAGGGCTTTTTCCTATGGCTATCGGAGGAGCCGGCTTGTTTCTGGTGGTTTTATATCTTATCAGCGGATTTCTTCCGTCGGTTTTCTATAATACCATGAGAAAGGATACCGAGTTTCAGTTATTTGGGCTGATCCCTGAGGAAACCCAGGAAGCAATGCATAAAGAGGCGGAAGATGAGGCTGAGGCCTCTTCTGCCCAGGACATGAGTTACAATATAAGGTTGTCCTATCTTGTGCTTGCGTTATTTGCCGCCTATGTTTTGTTATCCTACCTGTTCGGATTTTACATTTCAACCTTCATTATCACGGTTGCTTATCTATCCATTTACAGGACACCTACTTCAAACCCGGTCCGAGCACTTTTCTACAAGGTTTTACTGGTGATTTTATTGCAGGGTGCGATTTTGATTTTTGATACATCTTTTGGCCACGACTTTATGGAAGGGGCTGTATTTAAATATTTTCAGCTATTTGATTAAGAAGAAACGAAAGTTTTTATTGCCTGAGAAAGCTCTTTTTTAAAAGATTTCGTTTTTCTTACAGTAAAAAATAGGCAGGGAGAAATTATGATAGAATTCTTACAGGCTCTACTACAGGCGTCACAGAATGTGTTTTTTTCCCCGGAAAATATATTTTGGATATGCAGCGGTACTTTTCTTGGGATTGTAATTGGTGCAATTCCCGGCCTGGGTCCTGCGCTGGGCGTAGCAATCATTATTCCTTTTACCATTAGCATGGAGACGATACCCGCTTTGCTTTTTGCCATAACTATATATGACGGGGCAATGTACGGCGGCAGCATATCGTCGATTCTGCTTAATACTCCGGGAGATGCTTCTGCTGCAGCCACAACAATTGAAGGTTTTCCAATGTCCAAGAAAGGCAGGTCCATTGATGCATTGATGACCTGCGGTGTGGCAAGCTCACTTGGCGGAGTCATCGGTGATGTTGTCGTCATTTTGTTCTGCACTGTTCTCGGAAGCTTCATTCTTCTTTTTGGCACCCCTGAATACGCTCTGCTGGGGATATTTGGCATCATAGTCGTGTCGAGAGTGTCAAAAGGCGCCTTTTATAAAGGACTCATTGCCGGCTTGCTCGGTCTGGGCGTAACCACCATCGGCACTGGCACAATGAGCGCAGACGTTCGTTTTACTTTTGGCATATGGGAACTCTACGAGGGGATTCCATTTATTGCCGCATTGATGGGAATGTTCGGGATTGCCACCATGAGCCAACTGGCCGGAGAACCCCAGGCCACCATTTCAACCGGTGAAATGAAAGGAAGCCGGCTTAAAGGGTGTATGGACGCGTTGAGGAACTGGCCGACAATTATCAAAAGCTCCTTAATCGGTTTATTTATCGGTGCATTTCCAGGCACAGGAGGATCACTGGCCAACTTTGTGGCATACGGAGAAACCGTCCGCTCAAATCCCAATGAAAAATTCGGAGACGGTAACCCCAAAGGCCTTGTGGCCACTGAATCTGCTAACAATGCCATGATTAACGGTGCGCTGCTGCCGACTCTTCTTTTCGGTATACCCGGCAGTGGTACAACAGCCGCATTTCTCGCAATAATGATATTGCACGGATTCCGATGGGGCCAGTCCCTTTTCACTGGCGAAGGCCTTGTTGTTCTGCTTACTATTTTCATGGCACTTTTCTTCTCGGAAATAATTATAATTGTATTTGCTTTTTTTACCGCAAGGTGGATTGGATATATTACCACCATAGATAAAAATTATATTATTCCTTTTGTTGTTATTGTTGCTGCCCTGGGTGTTTTTACAATACGCTTCAGCTTTGCCGATCTTATTGCCCTCGGAGTTTTTGGTTTGATTGGGTTTATCATGAACCGATACGGCTATCCGATCGTGCCGGCAGTGATCGGGGCGATTTTGGGCGGCCTTATAGAGGAGAATCTGCTGCGTTCTTTTACACTGGGGCAGGGAGGTTTAATCTTTTTTAACCCATTTACCAATCCTGTTTCCTTTATAATAGTATTGTTAATCTTATTTGTACTTTTTCAGCCTTTTATAACCGCTGCCCTGGGTCGACTCAAAAAACCCAACCAGTCATGAAACTCCCGGAGCTCAAAACATGATATCTCAGCAGGGTGCAACTATAATATTGAGTGATTTTGTCAGCAATCTGCGCTTTGATCAGGTGCCTGAAACTACTGTTGAAAAGGCCAGAATGTGTATGCTGGATTATCTCGGAGCTGTTTATGCAGGCGTACAAACCAGGGAGGCGTCATTGGCAAGGGGTTTTGCCGGAAAACTCGGCGGCAATCCCCAGGCCACTGTTGCAGGTACAGGCGGTGGCAAATCCTCTTCGCCTTTGGCGGCGCTTGTAAACGCGGTAACCTGCCATGCACTTGAGCTGGATGACGCGCACAGATACGCCACAGGTCTTCATCCCGGGGCCACAATTATTCCCGCTGCCATGGCAGCAGGGGAGCATTTGTCCTGTACTGCAGAAAGAATCTGGCTTGCCATTATTGCAGGCTATGAAGTGGCCGGCCGTGTCGGAAGGGCAATTAATCCTTCTCACCGGTATAGGGGGTTTCATTCCACAGGAACCGTTGCTTGCTTGGGTGCTGCTGCTGCCGGAGCAAAGCTGCTTGGACTTGATACAAAAAAAACAGCATGGGCAATAGGGATTTCAGGTTCATTGGCCGGCGGAATATTTGAATTTTTGGCTGAAGGAAGCATGAACAAGCTTCTGCACGCCGGCAATGCAGCTTCCAGCGGAATTACCGCCGCCCTTTTGGCAAATGACGGATTTACCGGGCCTACCACTGTCATAGAAGGAAAAGAAGGATTCTGCAGGGCCTTTAGTGATGAGTATGATATTTCAAAGATAACCAGAGGCATAGGCGGTGATTATGAAATAGATGCCACCTATTTCAAACCTCACGCTTCCTGCGGGCAATCATTCGGGGCTATAGATGCGGTCCTGGAATTGCGCCCTGACATTGAACCCGTGATGAAAGATATAAAGAAAGTGACGATTCAGACCTTTCGGGCTGCTGCGGTGCTAAATCAAAAGAAACCGCTCACCATTAGAGAAGCAAAATTCAGTATTCCCTTTGTTGTGGCTTTGGCCTTGACAAAAGGCAGCGCCAGTTATTCCGACTTTAATTCCGATACCCTTGCAGACCCGGATATTAATGAACTCGCACGTAAGGTGGAGGTTACAGAAGAAAAAGAAATAACCGAAAACTTTCCCGCCAAACGCACGGCTATAGTTACAGTTGAGCTAAATGACGGCAAGGTCATTGCCCGGCAGGTTGATTTTCCCAGAGGCATGCCCGAAAACCCGCTTACCAAAGAGGAGTTACAATCAAAATTTTTATCATTGTCCCGGGAGTCCATCGGTTCGGATAAGGCGGCACAGGTGGCTGATTCGGTTTCAGACCCTGATTTTCAAGGCAATTTATATTCTTTTATGGCGTTGGTTTAGGTTTTGTCTTTGATTCAATTAAGGGCAGGCTCCACTAAGAAACATAAAATATTTATTTATGAACAATCAGCAAGGAGGCTGAAAACAGAATGGGAAATGTACCGGAATGGAGATCAGTAAGGCGTGACTGGCTGATGTACTCTATGGGATATAGTGAGGAATCTGTTAAGCGGCCTTATGTTGCTGTTGTTAACAGCTGGAGCGAAATGAATCCCGGGCATTATCATTTAAGGGAGCTGGCCCAGGCGGTTAAAAGGGGTATTCTCATGGCCGGCGGAACTCCCCTTGAGTTTAACACAGCGTCAATTTGTGACGGATTTGTGGTGGAAAAAAGGCTTGTTTTGCCTTTTCGGGATTTAATCTCTTTTTCAATTGAGATGATGCTCAAGGCAAACAGCTTAAAGGGGGCGGTGTTTCTTACAACCTGTGATAAAAATGTGCCTGCTCATTTAATGGCAGCCGCCCGAGTAAATATACCTTCAATTTTTGTGACAGGCGGGCCGATGCTGCCGGGCAGATATCAGGGCAGGGATGTTGTTTGCTGCACTGACGGGCGGCCCATGATAGGCAAATACATGGCAGGGGAAGTAACAGAGGATGAGTTCCGGGAATTTTCTCTGATGAGCCATGGCAGCATTGGCGCCTGCGGCATGATGGGAACCGCAAACACTATGCAATGTCTGGCAGAAGCCCTTGGTATGAGCCTTACAGGCTGTGCATCGGTGCATGCCGTATCACCTGCAAAATACCGGATGGCTGAAGAAAGCGGCCGTAAAATCATGGATTTGATTGAAAAAGATATCAAGCCTTCAGATATAATGACAAAGCCGGCATTATTAAATGCTGTACGCATCCTTATGGCTATCGGCGGCTCAACAAACGGCATTCTTCACTTGCTGGCGATTAGTCATGATGCCGGCCGGCCATTGGATCTTGATGTATTTGAGACATTGAGCCATGAAACACCATTTTTATGCGATGTGAAACCTTCGGGTAAATATACCCTGCGTGATTTCGATGAAGCAGGCGGAGTTCCGGTGCTTATGAAACACCTGGCAGACATTTTGGACATGGGCGTTATGACGGTTACCGGCCAAAGTCTCGGAGCCAACCTGGAGGGGATCGAATCCGCAGAATCCGAGGTTATACGCAGCAAAGAAAATGCATTGCGCCAGGACGGGGGGATAATCATAATAAAAGGCAATCTTGCCCCTGAAGGGGCGGTTATAAAACAGGTTGCTTTTCCGGAAAACAGACGGCAATTCACAGGCAAGGCCAGGGTATTTAATTCCATACAATTTGTTGAGCGCGCTTTGAATGAGGGCACGTTGACCTTGCACGAGAAGGAGGTCCTGGTTCTTAAGAACCAGGGGCCCAAAGGTGCCCCGGGAATGCCGGAAACACATATCCCTCCGGTATTTTATGCCAAAGGTCTTTCCAACATGCTTATCATAACAGATGGCCGGACCTCCGGGAGTACTACCGGCCCAATGGTTCTTCATATCTCCCCTGAGGCAGCAGCCGGCGGGCCGCTTGCCATGGTTGAAGAAGGCGATATGATCAAAATTGACGTAAAAAACCGAAGGCTCGATGTTTTATTAACAGATGAAGAAATTAAAAAGCGGCAGAAGTTACTCCAGACCCGCAGCTTTGAAAAAGATCCCTTTGTTACGGGATGGATCAAGCAATATGCAGAATCTGCCGGCAGCGCCAGCCGTGGAGCCCGGGTGGAATCTTTTTTTGAAAACACTTCTGTTGAATCTTAGAGGTACTTATGGAATCTGAATCTTTCAAAATTCCTGTTTCTGATCAGGTAATTGTAACTGAGCAATCCCTTCGTCATACTGTTACAGAAATTTTCCAAAAAATGGGGCTTGCCCCGGATGAGGCTGCCGAGGCTGCGAATGTTCTGGTAATGAGCGATTTGCGCGGCGTTGAATCACATGGTGTCTCAAATGTTTTAAGGTCATATGTAAAAGATTATCGGGAAGGAAAACTCAATCCCGCCCCGGGCTGGCGCATCGTTCGCGAAACACCATCTGCGGCTGTTGTTGATGCAGAGAAGCGTCTCGGTGTTGTCATCGCCCCACGGGCAATGCGCCTTGCTGTAAAAAGAGCTGCAGATACAGGAGTGGGCGTGGTTACTGTTCGAAATTGCGGACATCTGGGAGCAATCGGTCATCATGCTATGATCGCGGCTGAGCACGATATGGTCGGGGTCTGTTTTGGATGCTCCGGGATGCCTTCACCAAGCGTCCTGCCGACTTTTTCGGCAGAAGCGAAGTTTAACACAAACCCGATTGCCATAGCTGCGCCTGCAGGCAGTGAGGCGCCCTTTCTTTTTGATATTGCCACCTCGGTTATTTCGGGAAACAAAGTTCGTCTGGCTGTAAGGCTTCAAACACCGCTGCGGGCCGGCTGGGTTGCTGATAATAAAGGAGTGCCCATAATGGAGGAGATATTTGTTACCAGCCGCAATCAGTTTCCTTTGCTGCCCCTGGGGGGAACCAGGGCGCAGGGCTCACATAAAGGATACGGGTTTGTGATGATGGCTGAAATAATGTCAACCTTTCTGTCCGGTAGCATCCCTATTATGCTTGACAGCTCAAGCGGTTCCAAAGGCCATTTTGCAGCCTATGATATTTCGGCATTCACAGAGATAGACGAATTTAAGAAACAAATGGACCGGATGTTAAAGGAGCTGCGGACTGCTAAACCAGCCGAGGGCCATGAAAGGGTTTTGTATCCGGGGCTCCCTGAGTCAGAACAAATAGCAGAGCGGACTGCGAATGGAATCCCGCTGCACAAAGAAGTTATTCAGTGGTTTGATTCCATTACCGGTGAATTAAATATTGCGCCATTGAGGAGGGATTAAATGAAACTCGGTTTCATAGGATTTGGCGTTGCCGCATATGGACTGTCAAAGGGGCTTAAGGAGGCAGGCGTTGAAGGGATCTGCTTTTTTGATTCGAATTACAGGAATCCTTTGTTTCAAGAGGTTTTTGAAAAAAGGATTGCTGAAACAGGTGCGGCGCCTTCGGGCAGCCTTGGTGAGCTTATCGGGAACACGGATGTAGTTTTATCGTGTGTTACGGGTTCTGTTTCCGTCTCTGTTGCAAAGGAGGCCTCGGAGTTTCTCAGTAAAAACCATATTTATATTGACGTGAATTCCGCTTCTCCGATGGTAAAGAAGGATGTTTATGAAGCGATAGAAAAAACAGGGGCTGGATTTGTTGATGGAGCCATTATGGGGCCGGTGCCGGCATTTCTTCACCAGGTGCCGATCTTTGTATCCGGAGATGGCGCAGATAGATTCCGGGAGATGATGGCTCCTTATGGAATGCAGATAACCTGTATTGGGAGCAATCCGGGCGATGCTTCAGCACTTAAGATGCTAAGAAGCATATTTATGAAAGGAATCGCGGCCTTGCTTATGGAAATGCTTCCAGCTGCACGACATTTTGGCTCATGGGAGATGGTTGTTGACTCCATTGCTAAAACAATTGAAAGCAGGTCTTTCCTGGAAACCGTCCGCACAATTTTCCCCAAAGCGCTTGTAGGGGCAGAGAGAATGTCCAATGAAATGAACGATGTTGTTGAAACTTTGAATGACGCGGGATTTCCTTCAGAATTGACCCAAGCCGTAAGAAATAAACTTCTTTGGTGCAGTGATCTTCAGCTAATGGAGCGTTTTAAAGGTCAAATTCCTGAAAGCATTGAGGAAGCAATTGAAGCTTTAAACGAATGCGCAACAGAAACCGGAAACTGCAGATAAAACGGAAATTTTTTGACAGGAGGTATTTGAAAAATGAAAATTACGGAGGTGAAAGTCTATACTGTCCATCCTGGATGGCGTAAAAACTGGATTTTTGCAAAAATCGAAACTGATGAGGGAATAGCGGGATGGGGCGAGGCCTATACCCAATATGACCGCGACAGGGCCGTAAGGACTCATGCCGAGGAAATGGGTCGATATCTTATAGGACGTGATCCGTTTCAAATCAGACATTTCAAGCATATAGCCTTTGATGATTTTGCACAGCGCCGCGGATCCCTTGAATTTTACAGTGCCCTGGCAGCCCTTGAAACCGCCATGTGGGATATTGCCGGTAAGGCAACCGGGCAGCCTGTCTACAATCTGCTGGGCGGTCCCTGCCGGGACAAAATCCGTGTCTATGCCAACGGATGGAGCTATAAGATGAGTGATCCCGATGAGTTTGCTGCTGCTGCCCAAAAGGTTGTGGAACAGGGGTTTACTGCCATGAAATTCGATCCTCTTCCGAGACCCTGGCGGACATTTATTCCCAAGGCGCATATTCGCCACGCCGAAAAAGTTGTGCGCGCCATTCGAAAAGCAGTTGGTCCGGATATTGATTTACTGCTGGAAGTCCACCGCCGTCTTTCGCCAGCAAACGCAATTGAACTGGCAAAGCGTATGGAGGAGTTCGAACCATACTGGTTTGAAGAGCCGTGTCAGGCTGAAAATATTGAGGCAATCGCCGAAGTGCGCAGAAATACGATCATTCCGGTTGTGACCGGGGAAAATATTTTGACAAAAGCGGGTTTTCGGCCGGTATTTGATTACCGGGCAGCGGATATTTTGAATGCTGATGTTGCAAATACCGGCGGTATCCTGGAGCTTCTTGAAATATCTGCGATGGCAGATCCGTATTTTATAGCAATGTCACCTCATAATTATAATTCTACCCTGCTTGCCCTCAACGCCACAGTGCATGCTTCTGCATGCATGCCGAATTTTATCATAACCGAATATTTCCTACCTTTTGTCGAAATGGGAGATAAAATATGCAAAAATCAGCTCAAGCCGGTTAACGGATATATTGATCTCCCGACCGGGCCTGGTCTGGGAATTGACATTGATGAGGAGGCGGTTAAAAAATATCCGTACAAGCAGTTCCCTCTCAGAAAATTGCCGTTTCCTGAGGATGAGAGGAAGAATCTGGGATTCTAGTCCTTATTTAGAGAAAACTTTTTGATGAAAAAATAAATTCTTAACAAGGACATTAGTTATGAAAATGATTGAAATAATGAAATACGCCAGAATCCCTGTTGAACTTAACAAAGAAGGAGTAACGGATGTTGCTGTTTTAACCGACACGGGAAGAGAGCCGGAGGTGGCGGAAGCTCTTGCAGCAGCTGCATATGAAATGGGCTTAGAGCCCACAATTGTTACCATGGTTGCCAGGCCGGTTCACGGTATGGAGCCGACGAATGTTATGACGAAGGCTGTTTTGGGATCTCAGTTAATGCTGTTTGCCACGTCAACCGGAATGGCCCATACAGATTGTGTGCGCAGTGCTTTAAAACAGGGCAAAAAGTACATTGGCATGCCGGATATTACAATTGATACCCTGATCAATGGTGCCGGGGCCGCAGATTATGATGAAGTCGGAAGTATCACTGCTGCGGCTGCAAATGCTATTACACAAGGTTCTAAAGTTAATATAAAAAGTAAATTCGGAACTGATCTTACTTTCAGCATAGAAGGCAGAAAGGGCTTTGAGCTGGCGGGTATGTTTAAACCCGGTTCTATTGCCTGTTTTCCGGACGGAGAGGCTCCGACTGCACCTGTGGAGGGCTCTGCAAACGGGAAATTGGTAATCGATTCATCAATACACCAAATTGGCAGAGTTAAAGAACCTGTTACGATGACCATAGAAAACGGGTTTGCAACAAAAATTGAAGGCGGTGAAGAGGCAGCAAAATTATTGGCGGTACTGGAAAAAAGAGGCGACAAAAATTCTTTTAATATTGGTGAGTTCGCAATAGGAACCAACCCTGCTGCCAGAATATCCGATAATGTCTCTGAAGATAAAAAAAGGCTGGGATCCATTCACATTGCCCTTGGCGATAATCTGACCCTGGGCGGGCATTCTCCAAGTTCAACCCATATTGATGGTATTATGGGTTATCCCAGTCTTTGGATTGATAATGAGCAGTTGATTGATAACGGAAAGATTCTGTTTTCTTTTTAAAAAGCAGAAATACGAAAAGCGGCCTGTGCAGCATTTTTTCATCCCGAATTTGATAATATGTAAGGCCCGGCCGTCAAATGGCGGGCCTTACAATCAGCACTTCCGGGATGGGATTTTGTGTCTGTCCGGCAGCCCGCCTTAACCTGCCAAACATTTAAATCTGAAAAGAGAAGTGTCATATGGAAATTACAGACCTTAGTGTTCGAACAGTGGAAGATGAGTATAAATATCCGTTTGCAAACGCTATGGAACAGAGGCTCAGAGGTATGTTTAGAACATATGTAGTTGAGATATTTACGAATGAAGGACTAACCGGTACGATTTGTTCGGATTATCTCAACGAGGTTTCTAAAAAACTCATAACTCATATGAAATTTTTGTTAATCGGCGAGAATCCTCTGAATACCCAGAAAATATGGGGCAAGATGTTTGGTTACAAAATGGGCTGGAGAAACCCTGTTGCCAAAGGGGAAGTAATAAAGGCCATGAGCGCGGTCGATGCCGCCTTGTGGGATATCGTCGGAAAAAAGTTCGATGTTCCGTTGTATCAACTGCTGGGCGGATGCCGGAAAGAAGTTCCATGCTACGCAAGCGGAGGGCATTACAAAAATCTCGAATCGCGCGAAAAGGAGATTGAGCTGCTCAAATCGGAAATGTCACAATATCTGGACATGGGTTTTAAAGCGGTGAAGATGCGGGTCGGCCGTGATATTGAAACAGATTGTGAACGTGTAAAGGAGGTTAGAGCTCTTATCGGTCCTGATATAAAACTGATGATCGATTTAAACATCACCTCTACTTACAAAGAAGGCGTTTCACATGCCCTAAAGTTTATGAAAGCCCTGGAAAAATATGACATCTACTGGTTTGAAGATCCTTTGATCATGGATGATATTGCCGGGCTCAAAAAGATAAGCGAAAGGATCGATACCGCAGTCGCCACCGGCGAACAAGAGCAAACACTGTGGGGCTTTAAAGACCTTATTGTCAATGGATGCCCGGATATCGTAATCGCGGATGTAACTGCCATGTGCGGAGGCATCAGCGAATGGAAGAAAATCGCGGCCCTGGCGGAAGCTTTTCGCATCCCAATTGCCACCCATAAAGGCGATAAAGCGTCCATTCATTGCGTTGCCGGTGTACCTAACGGTCTGATGGCCGAAGTCTTCCTGCCTCTTGAGGACAAAAGATGGAAATATGATCTGGAGCCGGTGATGCCGGATGAGCGGGGGATGCTGCGGGTTCCCGGAGAAGCGGGAATCGGTATACGATTGAATGAAGACTACATAAAGGAAAACCAAATCGAAAATTAGCAGATTGCATCCGGAATGTGATTAATCAATATCCTAAGCAAAAAGAAATGGATGGAAATAAAATCATAATCCTTTGAAATTTTGGCGCGCCTGGCAGGATTCGAACCTGCGGCCTACGGATTAGAAGTCCGTTGCTCTGTCCAGCTGAGCTACAGGCGCATAGGAAATATAAAAAGAGAAGGTCTTGAATTGTCTTGTTTTTAATATTGGATGCGGAAGTCGCCTGGAAATTTATCATAAGCATAATGCGGGACTGGTTCTATATATTTCCATTAATTAAAAATCGCTCCTTGGATTTTTTCAGATGTGTTTTTAGAGCCTCAAAAACCTGTTCTTCGTCTCTGTACTTTATGGCGAAAATAATTTTCTCATGTTCTTTGATACGTGCATCCCGCAAGTCAGTGTCAGGAAGAGAATCCTTCATACTCTGGAAAAGAGGTTGATCCATCGCGTTAACGAGGGATGAAACAGTATTTACAATATGTATGTTTCGAGTGTTTTGTGCGATGCTCAAATGCAGCAGGTGGTCTTCACTGCGATAGGTTTTTATGTTGTCTTCAAGCAAAGCCTGGCGGATTTGTTCAAAGTGGACTTCCAGATCTTTTATATCTTTATCTGTGCAGACCTGAGTAGACAGGACCGCAGCTCCGGGTTCAAAGGCAATGCGAGCATCAATGAGTGAAAAAGGGTCCTCATCATTCTTAAAAACTAAGGCAATCAGAGTTTCAAAGTTATTCTGGTTGACCGTGTTTATTATGAAATTTCCTTGACTATGGCGGGTTTCCAGAAGTCCGATAACCTGCAGGGCAGCGATGGCTTCACGGATAGTATTTCGGCTCACCCCCATCTCTTCTGAGATAACCCGCTCAGGGGGTAGTTTATCACCGACCTGTAAGCCTTCATCCCGAATGACCTCTATGAGCTTTTCAGCAGCTATGTGGCTCTTTTTTTTTGTTTTAACTTTATTGAACAAAATCGTGCCTCCAAAACCATTTGATATAATCCGGTTATTATTTATAACTTGCCCCTTTTGGACTATATCGAAAATATAATAATATAGCTTAAAAATATAAACTTTTCCAGCAAAAATTTTAAAAATTTTAAACGTTAAACAGGCAGGATATGGTTCAGGAAACAAATTTTTAATCAACCGGGCATTTCTAAATGTTATTGGCCACACGTTGGTTCTACCTCGACGATATTATGAGTTTGTGTTATTGGAGGGCACTGGAGTCAATTGAAAATTTTGAAACGCCGGAGAATGATGTTCGGATTGGCCCGTTTAAACAAATCTTTTTTGGACAGGAGTTATAAAATGCCTAGTAAAATATCGGCTGATTTTTTAAAAGATATTATCATGAAGCAGGGAACGTATGCTCTTATTGATGTCAGGGAAAGGCCTGAATTTGCACGTGGCCAGATAATGGGCGCAACAAACCTTCCGCGCCGGGAATTGGAGTTTCGTATATTTCAAAACGTTCCGAATAAAGATGTTCAGACTATTTTGTATGACGATGATGGTCGTCGCTCGCTGTTATCTGCCCGTACACTTGAAAAACTTGGCTACAATAATGTTTTCTACCTGGAAGGGGGCATTGGTGCCTGGTTGGAATCCGGCAATTCGTTGGTTAAAGGGCTTAATCGCCCATGCAAATTATTTGGGGAGCAGGTAGCAGTCAATGAAAAAGTCCCGCAAATAACGCCGCAAGAGTTAAAAAACTGCTTGGATCATGATGAAAATATTGTTGTCATAGACGTCCGTCCGCCGGAGGAAATTAATAAATCCGGCAGTATCCCAGGTTCTGTCAATATTCAGGGGTTTGATTTGGCAAGCCGGATATTTGATTATGCGGATAAGTACGACAAGATAATCGTTACGTGCGCAGGCCGTACAAGAGGTATAATCGCCGCGCAGACATTGATACAAATGGGAATACAACAGGTTTATGATTTAAAAGACGGTACAATGGGCTGGCTTTTGGCTGGTTTTGAATTAGAAAAAGGGATTCCCGGGGGAGCCCGACCCTCCCAGAAAGCTATGGGGGCGGCCGAGTCTTTTGCCATGCGGCTATTAGAGGAAAATGATATAAAACTTATTTCAGTTGAGGAGCTGCAGGGCTTGCAACAGGAAACCCAGAAAAATCTACTTTATCTGTTTGATGTACGCACCCCGGATGAATATGTGACGGGTCATATTCCCGGATCTATATCTCTTCCCGGGGGGCAGGCGGTACAGCGCGCTGATGATTTTGTTTCAGTACGGCAGGGGGATATTGTTTTTGCTTCTAACAACTTTGCCCGGGCGGTAATTACCGCCTTTTGGTACAAGCAAATGGGCTTCCCTTATGTGTATGCTGTAAATGGCGGTATTGGCGCGTGGGCAGATTTTGGATTAAAACTGGAGACGGGAAGTGAAGAGTCTATTCCATGTAATTTTAAAGAGGTCTCTGATAAGGTAAAAAAAATCAAGCCTGATGCATTGAAGCGCAAAATGGAGGACGGTTCAAAACTTTTGATGATAAACGTTGATGACAGCCGCCATTTCAGCGAGGGGCACATTCCTGGATCCTGTTGGGTGCCGCGGGGGAGGCTTGAACTTGAAATTGGCAATTTGGCCTTAAATACTGAAACGATAATTATTGTCTGTCATGATGGAATAAATTCAGTTCTCGGCGCAGAAATGCTGATGGAAATAGGGTATTTGTATGTGTATGCCCTTGACGGCGGTATGAGTTCCTGGGAAACGGCCGGATTTGAATTTGAAACCGGATTAACAGGTGTGGATGGTGAGCCTGATGATGTTTATTTAAAGGCGTATGACCGTGGCCGAGAAGCAATGGAGGAGTATTTGAGATGGGAAAAGCAACTCGTGTATAAGCCGATATAATTATACGCCACTGACTTTCTGCTTTCGTTGTATTTGCAGCATTTTTTATGTCTTGCTGCGGGAAAGGAAACGGATCAGGACAGCCGTTGTCAGAACAAAACCAGCCACAAAGTAGAAGGCCCCTGCTATGTTGAACCATTGAACCACGATGCCTGTCAGAACAGGACTGATAAGCAGGGCTAAGTTGACCACGAAAAAGCGAGTGCCCATGGCCATGCCCGAATTTTTCCCAGCCCTGTCAGACACCATAACCATGGAAAGGGGCTGAGAGATGCCAAAACCCATGCCGAATAAAAACATGATGCCCCCTGATAGCCAAATTGTCATAACTGAAGGCAATGTGATTACAGATATGAATAAAAGGGTCAAAACCAGGCTAAGAAGGGATCCGCGGGATATGATCCCCATAACTCGACCGATAACAAGGCGCACCAGGGTCGTGGACAGAGCAAATACAGAAAGCAGAAGACCGATGACCATAGCTTCTCTGCCCTGAGCCTTCAACAGTACAGGAACAAAAGAGTTCCGCAGTCCTGTAGTAAATATGGCCGCGAAGGTGAAAATAAGCGCGGCCAGCATTTTACGATCAGCAGAGAGTTCGACTAAGGCCTTACTGATAGGATTTATGGGTTGCTCTTTGAGTTCCTGCTTTTGTTGGGGATCATCGCGGAGTGCTGCTATTGAAAATCCCGGCAGGGAAATAAATGCCGCCAGGCTGAAAACTGTTCTAAATGATGTGTGTGAAAGTACAAAGCCGCCAAGGAAAGGCCCTATGGTTTGCCCTATTGCAGCGGCCAGATTTAAAAGGCCGAATCCCCGCTCCCGCATTTTTCTTTCTGCATGCTTGCTGATCCAGGTTTGACTAGGGATAGAAGTGAACATATGCCCCAGTCCCCCTATCAATTGTGCCAAAACTAGCATCCAGATGTTGCCGGTAAGCATGAGCAAAGCACTGTAAGTAAAATTAAAAAGGGTGCCTATGAGAATCAGACTCCTGGCATTTAACCGGTCGCTTAAATTCCCCAGAGGCAGAGATGCCAAAAGCGAAAGTAGACTAAAGGCGCTAACAGCAGCCCCTATCATGGTTCCTGAGTATCCCATGCTCTGAGCAAACAGGGGTATCAGGGGCAATATCATGGCATGCCGCACAAAATGGATCTGGTAAATAAAAATTAAAAGCCGCATATCGTCTGTCAACAGCAAAAATTAATAGAAAACCGCAGTAAAAGGTTCCTGAAGCACTTAAATGCTTCGGCCTTATAGCATACAATCTGAATCCATGGAAGTTAAAGCAATTCAGATTTTTCCTATTGTCCGAAATGATCTGTTTTTACGCTAAATCCACCTCATATTTTCTGAATTTAAAGAGACAGGTAGCATGTTAAGTTTAAAAGCGATATGGGAAAGATAAATCGTTTGTCAAATCACCTTGAGATACATGGAAAAATGATTTAGATTAATTTAATATCATTTATTTTCCTGC
>CAZVFQ010000048.1:18188-21178 GCA_964626455.1 uncultured Desulfobacteraceae bacterium | reverse complement strand
GCTTTTATTAAAATAATATGGATGCGGGGGATGTCAAGGGGTGGCGGGTGCTGAACTGGCCGAAAAACTTATAGATTTGCGCTTTGTGCCTTTTTGCCGAATCCGGCGTGCCGGCCGTGCGCCTTTAGGGCCACCATGAGAACGGAAATGGCCGCAGGTGTCATGCCGTCAATGCGGGAGGCCTGTCCAAGGGAAACCGGACGCACAGCATCAAGCTTTTCCCTGATTTCGTTTGACAGCCCGTGGACTGCACTGAAATCGAAATCCTCAGGAATCCTGGTATCTTCCATCTCCCGAAATTTCTCTATTTCCTTTAGCTGCTTGCGTATGTAGCCCTCGTATTTGACAGCTATCTCCACCTGCCTCATCACCCGGCTGTTAATCGGTTCGGGCGGAGGGGCAAATTGGCTTATCAAATCATAATCGAGTTCAGTGCGCTTTAGCAACTGGTCCGCCCGGGTGCCGGTTTTAACAGGAGAAGAATTTCTCCTGGCAAGATATTTCTCAAGTCCCGGGCCGGGCTTTAAAAAGGTTTTTCCCAGGCGCCCGATTTCCGCATCTATTTGTCGTCTGCGTTCTTTTACATCCTTTATCGCATCGTCTCGGATCAAACCAAGTTCATGGCCGATTTCAGACAGGCGGAGATCCGCATTATCCTCGCGAAGCATCAGGCGGTACTCGGCCCTGGAGGTAAACATGCGATAAGGCTCTGTCGTGCCCCTGGTTACCAGATCATCGACCATAACTCCCATGTAGGCCATGGAACGGTCCAGAACAAATTCGCTGCGTTTTAAAATACGGCTTGCAGCGTTTATACCGGCCCACAGGCCCTGGGCTGCGGCCTCCTCGTAGCCCGAAGTTCCGTTTATCTGGCCCGCCAGATAAAGCCCCCGCACCCGCCGGGTCTCAAGCGTAGGCAAAAGCTGAAGAGGATTTACGCAGTCATACTCAATTGCATAGGCCGGCCGCATGATCTTTGCCTGCTCCAGGCCCTTTATGGTTCTTACCATGGATATCTGAACTTCCAGGGGTAGGCTGTTTCCAAGCCCGCTTGCATAAATCTCCTTTGTATCGAGCCCTTCCGGCTCCAGAATCACCTGGTGGCTTGGCCGGTCCGGAAATTTAACCACCTTGTCTTCAAAAGAAGGGCAATACCTGGCTGAAACCCCTGAAATAAACCCCCCATACAGGGAGGAATGGGATATGTTTTCAGATACTATGCGGATGGTTTCCTTGTTTGCGGCACCTATATAGCTTGGAACCTGGGGCAAAACTATTCCTTCGGAAAAACAGGAAAACGGCCGGGGCCGGGGCTCGGAGTGCTGGGCTTCGAGCACTGAAAAGTCTATACTGTCTGCATGCAGCCTGGGCGGGGTGCCTGTCTTCATCCTGCTCATGGAAAACCCGAGTTCCTTTAAATCAGCAGCAAGCCCCTCGGAGGAAAACTCCCCTGCACGGCCTGCCATAAACGAATTGTCTCCTATATGAATCCTGCCCGCAAGAAACGTGCCTGTTGCAAGGATCACTGTCTTGCCGTAAAACACAAATCCAGTGCGGTCCACCACGCCTGTTGCCCGGTTGTTTTCAACAAGGAGCCGCTCGATTAAAACCTGTCTTATATCCAGGTTGGCCGTGTTTTCCAGCACGGATTTCATGGCCGTATGATAGCGGATCTTGTCGTTCTGGGTTCGCGAAGATTGTACTGCAGGCCCTTTTCTGGTATTTAACGTACGGAAATGAATGGCAGTGCGGTCCGTAATCCGGGCCATTTCTCCGCCCAGGGCGTCGATTTCGCGCACCAGCTGACCTTTGGCCATCCCGCCTATTGACGGGCTGCAGGGCATGGCCGCAATCTTGTCAAGATCGATTGCCGCCAGCATCACGCTGCAGCCCATGCGCGCCGCGGCCAGGGCGGCCTCGGAACCCGCATGGCCCGCCCCCACCACTATTACATCATATGTTTTTGTGCTTTCCGTCATTTTTACGATTTAAGAGACCAAAACCGAATCTTTGCTTTTAACGCATATTTTTGCTAATCAATGGGATCATACATAATATGACCGGTTTTATTGCCGGTCAAGGAATTTGGACAATACGCGGCCATATTCATGCAAAAACGTTATACTGATTTTAATTCTTATCTGCGAAGCATATTCGGCTGCAGGGTTCAGAAAATCACACTGGATGCGCAATTGGGATGTCCCAACCGGGACGGGACCATATCAAGTGCCGGATGCATTTACTGTAACGTAAAAGGCTCTGGCACGGGTGCGCATGCGCTGGGCAAATCCATAGAGCAGCAGGTCGCCGAAGCAAAACAGGCGCTTTTCAGACGTTACAAGGCGAAAAAGTTTATAGCATATTTTCAATCATATACCAATACATACGCCCCGGCCTCAAAACTTAAAGATCTTTATGAGCGTGCACTTTCTTTTGACGGCATGGCAGGACTTTCGGTTGGCACAAGGCCGGACTGCGTGGATGATGAAAAACTGGACCTGCTTGCAGGCTACAAAGACAGATATTTGGTGTGGGTGGAATACGGGCTGCAGTCGGTAAATGATGAAACCCTGAAAAAAATAAACCGCGGCCATGATTTCGCGGCCTTTGAAAATGCTGTGCAAGCCTCGCGCAAAAGGGGAATAAACGTCTGCGCCCATGTTATCCTTGGTCTGCCCGGAGAAACCGACCGGCAGATGATGAAGACAGCAGAAACATTGTCCGCAATGGATATAAACGGGGTTAAGATTCATCTGCTCTACGTGGTCAAGGATACCGCGCTTGAACGCTTATACAGGCAGGGGGGCTATACCTGTTTAAGCCAGGAACAATACGTGGATCTTGTTTGCGGGTTTCTCGCACGCCTCAGAAAAGACATTGTTATCCAGCGCCTGACCGGTGATCCTCATCCAGGAGAACTCGTGGCCCCGCACTGGGCAACAAAAAAGAGCGAAACCCTTCAGCAAATAAACAAAACCCTGGAGCAAAAA
>CAZVFQ010000048.1:0-18088 GCA_964626455.1 uncultured Desulfobacteraceae bacterium | reverse complement strand
TTTGCAGGCGAATCCCAGGCACGGAACAGGTACACCTACTTTTCCAAGCAGGCAAAAAAAGAAGGCTATGTGCAGCTTGCAAACATTTTTGAGGAAACCGCAAACCAGGAAAAAGAACACGCCAAAAGGCTCTTTAAATTCCTTGAAGGCGGAGAGGCAGAAATACAGGCAACTTTTCCTGCCGGAAAACTCGGCACCACTCTTGAAAATTTAAATGAAGCCGCAAACGGTGAAAAATACGAACATGAGGAAATGTATCCCGGCTTTGCCAGGGTGGCAGATGAGGAAGGCTTTCCCCAGGTTGCCGCTGCGATGAGGTCTATCGCGATTGCAGAACAACTCCATGAAAGAAGGTACAGAAGCTTTATAGCCAATATTGAAAACGGCACTGTTTTTAAAAAAGACAAGGAGGTCACCTGGAAATGCCAGAACTGCGGTTATACCTCCAAAGGGACCGAGGCCCCGCAGGAATGTCCGTCATGTGCTCATCCAAGAGACCACTTTGAGGTCCTCTGCGAAAACTGGCAGTAGCCAAAAATATTTTATTTAAAAGGGCGGGCCAAAAAGGCCCGCCCTTTTTTCGTGGCATACATTAATAAGACCCTTCGCCGGTCTTTATAAGCATGATAAGGTTGTTTAAAATCCTGGCGGTAAGCCCCCAGATAATGTCACCGCCGTATTGATACAAATCGCTTTGAAACTCCATGCCCTTCCAGTTATAGGGGCCGAACGAATATGTTTCCGCGGCCAGCAGGTGGGAAAACGGGATAATGATAAGGCGCTCTACCTCCCTGGCATCGGGTTTGAAATCATACGGGTAAGGGATTTCGCCTATAAACGGGGTGATGCTGAAATTTGAGGTCAGCGTCTGCTGGGTGCTCAATGAGCCCCAGACCTCGATATCCTGTTGTTTTACGCCGATCTCTTCTTCGGTCTCCCTTAAGGCTGTCTCCAGATCGTCTGCGTCGTCTTCTTCTCTGCCTCCGCCGGGAAAAGAAATCTGATCGCCGTGAACTCCCGGGTAATCAGGCCTTTTTATAAAAACCAGGCTAAGACCTTCAGGGGCGGGATAATACGGGATCAGCACTGATGCGGGTCTAAGCCCGCGCGGCGAAATATGCCTCGGCTGATGTCCCGCCAGTATCTTTTTTATTTCCTCTTTGCTGTATTGCGTCTTCAATTTTCAATACCCCGCAAATCTTATTCCACACCGTACCTTTTTTATCCTGATATAAATATCTAAATATCATATAAACATCCGTCCTAAAATAATAAAGCCCGGTCCTCCGACCGGGCTAAAACCTGATATTATGATACAAGCTGTCTCAAAAAGTTAAAAAGTTAAGAGCGTCCCCTCTTATGTTTTTAATAAAAATGGCGGAGAGAGAGGGATTCGAACCCTCGAAGGAGGTTTCCCCCCTTACTCGCTTAGCAGGCGAGCGCCTTCAGCCGACTCGGCCATCTCTCCGCTATAACCGGGGGGTAGGACCTTGATTTTTGTCCTTAATTAAGGATAAAAATCAAGGTCCTACCCCATATTCTTCCCATTGCACTTGGCGGAGGGAGTAGGATTCGAACCCACGGAGCTTTCGCTCAACGGCTTTCAAGGCCGCCGCCTTAAGCCACTCGGCCATCCCTCCATAGCAGTAAATATTTTTCTATCAGACCAACGGCCGGGCGGTCAACAATTTTATCCCGCAGCCGCGGTGTGCCTGAATCGGTTCCGTTTGTATTGACATCAACGATATATGCCTTATTATAGGTTTTCATCGGAACAATAACAATAATTCATATAAAGCAGGTTTCAACCGTATGCTTTAAAAAGTTCTGTCGGGAGCTGTAAAATGAAACAGAAATACACGATTGTAAAAGACGACAAAACAGGAGATCTTGCAATACAGGAATTCGCCGAGCTAAGCAAGGATATGTTTTCCCTTGTATGCGAAGAGTCCTATGAAAAAGACAAGATACAAAGCGCGCTAAAGCAGGGAAGAAAGTCCCTGGTCGAGATGCTGCGCACTCCAAACCTGTATCCCATCTCAGATTACATTGAAAAAATCGCTGATGCGGTCATTGATCTGTATCAAAACGGTAAGCAGAGCGGACTGGTTGAGATGGTTTTCGATGATGTGGACCTGTTTAAAACCGAGGAAGAAAAGGCTGAAGCTGCTGAAGAAGAAGACTCTGTTGAAATAGAGGATCTGCTGGAAGACGATTCCAAGGATGACGATTCCAAAGACAACGATTCCAAGGACGAAGAGAAATAAGCGTCCGGGTGATAATAAAAGGAGACAAGTCATGTTTGAAACCAAGGAACAGGTTTTAGAAAAAATCATGGCCCAGGAAAAACCTCTGTGCCCGCACTGCGGCCAGGAAATGAAAATCTGGGAAATACCCCCCATTGCTGTAGGAGACGGACTGGGCTGGGATTCTCCATACATGTATGTGTGTTTTAATGATGAATGCCCGCTTTTCGTGGAAGGATGGGACAACCTGTGGGAAAACTACTCCCAGCATGCATCATATCGATGCATAAAAAGCCCGCACAGCAGCAATTTCGAAATAATGCCGGTGTTCAGCTCCATGGGCGGGCAGGGCCAAATAATTGACGAAGAGGTGGCCGCTGCGCAGGAAAGACTTAAAGAGTCCATAAAAAAGGGCTTTTCAATACTTGCTGAATGCTATGTGTCAAAGGACTCGGTTACGTGCGTACAGATGCTGCTCGATCCTTCCGAACCCGCACGGGTCCGGATGAAGGCTGCTGAAATGGCAGGAGATATAGCCGGCATCGAGGCCCTGGAGGTTTTAAACAACAGGCGGTTCGGCAACGAGCTGCTGCAGTCAAAGGCAAACGAGGCAATCGCCAAAATACATGAACGCCATTTTACCCGGGAATGCCCGTTCTGCGCGGAAATTATCAAGAAACGGGCCAGGATATGCAAGCATTGCGGAAAAGACGTTTCAGGTGTTTAGGTCGTCCCTGACCCGCCCCGCCCGGCTGTATTACGGATAGCCGATTCTGCCAGGGGTTCGTCGAACTTCAGGTGAACGGAATAATCGTCAAACCCCTGGTCTTGTACTCGCCATGGGATCCACGTCGTATAACCATTCATGCAGGGCCTCTGCTTTCTCAAAGTTCTTGTTTCGCGCATGGACCACTATCAGCTCATAAACAAGGCTCACTGCTTCCTGTGTCTTTTTTTCGCTGACATACTGGTTTGCCAGAGCCTCTTTTTTTCAAGGTCGTTTCCTGCCAATGCAAACACCTCCCTTTTGCCTGCCGGCTTTTACCCCCGTTTGATGTTGAAAAGCGCCTTTGTAGCCGCGGTTCTAACTTTTTCAGGATATCCTTTTAGCAGCCCCCTTTCCCGCACGATTTTTTCCAGCGCTGAAACTGCCTCCACCGCCTGGATTCGGCCAAGGGCCTCGCAGGCCTTTGCCATAATTTCGTCGCGCACCGCCCTGCTGCGGCGCAGCCGTTTTGATTCCAGCACCTCTATAAGATAGGGCGCTGCATCCTGGTAGCGCAAAGCCCCGATAACCGATATAATATAACCTGCCAGCCTGGGATCTGCCTCTTCAATATTTTTCAGCAAAACAGCCCCTGCTTTTTCACCGTTTATTGACTGGATGCTTTTAACTGCTTCGAGCTGAACCCTGTAATCCGGATAGGCAATTAGCGGTTCAAGGACATCCATCTCTTTTTCTCCCCCGATGCGTCCCAGCAAAAGCGCCAGATTCCGTATGTAATACCAGGGTGCATCCTGATTGATACGTTTTATTACCGGCTCCACCGCGGGTTGTCCTATATGGGTTATGGCCTGTATTGTCCTGTTCCTCTCGGATTTCTCAGAGCTGTCGCGCAGCCGGTCCAGCAGGCGTTCTATTGCCTCCGTGTACAGGGCCAACAAAGAGGCAACATAAAAGGCCTCTTTTTGATCGCCTTTTTTTTCAAAATCCTTTAACAAAAGATCAACAATATGGGAGGCTGAGAGATTTTTTATTACATTTTCAAGGGCTTGAGCCGCAACACTGCGCACTTCCGGCACGTCCCCGGTCAAAGCCTTTCCCATCTGCCTCAAAAGCTCAAAAGCTGCATCCTGCCGGCCGCCTTCTATCATCCGGCCCACTGCAGCGGGCAAAACTGCTGCAATAGCGGGATCGGCAAGGGGGGAATTGTCTCCTCTCATGATGCAGAAAACAGCATCCTTAAGTCTGCCGGGCTTTTCTTTCGGAACTGACCCGCGGCCGGCAGATTCAGCGGCCTCCTTTTCACCCTGACTTTCGGTCTTTTCCGTCCGGGGCTCATCTTTGCTTCCCTTCTCTCGACTGTCGCCTGAAACTATGCGCTGATCCTGGCCTATGGTTACATAGACTTTTTCATCAATTGAAATATTTTTTATGCCCGCCTCAGAAAACAGCCTGCCCGGGCCCCCGGCCTCTTCTATCTGCTCCGGGGTCCTGGCAAAAATATTTATAAAGGCAAAGATCTCCCGGGTTTCGATACCTTCTGAAAAACGGATGCTCTTTATGCCCAGATCAGCCATTAAAGAAAGAAAGGCACTTACCTGTGGTTTTTTCTGCTGCTTTTCCGCCAGGGGGTGGCCATAGACAAGCAGTTTTTTATCGGATTCAGCAAATTCAACAAAGGTGGACTTCTCGAGAGCCTGCTGGAGAATCTTTTGCATACGCACAATTGATTTCTGAATAATCGGGCTTGACGGAGGATACAGGCGGATGTTGGTTATAGCCGCGTTAAAGGCAAACAAAAATTCAATGGCCGGCTTTTGCATGTCTGGCCTCTCGGGCTTTACGTCCCGGCGTTTGTTCCGCTTAAGACATTGACATTCATTATGTCATAGGAACGAAATATAATGCGTTCTTTTTCCAGCCTTTTTTCAGGCAGGAAAAACTGCCCGGCATTACTTACAATCTGTTTTGCCTTTTGCGCCTCAGGCAGGGATTCAAGGCCTTCGCCAACCTGTTTTGATGTTGCCGCGTCAAAAACAAGGGCTGTATGCCCGTCTGATGCTGCTGCAAAAGGAACAACAGAATCAAAAAGAATCCGTGCTGCTGCCACTGCCTCCTTTTTGCGCGAATCAAGGGAGCCGGCAGCGCACTTTATCACCATAAAAGGCTTTTTCTCCGCAAAAACCACCAGGTCAACCGTAGAGGAGTATGTTTCGCCTGCAGCAGCAAATGCAACAGGCATGTCAACCACGATATCGGATCTGGCATATCCCTTTTCATCGATAAGAACCCGTTCAAGAGCCTGGCGGTTTGCCTCCGCGCCAACGTCCGGAACCGACTTTCCGGTCACATAATCTGTTATTATATCATAAGGAGTATCTGAATGCATGTTTTTTGCTCAGGAATTTTGTATCAGGTTTTTGCCTGTCATTTCAGCGGGTTGATCAATTCCCATTATGTAGAGAATTGTCGGTGCGATATCTCCGAGCACGCCGGGCTTAAGCTTTAACCCCCTTGTTTTTTCGCCTGCTATTACAAAAGGCACCGGACTCATGGTATGAGATGTGTGCGGCGATCCGTCCGGTTCGCTCAGCTGTTCTGCATTGCCGTGATCGGCTGTCACAAAAACCGCATACCCGCTGTCCAAAGCGCGGGTGATAACTTTTTCCGCGCACCGGTCCACTGCCTCGGCCGCTTTTACAGCGGCCTGCATCACGCCTGTATGGCCGACCATGTCCATGTTTGCGAAATTAATAACTATCAGATCATATTTGTCAGATTCGATACGGGCCACGGCTTCATCGGCCACTTCATATGCGCTCATTTCCGGTTTTTCATCATAAGTGCCCACTTCCCGAGGCGAGGGAATCATCTTGCGGTCCTCGTTTTCAAACGGGGTTTCTTCACCGCCGTTGAAAAAATAGGTAACATGCGCATATTTTTCGGTTTCCGCAAGCCTTAACTGATACAGGCCTGCCCTGCTTATAACCTCACCAAAAATGTCTTTCAGGTGAACCGGGCCGAATGCCACGGGCAGGTCAAAGGTTTCATCATAGCTGGTCATGCACACATAACCGCACAACTGCGGGGTTTTCTTTCTCTTAAATTCTTCGAATTCCTCCTGGGTAAATGCCCTGGTGATCTGCCGGGCCCTGTCCGGCCTGAAATTGAAAAATATAATGCCGTCACCGTTGTTGACCGTACCTAAAGGGGCGTTGTTTTCTTCGGTAATTGCCACGGGTTCCACGAATTCGTCTGTTTCTCCCCTGGCATAGGCGTTTTTTATTGCAGATACAGGATCGGTTTCAATTCTTGCCTGCCCAAGGGTATAAAGGTCATAGGCTTTCTGTGTTCTATCCCACCTGGTATCGCGGTCCATGGCATAGTAACGCCCGCAGACAGTGGATATTTTTGCAAATGGAAAGTCTTGCAGATACTTTTGCAGATCTTCCACATAGCCGGCGCCGCTGTCAGGCGGAGTGTCCCGGCCGTCTAGTATTGGATGGACAAAGACCCGGTCCAGTCCGTATCTGCCCGCCATTTCGATTAAGGCAAACAAGTGGTGAATCTGGCTGTGAACCCCGGCGTCTGATACCAGCCCCATCAGGTGAAGGGCTGATCCCCTGTGTTTGACCTCCTGCATTACACCGGAAAGCTCGGGATTTTCAAAAAAGGAGCCGTCTTTGATTGCAAGATCAATCCTTAAAAGCACCTGGTAGACCACTCTGCCGGCACCTATATTCAAATGCCCCACCTCTGAGTTGCCCATGATTCCATCGGGCAGGCCAACCGCCTCGCCCGTGCATTTAAGCTGAGTCATGGGATAGTCCGCCATGATTTTGTCCAGAAAAGGCGTGTCTGCCACGTGTATTGCGTTGTGCTGACCCGGCTCGCCAAGGCCCCAACCGTCTAAAATCATAAGAAGGCATCTTCTGCCTGCTGAACTATTCATTTAAAAGGTCTTCCTTTCCCTGCGCTGCTTCCTGCTTTATAAATTCTGATATGTCGATTCGCCTGGCATCGGCCCACAGGCTTTCAAGATCATAGAAACGGCGAACCGGCTCGTAGAACACATGTATTATCACATGACCGTAATCTATCAAAACCCACTGGCCATCCTTTATACCCTCGACAGCCAGAGCCCGGATTCCCGACTTTTTAAGCTCAGACTCTATGAATTCAGCTATAGCCGATACTTGCCTGTTAGACCGGCCTGAGCAGATCATAAAAACGTCAGCCACGTCCGTGACCGTGGTTACATCGAGTACCACCAATTCCATGGCCTTGCGCCCCAGGACTGCGGACACATATGGTTTCAATTCCGGGCTAAGAGCTGAATTGCTCATAAATACAAACCTTTTTCCTGTATATATGCTTCCACTCTTTCAGGCACAAGATAGCGCACCGAGGCTTTTGCTGCGGTCAGGCTTCGTATTCTGCTGGCTGAAATATCAAGCAAGGTTGCGGAAAACGGATATATTGCACATTTTTCCGGATGCACAAACCGCTGGTTTTCAGGTTCGTACCTGTATTGTTCCGAAATCCTGGATGAAACAACCCCGGAGACAAGATCGGTCAAATCCTGCCGCCCGCGGTCCGAAGGCCTCGAAAGTACGATAGTCTCGATACGCTCAAAAATCTCTCCATATGATTTCCAGGTCTCAATCTCTGAAAAGGTATCCATGCCCATTACCAGCCAGCAGCGGCAGGCCCCGGGCAATTGGCTGTAAAACTGCTTTACAGTGTCAATGGTATAGGATCTGCCGCTTCTTTTCAACTCCAGATCCGAGACTGCAAAGGCCGGGTTTCCCTGTATTGCGCGCAAAAGCATTTCATAGCGGTCCGCAGCCGGAGCAATCCCCATGTTTGACTTATGCGGAGGGTTTGCCGCGGGAATGAAATAAACCATGTCTAACGCAAAACCCTCCCGCACTTCTTCTGCCACCCGCAGGTGACCAAGGTGTACCGGGTTAAACGTGCCGCCGAATAGCGCTATTCGCTGCACAATGCTCCTTTTTTCCTATGTCCGGATCTGTCCGTTTCCAAGCACAACGAATTTCGTTGTTGTCAGTTCATTTATCCCCATGGGCCCGAAAGCGTGAAGCTTGGAGGTGCTGATGCCCATTTCCGCTCCCAGCCCCAGCTGGCCGCCGTCGTTAAATCGCGTGGAAGCATTTACCAGTACAACAGAGGAGTCAACCTCGCTTAAAAACCGCCGGGAACGGGCAAAATCCCTTGTCACTATGGCTTCTGTATGCTGAGAGCTGTATTTGGAAATGTGCTCCATGGCCTCGTCCATATTTTCCACTACTTTTATTGCAAGGATCAGCTCCAGATATTCCTCGTACCAGTCATCTTCAGCGGCAGGATTTGCATCCGGCAGGATTTTTAAAGTTTTTCCGCAACCTCTTAGCTCCACCCCTGCCTGTAAGAATCTTTGCGCCATGCCCGGCAGAAAATCCCTTGCAACCTCCCTGTGCACCAGCATAGTCTCCATTGCATTGCACACGCCCGGGCGCTGCACCTTGGCATTAAAACAGATCTCGCCTGCCATGTCCAGGTCTGCCGACTCATCAACGTAAACGTGGCATACACCCTTGTAGTGCTTTAATACCGGAATTTTTGAATTATCCACCACGAAGCGTATCAGGCCCTCGCCGCCGCGCGGAATTATAAGGTCTACATATTCCTCCTGTGCCAAAAGCACATTTACAGCTTCCCGATCCCGCACAGGCACTATTTGTACCGCATTTTCAGGCAAGCCCGCCTCTAAGAGCCCTTCTGTCACAGCTTCAGCCAGGGCTTGATTGGAATTAAGCGACTCTGATCCTCCCCTGAGTATTACCGCATTTCCGGATTTGATGCAAAGGCCTGCGGCATCTATTGTCACATTGGGTCTTGACTCATAGATAATGCCTATGACTCCCAGCGGAATCCGCATGCGGCTCACGGCAAGACCGTTGGGCCTGATCCAGGTCCGGTCCATGGAGCCCACAGGATCTTCCAGGGCAGCCACCTCAAGCAAACCTTCGGCCATGGCTGAAAGGCCTGCATCAGTTATAGTCAGCCGGTCTATCATGGCTGCGGAAAGCCCCTGCTGCCGGGCCTGGTTTACGTCTTCTGCGTTTTTCTCCTTAATCTTCGGGGCATTCTCATGGAGTTTGTTCGCTATTGCCTTCAGGGCGTGGTTCTTCTTTACAGACGAACATGCAGCAAGCTGCTTTGCAGCCTCTTTTGCGGATTTTGAGATTTCAGTTACTGTGGACTCAATGCTCATATCCGAACTTCCTTTCTGATAATTACGGTTTCAAGGATTCGTATTGATCTTTTTGCCTTCAAAATTCTATCCCAGCACCGTCATATTGTTTCTGTGGATTACCTCGTCATATGGCTTTTCACCGAGTTCTTCGGTGATCTGCGCGGTTTGGCAGCCTTTTATTTTCCTGATATCCCCGGAGGCGTAATTGACAAGACCGGCGGCTATCCGGCGGCCGCGGACATCCCTTATATGCACGGGCGATCCTATGCCGAAATCGCCTTCCACGTCGAGGATGCCGCCTGGAAGAAGGCTTTTGCCCTTCTCAATAATCGCACGGGCTGCGCCTTTGTCCACCACAAGCGCGCCTTTGGGCTTCAGCGTAAATCCGATCCAGCTTTTGCGGTTAGACAGCCTGTGCTCGGAGGGCAAAAAAAACGTTCCCAGGTTTTCACCCTCAAAAAGCCTTGTCAGAACATCTCTTTCAAAGCCGTTTGCAATTACCATGGGAATGCCCGCAACAGTTGCTTTTCGCGCCGCCCTGATTTTGGAAAGCATTCCACCCGTGCCCAGCACACCGGGCATCCCGCTTGCGGTTTTCTCTATATCGCGGGTTATGTTTCCCACAACGGGAACCAGCCGGGCATCCCGGTCTTTGCGGGGATCTTCCGTATAAAGGCCGTCTGTGTCGGTGAGGTTGACAAGGATATCAGCGCCCATCATCAGTGCGATCAGGGCTGAGAGATTGTCGTTGTCCCCGAACTTGATTTCCTCGATCACCACTGTATCATTTTCATTGATAATCGGCACTACATTCCAGGCCAGAAGCGTATGCAGGGTGTTTCTTGCGTTTAAATACCTGCGGCGGCTCACAGACAGATCATCACTGGTCAGAAGAATCTGGGCCACCTGACGGCCGTATTCTTTAAAAGCGTTTTCATAGCACAAAATAAGGCCTGCCTGTCCCACTGCGGCAACAGCCTGTCGTTTTGGAATTTCATCGGGACGGCGCGCCAGGCCGATTTTTTTTTGGCCTGAAGCCATGGCCCCGGAGGAAACCAGCAGCACTTCCAGGCCGTTTTTTGACAATTGGCACATCTGGCGGCTCAGGCTTGATATTAGCCCGGTGTTCAAACCGTCGGCTGCGGTAAGCACACCGCTTCCAACCTTGATAACCGCCCGGCCTGCGCATTTAAAACACGATTCCCGGTCAACTTCCATGGACTTTGTTCCCGGTGTTTACCAATTGATTTAATGCATCCACAAGCCGCCCGATGCCCTGTCCTGTTGCTGCGGATATCTCATATACCTGCAGGTCTCCTGCGGCCTGAACAAACCGTTTTGCCCCGTCTCTGGCCTCGGGAAGATCCGTTTTGTTTAAGGCTATGATCCGGGTTTTTTCCAGCAGTTTCGGGCTGAAACCGGCAAGCTCCCTGTTGACTGCCTCGTAAGCCGCAAGCGGATTCTCCGGATCAATGGCTGATGCATCCACCATATGCAATAAAAGACCTGTGCGCTCCACGTGGCGAAGAAAACGTATGCCTAATCCAGCACCCTGGCTGGCGCCTTGTATAAGGCCCGGAATATCGGCAACTACAAACGGCTCGCCGTATCGGGGTTCCACCACGCCGAGAACCGGGTTTATGGTTGTAAAGGGGTAATCCGCTATCTTTGGGCGGGCAGAAGAGATCCTGCTTATCAGTGTGGATTTGCCTGCATTGGGAAAACCGACAATGCCGATATCGGCAAGCAGTTTGAGGTCCAGCTTCAGAAAACGGGTCTCTCCCGGCTGACCGGGCTGTGCATGACGCGGCGCCCTGTTGGTAGAGGTAAGAAAACGTCTGTTACCACGGCCTCCCTGACCGCCGTGAGCAACCACAACTGTTTCACCCGGGATAGTGCAGTCGTATATGGTTTCACCTGTAAGCGCATCGGTTATCAGCGTTCCGGGCGGAACCTCTATGACAAGGTTTGTACCGCTTTTGCCGGTTTTCTGTTTTCCCTTCCCGTGGCCGCCGCTGGGTGCTTTGAAATCACGCTTATAACGAAATCTGTGAAGCGTTCTCAGGCGTTCGGAGGTGCGGATAATAACGTCTCCGCCCTTTCCTCCGTCTCCGCCATCCGGACCGCCCCGGGGCACATATTTTTCACGGCGGAAGCTTACGCACCCCCGGCCGCCGTGGCCGGCTGCCACGGCGATCGACACTTCATCAATAAACCTCACGCTGCATATACGCTTACTTTTTTCCGGGAACGGCCCAGCCGTTCAAATGTCACTGTGCCGTCCACTTTTGCAAACAGAGTATAATCCTTGCCTACTCCCACGTTATCACCCGGATGAATCCTGGTGCCAAGCTGCCTTATAATAATGTTGCCGGCCCGGACCCTCTGGCCGCCGAATCGCTTAACCCCGCGGCGCTGTCCCCGGCTGTCCCGACCGTTTTTTGAACTGCCGCCAGCTTTTTTATGTGCCATTGTTGTCTCCTTTTATCAGAAATTGGCAACAGGTTTAAATCTGTCCCAAAACGAGAATGTCGCCGATCGTACTTACTGGGTTGTTATACTGTCGATTTGTACCGCCGTGTAAGACTGACGGTGCCCTTTTTTGCGACGGTACCGCTTGCGGCGCTTGTATTTGAAAACAAGCACTTTTTTGGCCCGTGCCTGTTCAACTATTTTCGCATTGACCGCGGTATTTTCAAGCACAGGCTCGCCAAAGGAAACCGAATCTCCGTCGGAAAACATAAGTACCCGATCAAAGGTAACCGCTTGCCCGACATCTCCGGCAATCTTCTCAATGCGCAAAATGTCGCCCTTGCTAACCTTATATTGCTTGCCGCCGGTGGCAACAACTGCATACATGGCCTTACTCCTCCCAAAGCTTATATTTTAAAAATTTAATAATTTTAGCTGTATTTATCAATTTGTCAATAGAAAACAATACAAAAAGGGGTTCATCCGAAAAATCCGCGGATGAACCCCGAAGCATATCCGGTTGATGACTGCCGCTGCCGGGACTGCAGCAGCCCGGATGCTTACCCGGCCAGTTCCTCCTTGACCCCTGTTGCCACCTTGTAGAGCAGGGTGAGCACCAGGAATCCAAGGGCGTAGACGCCTATGGTTATAACTATCTCAGGAAGCGTGGGTATGTATTCGTTTATCTCGTGAAGGGGGTTTGGAACAAATCCGCCTGAGATCAGACCCAGACCCTTGTCTATCCAGAGACCTATGAAAACAAACACGCAGGCAAATCCCAGCACGGTTTCGTTCCGGCGCGACTGCGGTATAATAAGCAGGACTATCGCCGAAAGCACCAAGCCGGCAGAGGTCCACATCCAGGGAACCAGGAACCCGTGACCGTGAAGCCCTAAAAACATATATTTAAGATGGGCCGTATGCTCCGGGATCTGGCTGTAGACCGCAACGAACACCTCGCAGAGAAAAAAGAACACGTTGGCGAGAGTGGCGTAGAGAACTATTTTTGCCAGGGTCTGAATGGCCGTGGTTCCCGCATCAAATTTTGTAAACTTGCGGATAATAAATGAAAGCAGAATCAAAAACGCCGGTCCTGCGGCAAAGGCTGAGGCCAAAAAGCGGGGGGCCAGGATGGCTGTAAGCCAGAAGCCTCTTCCCGGCAGCCCGCAGTAAAGAAATGCCGTTACCGTATGAATGCTTACAGCCCACGGAATGGATATGTAGATAAGCGGTTTGATCCACTTTTCCGGCGGCACCCCGTTTCTTTCCGCATCAAGGGTATTCCACCCGATTACTATGTTTAAAAGAAGGTAGCCGTTTAAAACGATCATATCCCAAAACAGCATGGAATTGGGCGTGGGGTAGAAAATCACGTTTAAAAGCCGCATTGGCTGGCCAAGGTCCACAACAATAAACAACATACACATCAGCACAGAGGCCACGGCAAGAAACTCGCCTATCACCGTGATTTTGCCAAATGTCTTATAGTCGTGCAGATAGTAGGGAAGCACAACCATAACCGCTGAGGCGGCAACCCCGACCAGGAAAGTGAACTGGGCGATGTAGAATCCCCAGGTGACATCCCGGCTCATGCCCGTTATGCCCAGGCCGAAGTCAAGCTGGTAAAGATAGACAATAAATCCGACGGCAAAAACAGCCGCCAGTGCCAGCAGCCATATCCAGTATGTCTTGCTTCCTCTTAAGGCTTTTTCTAGCATAGCTCCCTCATACGATCAAACGATGTAGAATACAGAGGGGAAAGTCCCCAGGTTCGGTTTCCGCCTGATGGCGTACTCGTCTGCCAGCAGTTTGCGGATATCTGATTCTGGATCTTCAAGATCCCCGAAAATCAGCGCTCCGCCGGAAGCTTCAACACAGGCGGGTTCTTTGCCCAACGCCAGACGCTCGGCGCAGAAGTTGCATTTTTCCACAACGCCCTTCATGCGGGTTGGAAAATCCGGATTTTCGTCCGTAATGGCCGGCCGCGGGTCCCTGAAGTTAAAACTACGGGCGCCGTAGGGGCAGGCCGCCATACAGAACCTGCAGCCTATGCATCGGTGAAAATCCATTAGAACGATTCCGTCCGATTCCCGCTTGAAGGTGGCCTTGGTGGGACAGGCCCTCACACATGGCGGATTGTCGCAATGGTTGCAAAGCACGGGGATAATCTCGTTGTGCGAGAACTTTTCAGCCAGAAACTCTGCCTCCTGGCCGGGAAAAGCATGGGTAAACCCGGTCGGCCAGATCCACTTGATCTCGTGATTTTTGCTTTGCGGATGGTCGTCTTCTGAAAAATCCGGAACATTATGGATGCTGTGGCAGGCATCCTGCATCTTCCTGCAGGTTTTCTCATCGAGCTTGCGCGTGTCAATTACCATTCCCCAGCGCCGGGCTTGCCTTGCATCCTTTCCTTTGGCAAACGTCGGGCCTTTATCTGATGACGGACCGGCGGCCTTTGTTGTGCGAGCATTCAGCCCGATTAAAATCGAACCGGCGCCGACACCAAGAATGGAAACTCCGGCGGTTTTTAAAAAACGTCTTCTGCTGTTTTCCATTACTCTGTCTCCTCCGGATATGTATGACAGTCCCAGCAGTAGGGGTCTACCGAGGCATAATTATGGCATCTGTCACAGAACTCTTCCTTGTTGGAGTGGCAGTCCATGCACGTGTTGGACAGGCTCGGATCATATTCCCCGCCGTTGGTGGCCTTATAGAGCCTCTCTCCGTCTCTGACCACAGTGTCACGCCACTGGTCAAGCAGCTGCATGTGCTCGGTACGCATAAACTGCGTTTCTTCGACACAGGATTCGGCTTGTTTTGCCTTTTCGGTCAGCTCGGCCTCCGGGGCAGTCGAAGCTCCGGGTGCGCCGAAAAAGAGATTAAACCAAAACGGAAACAGCACCACAAGGAAAAATATGATCAAGCCCGTGATGATCTTGTTCTTATCATTCATCGGCGTCTTCCTCCGTTTCTTCTGTGTGTGGGAGCGGCTCGAAGCGCAGGTCCATGGTCCGCTCTGTTTCGCCTTCCATTACCAGCGCATTGCCGACCAGCTCGTGGATACCTGTGACATCGACGCCCGGGACCCAATAATCCATAAGCGGCGGCAGCGCCGCCCTGTCAATAGCACAGATGCAGGAAAGCATGTTGACGCCGAATTTGTCGTGCACATACTTTACCGCATTTGCCCTTGGCAGCCCCCCGAGCAGTCGAAGCTCCATGATTTCCTCGGTGTTTAGCCCGGAACCGCTGCCGCAGCAGAAGGTCTGCTCCCTTATGGTATTTTCCGGCATTTCATAAAAATGGTTGCACACGTTTTTTAAAACGTAGCGCGGCTCATCGAGAAGCCCCATGGCTCGCGATGGGTTGCACGAGTCATGAAATGTTACCACTTTATTGTCATTTCTGGACGGATCCAGCTTGAGCTTATTGTGGCGCAGCAGGTCTGCGGTAAATTCCGTGATGTGCACCATTCTGGTGGATGCGGCGTTTTCAAAAACTGTTCCGGTTATAGGTGACTTTGGCACTTCCCCGAAATCAGCCGGACCGTTCATGGTGTTCATGTACTGGTGTATCACCCGCCACATGTGACCGCATTCCCCGCCGAGTATCCACTTTACCCCCAAGCGCTTTGCTTCGGCATACATCTTGGCGTTAAGACGCTTCATGGCCTCAGATGAAGTAAACAAACCGAAATTGCCGCCTTCAGAGGCGTACGTGGAAAGGGTATAATCAAGGCCCAGATGTTCAAACAGCAGCAAATATCCCATCATTGTATAGGTGCCAGGGTCGGCAAAATAATCGCCCGATGGCGTGATAAAAAGAATCTCAGCCCCCTTGCGGTTAAAGGAGGGCTCAATCTTTACTCCTGTTATTTCCTCGATATCATCGCAGAAAAACTCAATCATCTCCTTTAAGGCATGAGGCTGGATGCCAAGGTGATTGCCTGTTCTAAAGCAGTTTGCCACCGGTTCGAGAACCCAGTTTATATTAAGGCCCAGAAGGGACAAAAGCTCGCGGCCCATCATGGTCACTTCCGCGGTGTCTATGCCGTAGGGGCAGTATACCGAACATCTGCGGCATTCCGTGCACTGGTAAAAATAGGAAAACCATTCCTTTAACACCTGCTTTGTCAGGGGCCGGCCTCCGGCTATCCTGCCCAGTATTTTGCCGGCGGTTGTAAAATCGTTTCGGTAAACCGAGCGCAAAAGCTCGGCGCGCAGCACAGGCATGTTTTTCGGATCGCCCGTGCCGATAAAAAAATGACACTTGTCCGCGCAAGCCCCGCATCTTACACAGACGTCCATGAAAATTTTAAGCGAACGGTATTTTTCCAGCCTGTCCTTGAATCCTTCATGGATAATTTGCTTCCAGTTGTCCGGAATAGGCCATTCCTCGTCTGCCGGCGACCACTCCTCTTTTGTTGGCGTCGGCATATCAAGATATTCAAGATTCTTGGGCTTGGTGGGATAGGGAAACCGGCCGGGGGACAGGTCAGGCGGTGTATCCTCCCACTTTTGCTCGGGCATGCTATGATCAATATTTTTAAACAGTTCGTCTGGTTTCGGTGTCTCTGCCATGGTTACTCCTTTTCAACTGGAATTCCAGCCTCTTTCATTTTATCCCTGAAGTCGTCCTCATACTCTTCATAGGTATGGGTCTTGACCGGATAATTCCACGGGTTTTCGTGCCGCCTTGCACGTGTATCATTTGCTATGTTACGGGTGGGGCTCAAAAAGATTCCGCCCATATGCATTATCTTGCTAAAAGGAATATAGGCTACGAGAATGGAGACGAAAAACAGATGAACATAGAACATGCCGCTTATGCTTCCCTCTGGTATGGAGGGCTGAAACGTGGCAAGGCCCATTGTCAGTTCCTTTATTCTTACCACGTCCACCTTGGACAGATACCTCATCATGAGCCCTGTTACCGCAATCCCTATAATCAGAAAAAGCGGAAAATAATCAGCAGGCCTTGAAAGATAGGCTATTTTCGGCAAAAACACCCGTCGTATCAGTAAAAGCAGTGCACCGGCCAGAAGCGCAAAGCCGGAAAGAAACATGTTGGGAAGAAGAATCTGAAGAAAACCGTCGATCTGCTCCAGAAAGCTAATGAAAAACGGAACCGGTTCTGTGAAAAACCGGAGATGGCGGAGTACCACCACCAGGAAGGAATAATGGAACAAAAGGGCAAAAAGCCACAGCCAGATCACCCATTTATAGGTGATGCGCTGTCCGGCTCCAAACCCGGTCCTGGTATTTTTAAACAGCGATCGGAACAGCAAAATTTCCAGGAGCATGCGGATGATCACCTGGCCGGTTGTATACGGGCTGTCGATTTTGTTCTGTTTAATCCAGGAAAGGCTTTTCTGCTGGCCCATGGTTGTAGGGATCTTAAATGGCACCGCAGATTTTGACCAGTCAAGAATCTTGTTTGCAAACCCGACCAGAAACACGATAAAGGCGAGATACGGTATGATCACGCCGAACAACACGTCGAGTCCCGCTGCTTCAACACCCGCATAAGCGATCAGCCCGAGAACCACGACTGCAATGAGGGAATACAAATACGCTGCATTCATTTACCACCACCTCGCTTTGCCCGGTGCCCAGCGCCCGCGGCCCGTTATAAGGCTGCAGCCGGCTGCGCGCCGTTCTGCCGGTTAAACTTGTTGTTTATTGTGTAAGCTCCGGATCTATATCCGGCAGCTCGCTTATCAGCTCTTTTTTTATCAGCAACTGCCTTACTCCGTCGCGGGCCTGCCTGGCACGCAGATTATATACGTGCTTTTTGCAATCCATGTAAAGATCAAAAGCTGTGAGCAGTGCCTTGTCGGAATTGTCTGCGATGCGGCCAAGGCTGTCAGCCGCGGCTCCGCCCTGTTCTTTTACGGCCGGATCCTGTTTTATAATAGACTTTATTTTCGGGATGAAACCAAGAGCCTCAGAAGGGCTAAACTCCTGAAGGGCTCTTATCCGTATCATTGGTTCAAGTGCTTCGTGGGCCGCACGGCTGTCAAAAATATCGGCCGATACCACATCAAAAAGAGCCCTTATCCCTTTTTCCAGGGCTGAGCCTACCGGATTTGAAAAGGGATCGCGCGTATCCTTAAAAAATCGGGCCGATTCTTCCGGATAGCTCTGCATTACCCCCTCGAACCACTTTGAAATCCATTTTTCCCTGCGGGCAGATATTATTTCATCGCCTGTGTTGTTATCCATAAGGCCGGAATTCCATTTATTGGCTTTTTACGAAAACGTCAAATTTAAAGGTGTTGACTATATTCAATACCCGCTATATTGTCAAGTAAATTTGATGGCACCGTAAAAAGTCGATTTTCGACGGCAAAGTAAAAAGTTCAAGATCAAGGCGCGCAAAATCCCG
>CAZVFQ010000047.1:0-21498 GCA_964626455.1 uncultured Desulfobacteraceae bacterium | reverse complement strand
ATACATTTATTATTTTATATTTGCAACTGTTACAAAAGATGCCGCTTGCTGTAAAAAGAAAAAAAACCCGGCAGATCCGGGTCGGTTCGGTAAAAATTGGCGGAGACGCCCCGATTGCCGTCCAGTCCATGACCAATACACTGACCGCGGATGTCGCTGCGACCACGGCCCAGATTCATCGTCTGGAACAGGCCGGATGTGAAATCATACGGGTGGCGGTTCCTGACATGGAATCAGCAAAAGCCCTGGCAGTTATAAAAAAGCAGATATCCATTCCTCTGATTGCAGATATTCACTTTGATCACAGGCTTGCGGTGGCCGCTGCGGAAGCAGGCGCGGACTGCCTGCGGATTAATCCCGGAAATATCGGATCAAAAAACCGTGTAAAATCGGTTATTAAAGCTGCCGCAGCCTGCGGGGCATCGATTCGCGTTGGGGTAAATTCCGGCTCGCTTGAACGGGAGATAAGGAAAAAGCACGGCGGCCCGAATGCCGAAGCTTTGGTTGAAAGCGCCCTGCGTCAGATAGACTTTTTTGCCGGTATGGATTTTCATCAAATAAAGGTTTCCATTAAATCCTCGGATGTGCTTCAAACCATTGAAGCTTATCGGCTTTTTTCAAAAAAATCAGATGTTGCCCTTCACGTGGGAGTAACAGAAGCAGGAGGGCTGTATTCGGGAATCGTCAAATCCTCTATCGGTATAGGCGCAATCCTGCTCGAGGGTATAGGCGATACGATCAGGGTGTCCCTTACCCGTGATCCGGCAGAAGAGGTGCGGGTGGGCTATGAGATATTAAAAGCCCTGGGTATAAGAAAAAGAGGACCGGAAATCATTTCGTGTCCCACCTGCGGCAGGTGCAGGATTGATCTGTTTACCATTGCCGAGTCTGTGGAAAAGGCACTTTTAACCAGCACGGCCCCGATCAAGGTGGCTGTAATGGGCTGCGAGGTAAACGGCCCCGGCGAGGCCCGTGAGGCTGACGTGGGTATTGCCGGCGGAGACGGCACCGGTGTTTTGTTTAAAAAGGGACGCGTGGTAAAAAGGTTTCCACAGGACCGTCTGGTTGAGGAACTGCTTGCGGCTGTAGATGAAATAACCCGGGATAAAAGGTGAAAGCCTTGATCTTAAACTGTTTACGAGTGCATCAACGTTGAACTTTGAACCCTGAACTTTGAACCGAGGAAATACAATGCCAAAGAAAGAAGATACAGCAGTCCGTCCCACCCGGGCGGAAAACTATCCGGAATGGTATCAGCAGGTAATCCGGGCCTCTGACATGGCCGAGCTTTCCCCTGTTCGCGGCTGCATGGTGATAAAGCCATGGGGCTATGCCTTGTGGGAAAACATCTCGCGCGCCTTAGATGACATGTTTAAAGCCACGGGTGTGAAAAACGCCTATTTTCCGCTTTTTATTCCCATAAACTTCCTGGAGAAAGAGGCCAGGCACGTGGAGGGATTTGCAAAGGAATGCGCGGTTGTTACGCACCATAAGCTGGAAAAAGATGAAAACGGCAAACTTGTGCCCGCCGGCAAACTAAACGAACCGTTGGTCGTAAGGCCCACCTCTGAGACCATTATAGGAGACGCTTTTTCCAGATGGATAAGAAGCTACAGGGATCTTCCTGTGCTGATTAACCAGTGGGCAAATGTTGTGCGCTGGGAGCTTAGAACACGTATCTTTCTGCGAACAAGCGAATTTCTGTGGCAGGAAGGTCATACAGTGCACGCGACAAAGCAGGAGGCCATTGACCGTACCTATATGATGCTTAATGTATATAAGAAGATGGCCGAAGAATATCTGGCCATTCCGGTGATCACCGGGGAAAAGACAGCGGCTGAAAAGTTTCCGGGCGCGGAGATCACCACCTGCATCGAGGCAATGATGCAGGACCGAAAGGCATTGCAGGCCGGGACCTCGCATTTTCTCGGCCAGAATTTTGCCAAAGCCTCCGGCATCAGATTCCAGTCCGCCATGGAAACCGAGGAATACGGCTGGACAACGTCCTGGGGAGTATCCACCCGCCTTATAGGCGGACTGATAATGACCCACAGCGATGATAACGGCATTGTTATGCCTCCGCGGGTTGCCCCGGCCCACGTGGTGCTGCTGCCGATTGTTAAAAAAGACGCACACAGGCAGGATGTTATGGCTTATACAATGAATCTGGCTGAACAACTGCGTTCAAAAAATTATCATGGCTCTCCTGTGCGGGTGGAAATCGACGATCGCAGCATAGGCGGCGCCCGCAACTGGGATTGGATAAAAAAGGGAGTTCCCCTGAGGGTGGAAATCGGGCCCAAGGATATTGAAAAAGAGGCGGTCTACGTTTCCAGACGCGACAGGGACAGAAAAGAGAGTTTTTCGATGAACAGGGACAGCTTTGCAGAAGGAGTCTGCGACCTGCTGGATGAAATTCAAACCAGCCTCTATGAAAATGCCCTTGCTTATCAAAATCAGCATACCATAGATATAGATGACAGGGAGGAGTTTGAGGCTTTTTTTACTCCGGCAAACCCTGATCGCCCGGAAATACACGGCGGTTTTGCAAGATCGCACTGGTGCGGCAAGCAAGAGTGCGAACTTGCCATAAAAGACCGTCTTAACGTGACAATTCGCTGCATTCCCTTTGACAGGGAGAAAGAACAAGGCGGCACGTGTATTGAATGCGGCGCTCCGGCACAAAAAGGGCGCGTTGTATTCGCAAAAGCTTATTAGCGGCACCGGGCGGTCATGGCCATATATTTAAAATGATCCGAATTACAGACATAATAGACAAGCTCACAGAGTATTATCCGGAAGCTGACGTGGACATCGTGGACCGGGCATACATATACTCTGCCAGGGTACATGCGGGGCAGGTCCGCCTTTCGGGCGAGCCGTATTTGTCCCACCCCCTGGAGGTAGCCAATATTCTGGCAGACATGAAGCTTGATCCGGTCAGTATTGCCGCAGGATTGCTCCATGATGTCGTAGAAGACACCCATTCCTCAGCCGAGGAAATCTATACAATTTTCGGCCAGGACGTAGCCCACATCGTATCCGGAGTAACCAAGATAAGCGTGCTTCCGTTCAGCACGGATCAGCAGCGGCATGCGGAAAACCTCCGGAAAATGATACTGGCCATGGCCGATGATCTGCGGGTTATCCTTATCAAGCTCGCAGACCGGCTTCATAATATCCGAACCCTGCATTATCATGTAACCCCCGAAAAACAGCAAGCAATCGCCCAGGAAACCCTTGATATATATGCGCCTATCGCTTCCAGGCTTGGTATTTACTGGCTTAAAAATGAACTGGAAGAAAGATCTTTCTATTATGCCAACCATGAGGAATACCAGCGCATCCAGGACCTGCTGGAAACAAATCAGGATGAAAGGCAGCGGTATGTGGCCACGGTAAAGACCCTGATAGAGGAAAAAATGGCCGAAGCCGGCATTGCTGCGGAAGTTCTTGGCAGATACAAGCAGTATTACAGCATATACCAGAAAATGATAACCCAGAACCTGGAATTCGAAGATGTATATGACATAATCGCATTCCGGATCATTGTTGAAAACGTGGCTCAATGTTATGCGGCACTGGGCCACATCCACTCAAAATGGAAGCCCATACCCAAAAAAATAAAGGACTATATAGCCGTTCCAAAACCCAACATGTACCAGTCCCTGCATACTACCGTAATCGGGCCTTATGGTGAACGCATGGAAATCCAGATCCGCACCAGGGAAATGGATCATGTAGCCAAATACGGCATAGCTGCCCACTGGAGCTACAAAGAGGGGAAAACCCGGGGTATAAACACGGAAAACACCTTTGCCTGGATCCATAACCTTGTGGAAAATCATAAGAACTTCGGAAATCCAGAGGAGTTTCTTGAAAATGTTCGCATTGACCTGTTTCCCGACGAGGTCTTTGTATTCACTCCCCGGGGCGAGGTTAAATCGCTTCCCAAGGGAGCAACCCCGGTGGATTTCGCCTTTCTTATCCATACCGAAGTAGGCAACGAATGCACGGGCGCAAAAGTAAACGGCCGGCTCGTGCCCCTTCAGTATGAGTTAAAGACAGGCGACATTGTTGAAATACTTACCACTAAAGGGCATCAGCCCAGCAAGGACTGGCTTAATTTTGTTAAAACCGTAAAGGCAAAGTCCAGGATACGCCAGTGGATACGCAAGCAGGAAAAGGAACGCAGTCTGAGCCTGGGCCGTGAATTGTGCGAAAAAGCCTTCCGCAAGCACAAGCTTAATTTCTCGTCCATGGTTCATACCTCGGAGATGGAGAAGGTCGCGGAAGTTTTTAATTTCAAGTCTGTCGAAGACCTGATAGCCAACGTGGGCATCGGCAAAATTACTCCTCTGCAGATTGTCCGAAAACTTGCCCCCCAGGTAACGGAGAAAAAGGAAACCAAGCTCATTGACAGGTTGATGCGGCCAAGAGAACGCAGGCGCCGGGAAAAGAGCGATGGTGTTGCTGTTCACGGCATGGATGATATACTGATTCGGTTTGCCAAGTGCTGCCAGCCTGTTCCGGGCGATCCGATTACGGGATATATCACCCAAGGCCAGGGGGTTACAGTGCACCGCACCGGATGTGTAAACGCCTTGAAATTAAACCCGGACCGGCAGATAGATGTGGAATGGAAATCAGAAGAAGGAAGTCTTTTTCCGGTTTCGTTGAAAATCAGGGGTTATGACCGTATCGGGCTGCTTGCAGAAATTTCCACGGAAATAAGCAAGGCGGGCGCCAATATTCATGACGTCCGCCTTGAAAGCCGGGAGAATAAATATATTTACGGTGAGTTCACCGTTCTTGTAAAAGACCTGTCACATCTCGACAAGGTTATGGCCAGCTTAAAAAAGATATCAAAGGTACAGGATGTAAAAAGGGTTTAACAGCAAGCCTCCTTACGGGGCCTTTACCACAAGGCCGCTTCTTATGCAGCTGGTGCATACAGTCATTTTTTTTACACTTCCCTCGTGCAGAGCCCGCACTTGCTGCAGATTCGGGCTGAAACGCCGTTTTGTAACATTGTGGGCATGGCTTACATTGTGGCCCACCATGGGCCTTTTTCCGCATATATCGCAAATCCTGGACATGTCTTACAGCTCCTTTCAAACAAAAATCTGATCACATAAAAATATAATAATATGCCCTGTTTTTTTTTGTTTGTAAAGATTTTTTATTGATCCTGCAGCATTACCGGCCCGCTGTCTGTGGCGGAGCCTCCGGGGCCTTTGGGGCGGCGTAAAGAATCCTCATCTTCTGAGTCCGGATCTTTAAGGTGCTCTTTGCAGCGTTTTATATAGTCTTTGGCTTCTTGTCTGTATTCTTTAATATCCGGATAATTTTCAATCAGTCCCTCAAAGCGCCCCAGGGCAGCTTCGTATTTGCCGGACTTAAAATAGAAGCGGCCCACATAAAATTCATGACCTGCCAGTTGTTGTCTGCATTCCTTTATCTTTGGTTCGGCTTTCTGTGAATACTTGCTTTCAGGAAACCGTGACCGAAGACGGGTAAATGTTTCCAGAGCTTTTTGGGTTTGCACTTGTGAGCGGTCTATACTTTTTATCCGCTCATAATGGCACATTCCAATCCTGTAAATAACATAGGGAGTCTTTGAGTCCCCGGGGTGCATGCGTTCGTAGTACTCATATGCGGTCAGTGCCTGCTCGTACTCCTCTAGACTGTAATGGGCATCAGCTATCCCGAGCTCGGCTGTTTTTATAAACTGGCTGTAAGGATACCAGTCTCTTAGCTTCTCATAGGTTTCGATAGCTTTTCTGTATTTTTCATCCGCAAAATAGGCACTGCCTTCTTCTGCAAGTTCGGAGGCTGTTTTTTCATCTTTTTTCCCGAACCATCCCGCGCATCCCGCCGCACCGATCAGCAGTGCGGTACACAGCACCGCTGCAACGCTTCTTTTTATCATATCTGGAAGGTCCCTGTTTCTGTTTATGTAATTTAGGCGGTTTTCCGCATCAAGGCTGTCAGAAGCCGGATTCTATGTAAAGGCCTGCTTCTGTGGCAGCAACAGCACCGTCTCCCACGGCTGTGACTACCTGTCTGAGCGGGGTGTTGCGCACATCACCCACAGCAAATACGCCGGGCACCGAGGTCTGCATTCGCTGATCGGCTTTGATAAATCCGTTTTCATCCAAATCCACAATGCCTTCGAGAAAGGCTGTGTTAGGGTTGACGCCGACCCAGATAAAGCACCCTGAAACCAGCAGATCCGATTCTTCGCCTGTCTTTACGTTTTTTAGCCGCACTCCCTCAACTCCGGCATTTCCGCCCTTGATTTCCAGGGGCACGGAATCCCAGATAATTTCAACTTTATCATTTGCAAATACCCGCTCCTGTAGAATTCGGGTGGCTCGCAGTTCATCGCGGCGATGAATCAAATAAACTTTATCTGCAAATTTTGTTAGAAACAGGCTTTCCTGAACCGCTGTATCACCGCCTCCAACAGCAGCCACGGCCGCGCCTTTGAAAAAAGGCGCGTCGCATGTGGCACACGTTGATACCCCCTGGCCGTAATACCGGTCTTCACCGGCAATACCCAGTTTTCTGGGAGAGGCGCCAGTGGCAAGAATCACGGTTTTGGCAGATACCTGTCCTCCGGAAAGCAGGACCTTTTTAACACTACCGGAAAAATCCAGTCCGATAACCTCTTCGGTGGCTATTTCTGCATCAAAACCCTGAGCCTGCTCGCTGATTTTCATCATCAGCTCGGCTCCGCTGATGCCCTGGGGAAATCCGGGATAATTTTCAATCAGGTCGGTTACAAGAATCTGTCCCCCGGGGGCCGCCTTTTCGAGCACAAGGACCGAAAGCCTGGCCCGTGCAGCATAGATAGCCGCACTCAATCCGGCCGGCCCCGCACCTACAATAATCAGATCATATTCAGTCTTTTTCATTATATCCCGCTACAGGTTTTTGTCTATTGCATCAACGAGTTTGGCTTTTTGTACCATTCCCACAATCTGCTCCATCTTTTTGCCGTCCTTGAACAAAATCAGGGTTGGAATCGCGCGGATCCCGTAATTGCTCGGGGTTGCCGGATTGTCGTCCACGTTGCATTTGACAATCTTAAGTTTCTCACCATAATCTCTGCCGATTTCTTCTAGCACGGGTGCAATTGCTTTGCACGGCCCGCACCAGGGTGCCCAGAAGTCGACCAATACGGGCGTATCTGCCTTTAAAACTTCCTGGTCAAACGTGTTGTCGCTGATCTCTTTGAATCCTTCAGCCATTTTTCTTCCTTCCTGTTTGTTTTTGATGTTATCGGTTTTATAAAGAAATTGCACGCAAAGAATTCCGTAAAAAATCTCTGCCGCATCAGGCTGTAGCGTTATCTTCTACTACAGCCCTGTCTTTTATGTCAAGATAACCATCAGTTCAGATTTTTCAAAATATATTCTCTGCATTCCTATAGAACCGGACTGAGGGTATTTTATGTCAAGAAAATTTATTGACGCAGATGGAATTGTTTTTTATTATTTTATGTTTATACGTTTTTTATACCGGTTTGCCGGTGGTGTCATAGCGGGGATAGTTGTTTGTATATTATTTATATTAAAGGCGGGTGCAGATATCATGGTTGAGCTTGATTTTGAAAAGGGCGGAGGGCTGCTTCCGGCCATAGTGCAGGATTATGAGACAGGGCAGGTGCTGATGCTTGCCTATATGAACCGGGATGCATGGCAAAACACGTTAAAGACCAATAAGGCAACCTATTACAGCCGGTCCAGGGACAAGCTCTGGGTCAAGGGCGAAACTTCCGGCCATATACAAAAGGTAAAAGAGGTGCGTTTTGACTGTGACAGCGACACCATTTTGCTGAAGGTCGAGCAGTTGGGCGGGGCCGCCTGCCATAAAGGATACAAATCCTGTTTTTACAGAAAGGTGGAAGGCGACAGCGCGGTTGTTACGGAACAAAAAATTTTTGACCCTGAAGAGGTATATAAAAAATGACAGATACTCTTAAACTCGGAATTCCGAAAGGAAGCCTGCAAAAATCGACCATAGAGCTTTTCAGGCGCTCGGGCTGGAAAATAAATGTCAACGGAAGAAGCTATTTTCCGGATATAAATGACAGCTCCGTTGAATGCACACTGTGCCGCGCCCAGGAAATGTCTGTATATGTTGAAACCGGCACCTTGGATACGGGTCTTACCGGAAAGGACTGGATTGCAGAGAACCGGTCGGATGTTTACGTGGTAACCGATCTTGTTTATTCAAAGGTAAGCGCCAGACCTGCGCGCTGGGTTGTGGCTGTGGCAAACGATTCGCCCGTTGAAAAACTAGAGGATCTTTCAGGCAAAAAGGTCTCCACGGAACTTGTAAATTATACCCGCCGGTATTTTGAACAAAAGGGCATCAAAAATGTCAGCATTGATTATTCCTGGGGCGCAACAGAGGCCAAGGTGGTATCCGGGCTGGCCGATGCAATAGTTGAAATCACGGAAACAGAAAGCACTATCAGGGCGCACGGTCTGAGGGTTATCCACGAGATGATGCAGACAAATACCCAGTTGATTGCCAATCATGAAGCCTGGAAAAAACCGGAAAAAAGGAAAAAGATTGAGCAGCTTTCCCTTCTTTTAAAGGGTGCGCTGGTTGCGGAAAAAATGGTGGGGCTGAAAATGAATGTGCCGGAATCCGGACTGGACAAGGTGGTCTCTTTGCTGCCGAGCCTTACCGCCCCAACCATTGCAAAGCTTTATCAAAGTGACTGGTATTCGGTTGAATCGGTGGTTAATTCGGATACGGTGCGTGATCTCATACCTGTGTTAATGGAAAACGGGGCAGAGGGAATCATTGAATATCCCTTAAACAAGGTAATATAGAATTTGTTAAAAAAAACCTGTTTTGAAAATAACTTCTGCCACATTTGACAAAAGCGCAGCCTTGCCGGGACAGTATCCACCGGCGGTTTTGCCGGAAATCGGCTTTGCTGGCAGATCCAATGTCGGCAAATCAAGCCTTATCAATGCTCTGCTCAACCGCAGGCACCTTGTAAAAACAGGTGCAACGCCCGGCAAGACCCGCTTGATAAACTTTTTTATCATAAACAACGCATTTTGTTTCGTGGACCTGCCGGGCTACGGCTATGCCCGGGTTTCGGCGTCGGAGAGGGAAAAATGGGGAAAAATGGTCGAAACCTATCTGCAGACCAGATCCACTTTAAAGGGCGTGGTCGTGCTCCAGGATATACGCAGAATGCCCGGGGAGGAAGAAGGCCTGTTGCTTGATTTTCTTGGTCATTTTCAGATTCCTGCAATAATTGTATTGACCAAAGCGGATAAATTCTCCAGGAACAAACAGATTGTCCAGGCAAGGCGCATCCGGGAGACGCTGGGCCTGGAAGCCGATGAAACTCTTTGTTTTTCCGCAAAGTCACGTCAGGGCGTGGATTCCCTATGGGAAATGATCAACAGGCTGCTCGAAGTTCAACCGGAGGCTTGAAAAATAAATGACCAGGGAACAGGAAAATACCGGAAAGTCTTTCAGATCAGGTTTCGCTGCGATAGCCGGTGCGCCCAACGTTGGCAAGTCCACTCTTTTAAACCGTCTGGTCGGGCAAAAAATATCGATTACCTCTGCAAAACCCCAGACCACAAGAAACCGAATAGCCGGAATAGCTCATGGCACCGGTTTTCAGATAGTTTTTTTAGATACACCCGGAGTTCACAGAAGCGATCGGATTTTTAACCGCAGAATCGTGGATGTTGCAATGGCGGCAATTGACGAGGCGGATCTTGTACTGATGATAGCCGACGCATCCAAACCGGATTCAGCATCCGAATCCCTGATAGTCGAAAAGCTGCAGGCCAAACCGGAAATTCCCGCGATCCTGGCGTTAAACAAGATCGACCTTGTGGAAAAGCCCAAACTGCTTGAACAGATCGATAGATGGTCAAAAATATTTGAATTTGCAGAAATAGTTCCTGTATCGGCAAAAGACGGCATCCAGCTGCCCGGGCTTGTGGCGGCCATGTCAAAGCTTCTGCCCGATGGCCCCCCGTATTACCCGGAAGACTCCCTGACAGATGTGCCGGAGCGCTTTATAGTAGCTGAAATGATAAGGGAAAAGGTATTTGAATATACAGGCCAGGAAATTCCTTATTCAACAGCCGTGACCATAGAAGATTTCTCAGAGGAGCCGGAACGCGGCAGGGTTAGTATTCATGCCGCCATACACGTGGAGCGAAACTCGCAGAAAGGCATACTCATAGGCCGCCAGGGCCGGATGTTAAAGATGATCGGAACCGAGGCCCGCAGTGATATTGAAAGGCTCCTTTCAACCCGGGTCTTTTTAAAACTTTTTGTCCGGGTGGAGAAAAACTGGAGCAAAAACCCCAAGTCAATCCGCAAACTCGGATACTGATGATCGTTTCATTTCATCCCTGCTACAATGGGGATAAAAACCGGCTGTGCGCAGGCCGGGGCCCTGATGAAAAAGACCTGGAGCTTATGAAAGCAGCCAGGGCTATTATTCTTCCACAGGGGTGCAGGCGGTTTCTTTTTGATGCGGCGCAAAGCAGCTGTTGCCGGGTTTTTCCGGATTATACCGCGCGGTTTGCCTGGCCTGATAAAACCGGACAGATAAGAATGCTGCGGCATTTTAAAGCACCGCATCCAAAGACAGCAATTTTTACCAGTCTTAAACAATACCTGAGCACATATTTAGTAAAGGATAAACCGGATGATTTTGATTTTCCGCTTGTATTCAAGTATAATGGCTCAGGAGAGAGCTCTGGGGTATGGAAGGTGGACAGCAGGAAGCAGATGCGGCAGCTGCTGGAACAAACAGCCTCATGGGAAAAAACGGGGCAATACGGGTTTCTTATACAGCAATACGTGGAAACCCTTGGTTGGTGCCTTAGGGTCGTGGTTGTGGGAAAAACTCTTGTCAGCTACTGGCGCCTGCAGGCGGGGGCTGAAAAATTTTATTCTTCACTGGCGCACGGAGCTCTAATTGATCATGAATCTTATCCGGAGCTCAGGGAAGCCGGGAAAAGGCAGGTGCAATCGCTTTGCAAAAAGACCGGAATTAATCTTGCCGGTTTTGATCTTATATTTCCTGTACCACCGGCGCTGCAAACCCCTATGTTTCTGGAAGTAAATTATTATTTCGGAAGGCGGGGCCTCGGAGGTTCAGAGGCCTTTTATGACCTGCTGTGCAGGGAAATCGACAGATGGCTCGGTAAAACGCGATAAACATGTATATCCCGGAAGAAGAAGAAATCAGGAAAGAAAAAGAAAAAGCCCGGCTGCTTCGCGCAAGTCAGTGGTGGAAGCGCAAATGTGCCAAAGGCATCTGTCACTACTGCGGCAGACAGGTCCCTGCCAGGGAATTGACCATGGATCATATCGTGCCGGTTTCCCGGGGAGGGAAAAGCACTCGGGGCAACGTGGTGCCGTGCTGCAAGGAGTGCAACACAGGAAAAAAAAGCCGCCTGCCCATGGAATGGACCGGCGGCGGCAGTTCTTAATCAAACGATCCCAGGGGCCGGTCAAACGTGTAGAGGGCCGGTGAAACAATCAGCAGATCATATGCCTCGCCCACGTTTTTGCCAAGGGCCGAAAACGGTAGTGAAACCAAAAATGTAGCTGCACCGAAGACCGTGGAAGCAAGTCCCAGGGGTCTTGCTGCGAAAATATCCACCGCCATCGCGGCTCCGTCCGGACGACTGTCAATACGGGTAGAGGCGGCAATGGCGGATGAGCCAAAAGGCCCTGCCACAAAGGCTGCAATTAACACAAAAAAAACAAGCCGTTTCATATGAAACCCTCCTTTTTCAGTCGGAGTTAAATGCCCTTTCCTGCCGTATCTGTGTCCGGCCGGCTGATCAGCAAGGCAGCCTTTCTTGACATAAAGCAGGATTCGGATATAAAGAATAAATACGTTTGATAATATATTATGTCATAAATTTGTTCAGGTCAATTTTTTTATAAAAAAATCAAACACCAAGGAATCCTCAACCTTAATCCGGCACAATAAAAGATATAAATATGCTGCGCGAAATCGCAATTAAAAATTTTGCCATCATCGATGATCTGCGGATCGGTTTTGAAAAAGGCTTAAATATTATAAGCGGAGAGACCGGCGCGGGAAAATCGATTATAATCAATGCCCTTAACATTCTTTTGGGCAGCCGCGCAGATGCCGCCATGATTCGAACAGAGGCGGACACAGCAGAGCTGGAAGCACTTTTTGACCTGGAGCCCAACGGGACAGCAGTGCAAATCATGATCGAACAGGGCTATGACGCTGAAGAAGAACTCCTTATCAGAAGGATTCTGTCTAAGAATGACAGGCACAGGGTTTATATAAACGGCAGGCTTGCCACCATGCAGCTTCTCTCAAGGCTAACGGATAATCTGGCGGGTATCTCCGGCCAGCACGAGCATCAGCGTCTTTTAAAAGAACCCGAGCATTTAAATATCCTGGACCGGTTCGGGGGACTTATTGATCTGCGAAAAGCCTTGTCAGAATGCCATCATGAAATCCAGCCCCTTATAAAAAATCTTGAATCGCTGCAGGAACAAAAATCAAGGCAGTCGGAACGTCTTGATCTACTGGGGTTTCAGAAAGAGGAAATCCGGGCTGCAAACCTTTCGCCGGGAGAGGAAGAAAGTATAAAGCAGACTTTAAAACGCCTGAAAAACGCGGAATTTCTTTATCAAAGCGTCGGCGGCGGCATTGAGGAACTCTACAACCGGGAAGGCGCTGTAGCCGAGCGATTAAGATCGGTGGGAAAAGAAATTGAAAAAGCTGCGGCAATAGATACGCAACTTGGGCCGGCAGCCGAGTCCCTTGCTGATGCCGCCATAAGGATCGAAGATACTGTGGATCAGCTGCGCGGATATATGAACGGAATTGAATTTGATCCGGTAAAAACAGAAGAGCTTGAATCAAGGCTTGATGTCATAAACCGTCTGAAGAGAAAATACGGCTCTTCGATTGAGCAAATACTTAAATACATGGATGACATAGAAGCCGAGCTTTCAGAGATCGAAAATATCGACGAAAAAATAACAGAGACACAGGAGCACTTGAAACAGGCTCATGAAAGGCTGTGCAGGCTTGCGGCAGAACTTTCCGAAAAACGAAGGGCCGCGGCTGAGGACCTTTCAGCAAAAATGGAAGACGAACTTATGTCCCTTAAAATGGCGGGCACCAGGTTTTCTGTAAATTTTCGGGAAAACCGGCCCGGCCCTGATACTCCCGAATGGCTGTGCATGGATGGAAAAGCTGTATCCGGGCGGGGAGCAGAACAGGCGATATTCATGATTGCCCCCAATCCAGGCGAAGCACCGCGGCCTCTTTCCAGAATAGCCTCCGGCGGGGAGCTTTCCAGGATAATCCTTGCTTTAAAGGCTATTCTGGCTGATACTGAGCTTGTTGAAACCGTGGTGTTCGACGAGGTTGACGCTGGGATCGGCGGAGAGGTTGCCGAGGTGGTGGGCAGAAAGCTTGCAGGTCTTGCAGAATCCAGCCAGATAATATGCATCACCCATCTGGCCCAAATCGCAATATTCGGGGATCACCACTTCCGCATAACCAAGGGCGTCCATAACGGCAGAACAGCCACCGCCATTGAAATGCTGGACGATTCAGGCCGCATCGAGGAGACTGCCCGTATGATAGGCGGAGAGGCAATCACCGAAACCACGCTGGCTCATGCAAAAGAACTCCTGAAAAATACAGCAGAACGCAAATCCGGGCAAAAATAATTCGAGGGATGAAGCGCAACGCAGATATTGAATTTTTTACGAAGCCGTCAAAATTTTACGCCGGTTTCCAGAAACGGCCCTGAAAAATCAACATCAATAATAAAGTCGTCTTCTTCAATGTCATAGATGTCATGCCTGTATCCGCCTGAGACAAATACCGGTCCCACAGCCCTTACCTTTACACGGCCTATCATGCTAAATATTTCATAGTCGCTGTATGAAATCCCGCGAACCTCTGCCTCCAGGCCCAAGCGTTCCACAGGATTGAGGCCCAGGCCGAGATAAATCATGGGAATCGGTAAGGTTTCGGATTTTTTTTCGTATCTGTTAGATTCCTTTTGTTCCACCACAGCTTCGGCATTTATGATTCTTGCATTAACACCTGCCTCAAGGTTGAGCCGGTTTAAGGTAAGGCTTTTTAGAAGCGGTATATTATAGAACAGGCCCACGTCGTAATGGTCCAGGGTCAGGCGTGATTCGAAATCTGCTGAGGCTTTAAATTTATAATCGCCGAATTTGAAGGTTTCCGTACGGGTTGATGTTGCCTTGTATTCAAGGGGAGTAGCCATAAGATACAGGTTTGGAATGACGGATGGGGTGTTGATTTTAAGTCGGCCGAAAATCTCATCTTCCTCATCAAAGTTGAAATCATCTTCCAGGTCGAGATTTTCACCTGCATAGGCCATGCTCCCGGAGGGTGAAACCCTCCAGCCGCCAACTGCGCCTTCTATATCCATCAGAGGCAGGGCTGTCGCACGGACGGGAAAAAACAACGCAATAACTGTCAGCAGGCATAAAAACGTTTTTGCGGCTTTGGTACTCATCAGAAACCCCCTTCTATAGCTTATAGATTACAAAGTAGCCGAAAATTAAATACTTGACCTGCTTCGGATAACTGGTGTATTTAAATAGATTTTATAAAGACATTGCATTAATAATTACTGCTTTTTTAACTTGACAGTCAAAAGTTTTTGCACAACGCTCTGGAATAGTTGCGTTTTTCGAGATTCAACCTGTCCAGAAGTATTAAGGTTATACCTATTTGAAATTGTTTAACTTTTTTCTTAAACTATTAACAATTAACTAATAACTTGCAAGTTTTTTAAGTATAGACTTTTTTAACTGAAAATACAAGACAGAACTTTAAACAGTTTTTCGGGGGAACTTGCCAATGAGCGAAAAAGCCACCCTTACGGTAAACGGAAAAATCATTGAACTTCCGGTAATAGAGGGTACGGAAGGAGAAAAGGCCGTTGATATCCGCAGCTTGCGGGCTGATACCGGATATATCACGTATGACCCCGGATTTGCCAATACAGGCAGCTGCAGAAGCATGATCACCTACATGGATGGTGAAAAGGGGATACTGCGATACAGAGGTGTTCCCATAGAAGAGCTTGCAGAGCACTCCTCATTTGTTGAAACTTCCTACCTGCTTATAAACGGCCATCTGCCCACCCGGCAGGAGTTAAACCGCACCAGTGTCCAGTTAAACGACCACTCCCTGGTCCACGAGGACATGCAGAATTTTTACCAGAACTTTCCGCGGGCATCGCACCCCATGGGAATTTTGTCTGCGATGGTAAACGCGCTCAGAAGCTTTTATCCGGAACTTATAACCACGGACGAGGAATTTGAGCAAACCGCGCTGCGTCTTTTGTCCAAGGTGCGCACCATGGCTGCCATGGCATACAAGATTTCCAGAGGCCATAAGGTTGAGTATCCCAGGCCTGACTATACATATTGTGCCAATTTTCTGCACATGATGTTCAATACCCCGGTTAAGCCATATATTGTACGCAGGGAACTCGTAAAGGCCTTGAATGTTTTCTGGATACTTCATGCTGATCATGAACAGAACTGTTCCACTTCGGTTGTGCGCAGTGTTGGAAGCGCCAGGACCAACATTTACGCATCGCTTTCAGCCGGCATATCAGCACTTTGGGGAGATTTGCACGGAGGCGCAAATCAGGCTGTTATCCAGATGCTTACAGAAATTTACGAACAGGGGCTTTCCGTGGACAAGGTGGTGGCCCGCGCCAAGGACAAAAATGATCCTTTCCGGCTAATGGGCTTCGGCCACAGGGTTTACAAAACTTATGACCCCAGGGCCAGGATTTTGAAAAAATACGTACACGAAGTGCTCGACAGGTTAAACATAGATGATCCGCTGCTCGATATCGCCCTGGAACTCGAAGAAAGGGCGGTAAATGATCAATATTTTAAAGAACACAATCTTTATCCCAATGTGGATTTTTACAGCGGAATTCTGCTTAAAGCCATGCAGATCCCCACAAACATGTTTACGGTGATGTTTGCCATAGGCAGGCTTCCGGGCTGGATGGCACAGTGGCGGGAAAACATGACCGACCCGGAACAGAAGCTGACCCGGCCGAGGCAGGTCTATACAGGCTCCAATCACCGGCCCTATGTACCGATCGATGAAAGAGGACCGGAAAAATAAACCCTGCCGTCAAAGGGTTTGTTTTTTATATCAGAATTTTGTATTTACCCGGAACCGGCCGGAATTTTTTCCCGCAGCCGCCGGTATTCAAGCATGGCCCCCATAGCCCGGGCAGCCCGGTTGGGCCCGGGCAGAATCGGGGCGCCTGCGTTATAGAGGCTTTGTATAAACGCGCTTTCCCCTGAATAATAGGAAAACCCGATTACGGGTTTTTCAGATGCAGTCATCATATCAGTAAGCTGGCTGCTCTGTTCCCGGACGAATTTTTCGGTCTCTGCTTCTATTTGATCATTGGCAACGCCCATGCTTTCAAAGGCCATTCTTATCGTGCGAAGCGGCATCATCAAATATACAAGCAGCATATCCGCGTTTTTGTCCTGCTTTAAAATTTTGGGGATGTTTACGAAATAATCCAGGTTCCGCCTGGTAAAAGTCAGATCCACCGGGTTGTTCATGGTTCCGGTATGCGGCACATATTCTGCCAGTTTCTGTTTTGTGTCCTCGCACAGGCCGGGAAGCTGCAGTCCGCTGCGCGCACATGCGTCTGCAGCAACGGTTCCAGGCCCCCCGGAATGTGTCTGAACGATTACCCGGTTTCCCTTTGGCAGCGGGCATGTTCCCAGGCACCAGCAGATATCGAAAAGCTCTTCAATAGACCATGCACGGATAACCCCGCTCTGGCGGAAAACACCGTCATATATTCGGTCATCACCTGCAAGCGCTCCTGTATGAGAAAGCCCGGCGCGGCGGCCCGCCTCTGTACCCCCTGCATAATAGGCCACAATCGGTTTTTTCGGAACAATCTGCCTTGCAGCCTCGATAAATTTTTCGCCCTGCCTTATACTTTCTATATAAAGGCTTATAACCTTTGTGTCCGGACATGCAGCCAGATACTCCATGCAGTCTACAATATCTGTATTTGCTTCGTTTCCCACGCTAAACCCTGTGGAAAACCCCAGTCCGTATCTGCCAAGATAGGCAAACATCTGGGTTATAAAGCTTCCGCTCTGCGATGCCATGCCGATAAATCCGGCCGGATGGTCGCAGGGCAGAAATGTGGCGTTAAATTTCAGATGGGTGTTGACCGCGCCGATACAATTGGGTCCGAGAAAACGGATGCCGTATTTTGAAGCGATCCGTTTCAGCTCGTCTTCAAGCGCGGCCCCGTCTTTTCCCACTTCCCTGAATCCGCCTGAAACCACTATGGCGTGCTTTATGTTCTTTTGTCCGCAGGCCTCCATGACTTCGGGTACCACCTTTGTTGGCAGTACCATTATGGCCAGATCAGGTGTTTCCGGCAGATCAAGTACCGACTGATAGGCCGCATGCCCGAGAACTGTTTTTTCAGAGGGGTGAACCGGGTATATCCTGCCCTCATATCCAGTCTGGACAATAGAGGACAAAATACCGGTTCCCATGGAGGTGTATTTGTTTGATGCGCCGAATATGGCAATGCTTGCCGGGTTGGCGATACCATAGAGAGGAGAGTTTTCAATTTTCCCGATCATTTTTGCCTTTCTCTGATACCATTTGTGGATACCATTTGTGTGTCAACGGTTTTCATGCTTTTTTCCGGCATATTTGTGTTTTTCATTCAGGCGGGTTCATACAGGATAACAGGCTCGTTTTCAGCCCGCCGGATGCTTTTTCTTGCTTCCAGGTAGCGCAGATGTGCAATCGCTTCGCCCGTGGCAAACCATTTCTGTGCTGTGGGAAAATCATCCCAGCTTTTTGCAACAAGATCCCATGTCATTTGCGAAGCAACATCAAAGGCATGCGTGGGAGAAGTTTTTGCAAGTATGGCTTCGACCTCTTCGAGTCTTTTTGAATGATGATTTTTCAGAGTATCAATGCGCTCCCTGAAATCGGAAAACAAATTGCGGTGGCCCGGAAGCGCCTGTTTTACATAAAGATCCCTGACTCTGTCAAGGCTTTTGAGATAATCTCCCAGAGGATCTATATTATCGGACCAGCACTGGATATTCGGGGTAATATCATAGAGAACATGGTCGCCTGCAATAAAAATTCCCTTTTCCGGCTCATGCAGACAGGTATGTCCCGGAGTGTGGCCGGGGGTCTGAATACATATAAAATCATAATCTCCAACCGTAAGATGTTCCTGGTCATTTATCATGCTCAGTGAAGGCGACCAGTTTGAACCGTATTTATGCGCCGGATGCTGGTTTAAGGCCTCGCGCAGCATATCTTCGGAAAATCCGCTTTTTCCGCCGTATTGGATCATCGGCTCAAGACCCTTGGGATTTTCGATTATTTCCGTATCCGGACGGTTAAAATAAATCCGGGTATTTTGATTGGCCAGCTCGTTTACAAGTCCGAAATGATCGGCATGCAGGTGGGTGATAAAGAGATCTACAGTATCAAGCCCCACACCAATCTCAGCCAGCCCTTCTGTCAGAGCCTTTTTGCAGACGTCCCGGTTTAAGCCGGTGTCTATGACAAGATTGCGGGAGTTTCCCCTGACAACGTAAGAATTAAGAGATTTCAGCGGACTGTCTGGCAACGGGACCTCTATTCTGTACAGACCCGGATAAAGTTCTTCTGCCATAATATGTTTTCCTTTCAGAATTAGAAAATAAAACGAACGCTCACTCGTTTTTTTGTGAAAGATCCATTCTACCTTTTAAAAAATATTTTTCAAGCGCAAACAAAGAACTTTCACACCCTCTGGTTGACACGGCGGCTGATCCGGATATAGATATAACCAATATTTATCCGGATAAAATGATACGATGCCACAAAATTATGAAAAAATTGAAATTGCCGTGGCCATGCCGGTGACAGGCACTTATACATATGCAGTTCCGGCCGGGCTGTCGGGCATGGCCGGGGCTGGCAAGCGGGTGCTTGTGCCGTTTGGCTCGCGCCGGATAACGGGCTATGTGCTAGGTCCTGATAACAGGGAGCAAAAAGGGGATTTAAAGTTTGTAGATGATGTAATTGATGATGACACACCCCTTTTTCCTGAGGAAATGATTCCTTTTTTCCGCTGGATTTCAGATTATTATATGCACCCGCTGGGCGAGGTCATTTCAGAGGCCCTGCCAGGGGGCATCAATCCCACTGAACATTCGGTCTACAAGACGACCCATAAGGGGGTTGCGGCCCTTGAAAACGAGGACCTTTCCGCCAGGGAAAGAAAAATCCTGGGTTTTCTCTGTGAGGCCCCCTGCAAATGGTCTTTGCTGTGCAGAAAGACAGGAGAAAACATCCCCAGAAGTCTTCTTGAAAAAATGCGGCGCAGGGGACTGCTTGAAAAAGAAAATAAAATTTACGCCCAGACTGTGCACACCAAAACCCGCAGATGTGCTGAACTCTCAGATGCAGATATTGCTGAACACAAATTATCAGAGCAGAAACTCCGGATTCTAAATTACCTTCGCGAAAACCCGACAACCCCTGTGGACTCGCTTAAAGAAATTGTCCCCACTGCTGCAAATCATATACGCGAACTTGCAAAAAAAGGATACGTAAGCATAAGCGAGCAGGAGGTCTACCGGGATCCTTTCGGTGAGCCGGTTGACCCGGATACTCCTCCAAGGCTTACAGCAGAGCAGCAAAAAGTCGTATATGAGGCTGGAAATGCTGTAAAATCAGGATTCTGCACCTATCTCCTTGCCGGTGTAACAGGAAGCGGCAAGACAGAGGTCTATATGCACCTTGCCGCCCGCGCCCTTGAGCAGAACCGCACCGCACTGATACTGGTGCCTGAAATAGCCCTTATTTCAGAAATTGAGCGCAGGTTCAGGGCCAGGTTCGGCGGACTGGTTGCAGTGCTGCATTCGGGCCTGTCCCGGGGAGAACGATTTGATCAGTGGCTGCGCATAGCGCGGGGAGAGGCGCCGGTTGTAATAGGTGCCAGATCTGCGATTTTCGCACCTGTGGTCAGCCCTGGTGTCATTATTGTGGATGAGGAGCATGATAGTTCGTATAAACAGGAAGGCCGTCTTCACTATAATGCAAGAGACATGGCAGTAGTGCGGGCCAAGCTTACAGATGCAGTGGCCGTGCTGGGTTCCGCAACCCCCTCAGTGCAGTCCATATACAATGTGTCCTCGGGCAAATTCCGGGAACTCAACCTTACACGCCGAATTCACAGACAGGCAATGCCGGAGGTCAAACTCGTGGATCTGCGCCAGCACAAGGGCTTAAAAGGTGCTCGCAGGTTTATCACGCCCCTGATGGAAGAAGATATAAAAGCAACCCTTGGCAAAAAAGAGCAGGTGCTGCTTTTTTTAAACCGCAGGGGCTTTGCAAGTTACCCTGTATGCGCCCAGTGCGGCGAAGCATTAAAGTGCCGTCACTGTGATATTACCCTTACCCTTCACAAAAAAGCTAACATATACAAATGTCACATGTGCGGTTATTTTCGGGCCGCAGCATCAAAGTGTGACACCTGCGGCTCGGCCTCTATCAAGCAACTGGGAATGGGCACGGAAAAACTCGAGGAAGCAGTGCGCACTCTTTTTCCTGAAGCTAAAATAGCGCGTATGGACAGGGATACCATCAACCGCAGAGGCGCTCTGTTAAAAATTTTAAAAGATCTGCGTGAGCAGAACATAGACATCCTTGTGGGCACCCAGATGGTTGCAAAAGGCCATGATTTTCCCAACATCACATTGGTGGGCATCATATGTGCGGATCTTTCCCTTTCGTTTCCGGATTTCAGGGCGGGCGAGATGACCTTCCAGGTCCTGGCCCAGGTGGCAGGCAGGGCGGGCAGGGGGCAGGCACCCGGCAAGGTGGTTCTCCAGACGTACAGTCCGGATCACTTCGCAATCGAGGCCGCTCGGGCACAGGATTTCATGGCATTTTACAACCAGGAAATCAAATTCAGAAAATCCCTGCAATACCCGCCTTTTTCCCGAATGACGCAGTTGAAAATCTCAGGCCGTGACAAAAACAAAACCCGGCAGCAGGCAGAAGAAATCGGACGCGCATGCCACAGGCTTCAGAAAAGCGGAGAGACAAAATTCAGGCATGTTCAGATCCTCGGTCCCATAGAAGCGCCGGTCACACGTATTGCAGGCCGCTACCGCTGGCAAATACTATTAAAAGCGATCTCTTCGGAAAGTATACGGCAATTGCTGCACAGGTTGATTTCCGAAAACCCCTCTGTTTTTTCCTCACGCGATGTTTATACAGCAATAGACGTGGACCCGTTTTTCATGATGTAGAAATTCGGGGACAGTATACTTTTTGAAAATGAAAATACCACCGGTAAACTCGGGGCAATGGATTTTAAAAAGTATACTGTCCCCGAATTTCTA